>NZ_JAJDNQ010000113.1 GCF_022340605.1 Thiohalocapsa sp.
GACGGCGACCAGCGCGTCAAGCGGCGAGCCGTACTGGATAGTCTGTTTGCGCATCGCCAGCCTCTCCCGGTGCATGCACTTCTATGGACGACATTGCATGTCGCTTACCGGCAGCATTTTCGATGTCGTCGGGTATCTCAGGACTACGCTCGGTTGCAGCGTACCACTTTGCGTCGTCGTCGCCATGACTCGCTGCCGATCGCGCCGGGGACGGCGCTCCCACGGCGGCCGATCGCGCCGGGGACGGCGCTCCCACGGCGGTGGACGGACTTATGATCAAGGCCGCCGGACTCGACGCGGGGTTGGTCGGTTAATGGGGACGGAGCCGAAGGGGGTGGATTTCCCGCTTCTGGCGGCGACGGCTTACTGATCGGCACTGAGCTCAGTGGCCGCGTTGCGGAGGCGCCTGGGTGCGTTTGGGCAATCGGTCAAGGCGCCGGGCTTGACGGCATCAGCGTAACGCCACGAGGGTCAGCACACGCGGGCGTGTCTACCGCGGCTGTGCTCGCCGCCAACTCAGTGCAATAGGACATCCACAGATTCGGCCGTCAGGATGCGCTCGGACCAATTTAGCAAGGTCTCGGCATCCGCGCTGAGGACACGCTCGCGCACGGCCTCGCTCGGCGTGCCGAATTTGCGCTCGATCAGACGCAGCAGTACCGCGGCCTCGCCTTGCTGACGACCTTGCTCACGGCCTTGCGCGCGACCTTGCTCAATGCCTTGCTCAATGCCTTGCTCGCGGCCTTGCTCGATGTAGCGGTCGATGAAGGTCTGCATGATTGGATCTCCCGTGGATGTCTGTTGCAGCAGTTGCCTGACCTCGGGCTCTTCGAGGCGTCCGGTGCCTTGGACGTAGTAGCGCAGGAGGGATTCCAGAATCTCCACCGCCGTCTCGCGGTCTTCGATTCGCACAGGGGCGAAGCCGACGTGACCTTGGCCTAGTCCGCGCCTTGCAGCTACCGGCCCGCCCGCGCCGCCGTGGCGGCGAGGCCGTCGGCGATCTCGGCGAGCACGCGCCAGGGATCGGCGGCAGAGCGGCCCTTGACGGCGAGGTCGGCGTCGGCGCAGCGGGCGAGCAGCGCCCAGAGGCTCGGCAACGGCAGCCGGCGTGCGGCGGCGATGACCTCGTTGCGGCGGTATTCGGTAACCTTGTGCTCGCGCAGCACGGCGGCGGTATTACCGCGGTTGGCCAGTGCGAAGCCGACGGCGGCGAGCTTGCGCAGCTCGCGGGCCAACACCCAGAGCACCAGGGCCGCGGCCGTGCCCTCGGCTTGCAGGGCACGCAGCACGCGGTCGGTGCGGGCGCGGTCGCCGGCGAGGGCGGCGTCGCTCAAATCGAACAGGTCGTAGCGGGCGCTGTCGTAGACGCTCGCCAGCAGGGCCTCGGCGTCCAACGGCCCGGGTTGGCGCAGCAGCTTGAGCTTCTCGACCTCCTGCGCGGCGGCGAGCAGATTGCCCTCTACCCGCTCGGCCAGCAGCGCCAGGGCATCGTCCGTCGGCCGGAAACCGGCCTGCACCAGACGCCCGCGCAGCCACTGCTGGAGCCGCTGCCCCTGGGGCTGGCGCACCTGCACGATGACGCCCGCTTGGTCCAGGGCCTGCGCCCACTTCGACGAGAGCGTCTTCCAGTCCAGCTTTGGGGCGACGATCAGCAGCAGCACGTCGCCCGCGGCGGCGGCACAGTAGCGGCGGATGGCGTCAGCGCCGTCGCGGCCGGGGCCCTCGCCCGCCAGCCGCACCTCGATGAGCCGCCGCTCGGCGAACAGCGACAGGGACGCCGCGGCATGATCGAGGGCGGTCCAGTCGAACTGGGCGTCGGCCTCCAGGCAGGTGCGCTCGCTGAAGCCCCGGGTGCCGGCCGCGGTGCGCACCGCGGCGGCGGCCTCGCCGAGCTGCAGCGGCTCGTCGCCGAAGATCAGGTAGATCGGCGCCAGCGCGCGCTCGAGGCCGGCGTCGAGCTGGGCGGGATCAAGCCGCATGGGTCCGGCAATCCAGGCGCGGGCGCGGACAGCGGGGACGGCTCATGTGCTGCCCGCACCCGCGGCCGCGGCCGCCGGGCGATTCGCCAGCGCCGCGCGCAACCGCAGCAGCACCTGATCGGCGGCGTCGTCGGCCATGTCCGAATAGATGATGTCGGACTCCTCCTGCTCGCCCAGCACGGAGACATTCGGGTTGTCGTCGAAGGTGCGGTCGAGCGAGAGCACCTGAGGCTTGATGACGAATTGGCCCTGGCGATCCGTCGCCGCGAACTTCACGCGATAGGTCAGCATGTAGGCCAACGCCTTGCCGCCGGAATCCACGGCCACGACCCGGGAATCGCGATCCTGGGACAGGATGTCGATCACCAACCCGGCATCGCGCGGGTCCGTGGTGCTCTGCACGCCGCTGCCGGCGAGGCGGGTCTCGACGCTGCGCCCGACCAGCCCGCCACCGCGCACGAACACCGGGCTCAGGCCGGGCGGGACGTTCACGCTGCCACGCAACTGGTAGCCGCAGCCGACCAGCCCCACTGACAGCAGCAGCAACGACAGCAGCAGTGCGATGGCCGGCCGCATCACTTCGCCACCACGTTGACGAGCTTGTTCGGCACCACGATGACCTTGTGCACCGTCTTGCCCTCGATGAAGCGCTGCACGTTGGCATCCGCCAGCGCCGCGGCCTCGATGGCGTCGCGCGCGGCGTCCACCGGCACCTGCACCTTGCCGCGCACCTTGCCGTTCACCTGCACCACGTACTGGATGCTGTCCTGCGCCAGGGCGTCCTCGTCCACCGCCGGCCAGCCGGCCGCCAGCACGTCGTCGCCGAAGCCGAGCTCCCGCCACAGGTGATGCGCCAGGTGCGGCGCGATGGGCGCCAGCAGGCGCAGCACGATGCCGAGCCCCTCGCGCAGCACCCCGGCCTGCGCGGGATTGCCGGCATCGAGCTTGTAGAGGGCGTTGACCATGGTCATGCAACCGGAGACCACGGTGTTGAACTGCTGGCGTTCGTAGTCGAATAGGGCCTTCTTCAGCGCCGCATGGACCTCCCGCCGCGCGGTGGCCGCGGCGTCGTCGGCGGCGTCCACCGCCGCTGCCGTGAGCGCCGCCTCGGCGCTGCCGGCCGCCAGCGTCCACAGCCGGCGCAGGAAGCGCGCGGCGCCCTCGACGCCCTCGTCGGACCACTCCAGCGACTGCTCCGGTGGTGCGGTGAACATGGTGTAGAGCCGCACCGTGTCGGCGCCGTAGCGCTCGATCAGTGCCTCCGGGTCGACGCCGTTGTTCTTGGACTTGGACATCTTCTCGACGCCGCCGAAGGTGACCGGCTCGCCGTCCGCCTTCAGCACGCCGCCGATGAGCTTGCCTTTGTCGTCGCGGCTGACCTCCACCTCGGCCGGGTTGTACCAGGTGCGCTTGCCCTCGGCGTCCTCCCGGTACCAGGTCTCGGCGATCACCATGCCCTGGGTCAGGAGCCGCGCGAAGGGCTCGTCAGAATCCACCAGCCCCTCGTCGCGCATCAGCTTGTGGAAGAAGCGCGCGTAGAGCAGGTGCAGCACGGCGTGCTCGACGCCGCCGACGTACTGGTCCACCGGCAGCCAGTACCGGGCGCGCTCGTCGAGCATGGCCGTGTCGCAGTCGGCGGAGCAGTAGCGGGCGTAGTACCAGCTCGACTCAAAAAAGGTGTCGAAGGTGTCCGTTTCTCGAATCTCCCCTGCGGGCAGCTTCGAGAAGGAATCCATCTTTTTCAGCGGCGAGCCGGAGCCGTCGACGACGACGTCTTCCGGCAGTCTGACGGGCAGGTCGGTTTCGGGGCGAACGCCGCCGTTGGGGGTGTGGACCACAGGGATAGGACAGCCCCAGTAGCGCTGGCGCGAGACGCCCCAGTCGCGGAGCCGGAAGTTGACGCGCTTCTCGCCCTTGCCGCGCTCGTGGAGCCAGTCGGCGATGGCGTCGAACGCCTGCTCGGAGGTGAGGCCATCGAAGGGACCGGAGTCGACGAGTACGCCCTTGTCCACGTAAGCGCCGGCATCGATGCCGCACTCCCCGCCGTCGGCCGCGACGATCACCTGCTTCCTCGGGATGCCGTAGCGCTCGGCGAACTCCCAGTCGCGCTGGTCGTGCGCCGGCACCGCCATGACGGCACCGGTGCCATAGCCCATGAGCACGAAGTTGGCCGCGAAGATGGGCACCGGCTCGCCGGTGATGGGGTGGATGGCGTCGAGGCCGAGGCGGTGACCCTTCTTCTCCATGGTCTCCAGCTCCGCCTCCGTCGTGCCGCCCTGGCGGCACTCGTCGATGAAGGCGGCGAGTGCCGGGTCATGCTCGGCACGGGCACGGGCCAGCGGGTGCTCCGCGGCGACGGCGACGTAGGTGACGCCCATCACCGTGTCCGGGCGGGTGGTGTAGATGCCAAGGACCTCGTCACTGCGCTCGATGCCGAAGTCCATGTAGACGCCCTCGGAGCGGCCGATCCAGTTGCGCTGCATGGTGCGCACCTGCTCCGGCCAGCCGTCCAGCGTGTCGATGGCATCCAGCAGCTCCTGCGCATAGGCGGTGATGCGCACGGACCATTGCTCGATCTCGCGCTTCTCGACGGGCGCCCCGGAGCGCCAGCCCTTGCCGTCGATGACCTGCTCGTTGGCGAGCACGGTCTGGTCCACCGGGTCCCAGTTCACCGTCGCCTTGGCACGGTAGGCGAGCCCCTTTTCCATCAGCCGCGTGAACAGCCACTGCTCCCAGCGGTAATAGTCCGGGTCGCAGGTGGCGAGCTCGCGCGACCAGTCGTAGCCGAAGCCGAGCCGCTCCAGCTGGCCCTTCATGGTCTCGATGTTGGCCCGCGTCCACTGCGACGGCGGGATGCCGTGCTTGATGGCGGCGTTCTCGGCGGGCAGGCCGAAGGCGTCCCAGCCCATGGGCTGGAGCACGTTCTTGCCCAGCATGCGCTGGTAGCGGGCGATGACGTCGCCGATGGTGTAGTTGCGCACGTGGCCCATGTGCAGCCGCCCCGAGGGATACGGGAACATGGACAGGCAATAGAACTTCTCGCGGTCCGGGTCTTCCACGGCGCGGAAGCTCTGGCTGGACGCCCAATACTGCTGCGCCGCCGCCTCGACGGCGCCGGGATCGTACTCGCTCTGCATGGGTTTCAGGGATCTCGTGTAAACAAGGCGACGCGGGCAAGCGCCCCGGCCGCCGGACAAGCCGGCGCGGCCGCTGGCGCACAGGAGCCGATGATGAAGCCCGCGCGGTTGCCGCAGAGGATACCGTATCGTCGCGGTGGACTGGGACCCGCTGCCCGCAACGACGGCGCGCGCCGTTGCCGGGACTCGGTCACCGGGACTCAATCGAGGGCGCGGGCGATGCGAAAGCCGATGTCGCTGTTGCGCGTCCCGGGCTCGGACCAAAGCCGCGTCGCCGAGCGCAGATAGCCCGGCTCGAAGCGCCAGCCGCCGCCGCGAATCACGCGCCGGCCGCAGCCGCGACTGGACAACAGGGCGGCGTCCTCGGCGCGCGCCGCCACCTTGGGCACCTGACCATAGGCGGGATGCCAGCAATCATGCACCCACTCCCACACGTTGCCGTTCATGTGATACAGCCCCCAGGGGTTCGGCGGCAGCACCGTCGCGGGCAGGGTCTGGCCCCGAAAGATGCCGGTGCGGGCACCGCAATCGGCATAGTCGAACACGCCGTTGTAGTTGGCCTGCTCGGTATGGATGCAGCCGCCGGTGGCGAACGGCGTGGTGGTCCCGGCACGGGCGGCATACTCCCACTGCGCCTCCGTGGGCAGAAAGTAGCGCTTGCCGGTCTCCGCGCTGAGCCAGCGGACATAGGCGACGGCATCGTCCCAGGAGACGTTGATCACCGGCCGGTTGCCGCGCCCCCAGCCGTTGTCGGGCGGCAGCGGCCTGCCGGTGGCGCGGGCGAAGCGGTCGTACTCGGCGAATGAGACCTCGGCGATGCCCAACGCGAAGGGCTCGACGCCCATGCGATGCACCGGCCCCTCGCCGGCATGGCGCTCCGGCTCGCCGGCGGCGGAGCCCATCTGGAAGAAGCCGCCCGGCAACGCCGCCAGCTCCGGCCCGCGGCCACCGCTGCGCAGCGAATCGCTGAACAGCGTCACCTGGCCATCGACGAAGACCCGGTTGAAGACGCGGGGCGCTGCCTGATGCAGCACCTTGAGGGCGGCCACTTGCACGTCCCGGGAGGTATCCTCTCCCGCCATGAACAGCGCCAAAGGCCCGAGCAGCGCCAGGCCCAGGAGCCGCAACGGCAGCCGCAACAGCGCGCCGAGGCGCCCATAGTGTCGGTGGTCAGCCCGGCGCCGAGACCGGACAGGGCCGAGAGAACGCCGCGCCCGGCGCGCCGACGGTTGCGTCCGCACGTCGGCGCACGAAGCGCGTGCGACGCCCCTTGTAATCCGGGGTGCGGCCATATTGGAGCATGCGCGCTCGGCAGACTCAGCGCCCTGCGGCGCGGCTGGATGCCGGGCCAGGACCAGCCCCCCGCGCTCCATGTGGCTCAGCCACAATCGAGGCACATCCACGCGCTCGTCCGGTGCCGTATCCTGGCGCAGCCACTGATAGACATCACCGACCGTGACGACGCCCTGCGCGGCTGCCGTCAACCGCTCCGTCAGCCACGGACCCAGCAGCCGCCGCGACGGCATCGCGCCGCGATCGGCAACGAAGGGCGCGCCGGCGGCGCTCGCAAGGACCGCGGTATCGGCGATCCTCATCCGCTCTTGGGCCAGCACCACCTGATTGCCGGACGCGCTGCCGGCCGCGGTGAACCCCATGTCCAACAGCACCACCCGGCGCGTGCAAACGCTGAGCCTTGCGTTGTTCATGATGTTCGCGAGCGACAGCGCATGAGGCGGGCGCAGGGTCCCGTTGTACCCCGGCAGCAGCACGTGGGCACGCCCGGCAGCATCCAGCGCACCCGCGCCGGCAACATAGAGCAGCAGGAGATCGCCGCGCCGGCCCGCCGCCGACCAGTCCAGCAGCGCCCGCGTCAGTTGTGCGCGGTCCGGATTGAACAGCGTGCGGACGTACTCGAAACGGCTGCAACTGGACTGCAGCACCTCGCGCAGCGGGTCGAGGGCAGCCAGCGGCGTGCAGGGCGGAAGCGGGACGTCCGGAGCATAGTCGTCCACGCCAACCAGGAGGGCGTATTTCGCCACGAACGTAACGGAGTGCGCATCATGAAGGAAGCACCGATAAGTCTATCGGCGAATAACTCATAATACCGTGCGTAGTGCGCGCTCTTCGCGCATGCCGACCGTGCGGCCGGCCCACGCCGCGCCCTGCCGCCAAGACGGATTCGTCCACGCCGCGCCGCGGCTCGTGCAACAAGCCTTTGCTCCATGCCGGTCAATCCGTTAACGTCATACACCTACGCCGTTGGCGCCATCCCGCGCCCCTCCACGGAACGATCGATGACCGCAGCACGTATCCCCTTCTCCTCGTCGCACCTAACCCGCGCATCAGTTCTCGCCATCTGGCTTCTGAGCGCCGGCGGGTGCGCCCAGATCACCTTCCCCGAGCTACCCTCGGGGCTGTTCGCAAGGCCCGCGCCTGAGGCTTCGGAGCAGAAGGCGGCCGACAAGGAGGCGGCTGCGGCCGACAAGGCAGCCGAAACGGCCGAGCCGGCAGAGGCCGATCGCGCAAAAGAGGCGGCAAAGGTACGCAAGCCCGGCAAGCTTTACGAATGGGACGGCGATGGGCAGGCGCTCACCCGCATCGTCATCGACACCAACGAGCAGACGGCGACGTTCTACGCGGGCGACCAGCGCGTGGGCTGGAGCACCATCGCCTCGGGCGTACCCAGTCATCCGACCCCGCGTGGCGAGTTCACGATCCTGGAAAAGGCGCGCGACAAGCGCTCCAACCTCTACGGCAAGATCGTCGGTCGTAACGGCCGGGTGATCCGCGGCAGCGCGGATGGCAATGATCCGGTGCCGCACGGCGCACGCTTCGTGGGCGCCAGCATGCCCAATTTCATGCGCCTCACCTACGACGGGATCGGCATGCACGCCGGGCCGATCCCCAGGCCAGGGCACCCCGCCTCGCACGGCTGCATCCGGATGCCGCCGAAAATTGCCGCCGCCGTGTACGCGCACACCAGCCCCGGCACGGCCGTCACCGTCGTCGGCAAAGGTCCGAACTACGGCAACTATGCCGAGCGCGTCGCGCGCCAGCAGGCCGAGGAGCGCGCCCGTCGCGCGGCCGCCGCCGCCGCACAGAAGGGCACGGCGCTGGACGCCCTGGATGCGGAGATCGAAGTGATGCAGGATGCCGACGTCGGCAGCACCGGCGCAGCAGCATCGGCGGGCGGGAGCAAGCCGGGCAGCGCGACGACTGAAGCGAGCGCTGCCGAAGCGGGTAAGCAGGCGGCCGGCGCCAAGGAGTCGGCGGCCGGACCAAAGTCGCGCGGCAACGCGTCCGGCTCGGGCTCCGCGCCCGCGCGCCCCGCCGAGACCGCGCCGGAGGCGACGCGCACCGATACGCAACCCGGGGAAGCTGCAGCGTCCGGAGGTGATGGAGCAAGCGCCACAGCCCCCGCCGATGCCGGCGCCGCGGCCACGCAACCCGGCAGCGGCTCACGCCAGGAGCAGCCCGTTGCGCCCGACGCGGAACCCGCCACGACGCCGGAGAGCGCGCCGGCGCAACCGGCGGAGTCCGCGGAACCTCACCCGTATTACCCGCCGGCGCCGCCGCCCACCATCCGTTCCGCGGGATCGGCGCCGAACCACGCCGAGGACGCCTGAGGCACGCCCCATAGCAGCGGCGGGCGCGACCGAATCAGCCCAGCACGTGCTCGTAGGCCAGGCGCAGCAACTCCAGTTCCGGCCGCGGCAGCCCACGCGCCGCGGTCAGATCGATGAACTCGGCGCCGGCAGCCGCGGCGGCGCCCAGCGGCGGGTCGATGTCACTGAAATGCGCCAGATGGACATCGGCATGATCGCCGTCCACCACCACCCGGCAACGAAAGCCGCCGTCGGCCTCGATGCAGCCGCGCGGCAAGCCGAGCGCCGCCTCCGCAGCCCGCAACAGCATGCCCGGATGCGTCCTGAGCGTTGCGCCTGCCCCGGCCGATTCCGGCATGTCGCCGCCCCCCACCTCGACACGCGCGTCCGCCGCAATCGGGCCGTCGCTACAGATGCCGCCGTGCGCGTGACGCAGGAAGCGCAGCCGCGCGCTGGTGCGCTGCTTGTGGTAGAGGACCAGGTAAGGTGTCGCGTGCATGGCTCGCCTCCGCTAGAGGCATTTTAGGGTTGTAGGCGCCGCCTCAGGGCGCCGCCAGCAAGCGCAGGTCCGCACGCGGCGTGCCGCCGCCAGCCGCTGCATCGGCCGCTGCACCAGTCGCTGCACCGGCCCAGGCCTCCACCGCCTCGACGAACCAGCGCGGGTCCCGCGGGTGCATGCGCACCAGGTCGAACTCCCCGAAGCAACTGCCATCGCCGTGGAAGACCAGCATGCCGATGCGGTAGCCGCGGGCATCCAGCCATTCGCCCACGAGGGTTTCGGCGCCGGAGGCGGCATCCCGCTCCAGGCGGTACGCGGCGCCGTCCGGCACACAGCCGGCGAGCACGCCGGTACCGAACCACCGCTCGGCCTCGCGACGCAGGGCGGCGCAGAGGGCATCGGCGCGCGGGCGCAGTTCGTTGATGCGTTGTTGCAGGCAGTCCATGCCGATGGTCCAAGCAGATTACATGCCGACGCCCCACCCACGCGGAATTCGGCACTTACGCCTCGATGGCGGCACACCTTCGGCGCAAAGCGGCCAATTTGTCGGCAATACCACAAACCAGCAGGGGAATGGCGGCGCGTCCTGCCTCGCACCGGATGCGCCGATGAATCGGCGGAACGTAATTAACCCAAGTTTGTCAATAACCGCCCGGCAGCAAATCAGACGCACTGTCGGATAACCATCCGAGAACCAGAATAGCCCGCATGAATAGATCGGGAGTTTCGCTATACTCGCTCGACAAAAGCCCTATCCCGACATCACCTGACAAGACCGCGCCTGCACGCACCGCATGCATCTCACGCTCGAAGTCACCGCCGTCTCCGGGCAGCCGCCGCAGACACCGTTGCGGCTGCAGCTCCGCGAGGGCAGCCGGCTCCTTGGTCGCAATCCCGACAACGATCTGGTGCTGGAAGATCCCGAGCGCATGGTCTCGGGGTTGCACGCCCGCGTGGAAGCAGGCGGCATGGCCTTCGTGCTGATCGACCTCAGCACCAACGGCACCTACCTCAACGACGCCCCCGACCCGCTGCCGCGCAATCAGCCGACGCCCCTGCAAGACGGCGACATGCTGCAGATCGGACCCTATGACATCGCCGTGGCCGTCGCCGAGGACACGGAGCCCGACACGGCCGAGCTACCGGCGGAGGAGCCGCCACCGCCACCGGTGCCGGGCTTTGCCACGCACATGTACGCACCGTCGGCCGATGCACCCGCCGAGGCAGCACCGGAGCCATCCCAACCCAACCTTGATTTCTTCACCGAGCCGTCGCCCGGGCGCGCACTTCACGCCGAGCCGCACGCCGCCGACGACCTGCTGCCCGGTCTGGAACAGCCCGGCGCCGGCGCGGACATCCTGGACCTGCTCGGCGGCGGCGACCAGCCAAGCGACGGCAGGCTCCTGGAGCAGGCCGCCGACCCGTTTGCGGAACGGCCCGGCGTCGATGACCTGCTCGCCGACCCGGACGCGGGCCGGGAGGCCACAGCGACCCCGACGCCGGTGGACCAGGTGTTCTTCCAGCCGCCGTCCAGCGCACACGGCGACGAGCCGATTCCCGACGACTACGACCTCCTCGGCGACATCGAGCCGCCGCCGGCCAGCGCTGGAGCGTCCGGTTTCGACGCCGATGTGACACGTCCCTCCGAGCCGCTCGCAACACCGCAACCACCGGCGCAGGAGCCGCCCGCCGCACCCACAACGGACGCTCGGACCGAGCCCGTGCCCTTCGCCGACAGGGTGCCGGAGCGTGAGCCGTCCGACTGGTCCGGCGGCGGCAGCCCCGCCACGCCGGAGCCGCCCGAGCCGGAGCGCCGGCCGACCCGGCCTAAACCCGCGCCCTCCAGACCAGCTGCCACGGCGCCCGCGCCCATCGAGCACCCGCCCGCGGCGGCGGCCGACGGCTTCGCCGCTGCTGGCACGGCCATGCCGGACGCGGCGGCGGAGACAGCCGCGCACGCAGCACCGCCCGGGGCGACGCCCCCACTGCGCCCGGAGCCCGGCCGCCGCGCGACACCGCCGGCAGCATCGCACGCGCCGACGACGGCAGCCGGGCAGACGGCGCTGGATGCGTTTCTTGCCGGCCTCGGCACGGGCGACGCATCCCAGGTCGCGGACCCGGATGCATTTCTGCGCGGTGCCGGCGCGCTGCTGCGCACCCTGGTCGCCGGTCTCAGCACCACCCTGATGGTGCGCACCCAGTTCAAGAGCGAGATGCGCCTCGGCGTCACCACCATCCGCGCCGCCGAGAACAACCCGCTCAAGTTCTCGGTGTCGGTGGAGGATGCCCTGGAGCGGTTGCTGCTGCGCGAAACGCACGGCTTCATGCCGGCGCAGGAGGCGGCGAAGCAGGGATTCGAGGACATCCAGGCACACGAAATGGCGATGATCGCCGGCCTGCGCTCCGCGCTGGACGAGTTGCTGGGGCGCTTCGCACCGGACGCGCTGGCGGCGGAGCTCGACGACAAGAGTCTCGACAAGGTACTGCCCATGGCGAAAAAGGCCCGCTGCTGGGACCTGCTCGGCGAGCGCCACGCCAAGATCCGCGCCGCGGCGTCGGAAGACTTCATGAAAGTGTTCGGCGACGCCTTCTCCCGGGCGTACGACGAACAGGTCGCGCTGCTCGCCCGAGCGCGCCGGGAGCGCGGGCATTGACGGCGCGCCCTCCCGCAGGTCGTCAGTGCAAGCGCTCGCGGGGCCGCCATGACGATCCCGGCCGCCGGCGCATCGGCGGCGGCCAAGCCATACCCACTCCAGCCCCCCAAGAACCTGGCCCCATGATGCAGACCAATCGCAGTCGCCGAGCCTTCCTTGGCAAAATCTGGACGCTCGCGCTCGCGGGCAGCGTCGCCGTGGCCTCGACCGGCTGCGGTGGCAAGAAGGCGCAGAAGGCGCCGCCGGCGCCGTTGCCACCGCCGGCACCGAAACCGCCGCCGCGGCTGGATATCGAAGTCAAAGCCGCCAGCAACGCCAACGCCGGCGGCTTGCCCATCGTCGTGCGCGTCTACGAGCTGAAGTCGCCGGGCGCCTTCAAGAGCGCCGACTTTTTCTCCTTGTATAACGACGAAGTGCCGACCCTCGGCGATACCCTCGTGTCGCGCCAGGAGATGACCCTGGCCCCGGGCCAGTCCGAGGCCATCCACAAGGAGCTGAGCCCCGGCGCGGCCTATCTCGGCGTGCTCGGCGCCTTCCGCAACATCGACAGCGCCCAGTGGCGCAGCGTCGTGCCCCTCGCGGGCGACGCGGACAACAGCCTGTCGGTGACGGTCGGTTCCGACGCCATTCGCATCCAAACCCTCTGAGACCGCCGGACAGCAGACCATGGCTTTGGACAACCGCGTGCTCTGGTCGGAGGGGATGTTCCTTCAGCCCCAGCATTTCCAGCAGCATGACCGCTGGATCGAGTCCCAGGCGCATGCGCGCACGGCGCTGCGCGCCTGCTTCCCATGGGGGCTCCAGCATCTCGTCCTCGACCGCGAGCAGCTCGACCTCGGCAAGTTCGCCGTCACCGAGTGCGCCGGCATCCTGCCGGATGGCACCCTCTTCGACGCCCCGGCCTCGGACCCGCTGCCGGAGCCACTCGACCTGGTGGAGGACGACGCGGGCCAGCTGATCTACCTGGCCCTGCCCCTGGCCCGCCCCAACGCGGTGCAGAGCGGCCCGACGGACAGCACCGAGCCGACGCTGCGCTACCGCAGCGGCGAGGAGACCGTCCGGGACAACGCCGGCGCCGGCGCCGGTGAGACGCTGCTGAACGTCGGCCGGCTCGACCTGCGCCTGAGCCGCGAGCGCGATGTGCGCGACGGCTTCTCGTGCTGCGGCATCGCCCGGGTGCTGGACTGCCGGGCCGACCGCAAGGTGACGCTGGACCTGCGCTACATCCCGCCCGTGCTCGACATTGCGGCATCCAACCTGTTGCGTGACTTCATCGAGGAGCTGCAAGGGCTGCTGCACCGCCAGGGCGAGGCCCGCGCGGCGCGGGTGCGCGGCGTCGGCCGTGGTGGCGTCTCCGACTGGGCGGACTTTCTGCTATTGCAGCTCATCAACCGCGCCGAGCCCGTCGTGGTGCACTGGACCCGCACCCAGGGCCTGCATCCGGAGCTGCTCTACCGCGGGCTGGTTGCCCTCGCCGGCGAGCTCGCGACCTTCTCCAGCGACGCCAAGCGTGCCCCGGAGTTTCCGCCCTACCGCCACGACGACCTGCAGGCGAGCTTTCTGCCCGTGATCGAGCGCCTACGGGACTACCTCAGCCGCGAGACCGTCGAGCGCGCCGTATCGATCCCGATCCAGGAGCGCAAGTACGGCTTCCGTATCGCGCTCGTGCAGGACCCGTCGCTGTTCGTCAACGCCCGCTTCGTGCTCGCCGGGCAGGCCCAGGTGGCCTCTCAGGTGCTGCGCAACCGCTTCCCGACGCAGGTGAAGATCGGTCCCATCGACAAGATCCAGGAGCTGGTCAAGCTCGCGCTGCAAGGCGTGGCGCTGCGACCGCTGCCGACGCCGCCGCTGGAGATCCCGTATCACGCGGGCTTCGATTACTTCGAGCTCGACCGCAGCAGCGATCTGTGGCAACAGCTCACCGCCGGCGGCGGCTTCGGCCTGCACGTGGGCGGGGACTTTCCGGGGCTGCAACTGGAGCTCTGGGCGATCAGGGAATAGGCCGTGACCGACGAAGAAAAACCCTTCCTGACCCAAAACAACCCCGGCGCCACGGTCATCCGGCCGACGCCCGGACACCGCCGCCCGATGCCACGGCAGAAGCAGCCGCAATCCGGTGCGCAATCCGTGCCGCAGCCGGCGCCGCAACAGATGCCGCCACCTGGCGCGACGCACCCCGGCGCCGCTCCCCTGCCCGGAGCCCTGCCGGGAGCCATGACCGACAACCCGCTGGTGTCCTGCGCCACCGATCTCTTCACCGTCGCCGGCCAGCTTCGCGGCAGCCCCGGCCACGCGGACCCCACCGGCCTGCTGGAGCGGCTCATCGGCCAGGTACGCGCCTTCGAGCAGTGTGCGCGCGGCAAGGGTCTCGCCGACCAGGTGGTCCTGCCGGCACGCTACATGCTGTGCGCGCTGCTGGACGAGTCGGTGCTGGACACCCCCTGGGGCAGCCAGAGCATCTGGGCCTCGCGTGGCCTGCTGGTGAGCTTCCACAAGGAGACCTGGGGCGGCGACAAATTCTACAGCGCGTTGGAGAAGCTGCTCACCTACCCGGCCGGCAACCTGCACCTGCTGGAGCTCATGTACCTCTGCCTGGCCATGGGCTTCGAGGGCAAGTACCGCATCCGCGACGGCGGCCGGGCGCAGCTGGAGCAGATCCGCGAGCACCTCTATCAAACCATCCGCGCCCAGCGCCAGGAGCCGGAGCCCGAGCTCTCGCCGCACTGGCGCGGCGTCACGGCGCAGCGCGACCCGCTGCTACACCAGCTGCCGCTGTGGGTCTTCGCCGGGCTGGCGGGCCTGCTGCTGCTGGCGCTGTTCGCCGTCTACACCTTTGCGCTGAGCAGCGACTCGAACCCCGCCTTCCTCGAGCTCGCCGCGCTGGACAAGCGCCTGGCGCCCATGCCGGAGCGCAGCGTCGAGCCCATCAAGCGCGTGGCGCCCGAGCCGCCGCCACCCGACGCACCGCCGCCGCCACCGACCTTGCGGGAGCTGCTGGCGCCCGAAGTCGCCGCCAACCGGCTCCAGGTCGTGAACCGCCCGCGTGGCGAGACTGTGCTGCTGGGGGGCAGCGCCATGTTCGCCTCCGCCAGCGACCAACTGCAGCCACCCTTCGTGACCCTGGTGCGCCGCGTCGGTGACGCGCTGAAGCAGTTGCCCGGACAGGTGCTGGTCACCGGCCACTCGGACAGCGCGCCGATCCACACCCTGCGCTTTCCGGACAACTACGCCCTGTCCCAGGCGCGGGCCGAGTCAGTCATGCGCCTGTTGGTGGACGAGACCGGCGAGCCCGCGCGCTTTACTGCAGAAGGCCTCGCGGCCACCGAGCCACTCATCCCCGAGAACCCGCGCGATGCGCGCAACCGCCGGGTCGAGATCATGCTCATCGGCGCACACGGCGGCACGGCCCGCGGGCGGGTGGCACCATGAAAGGCTGGTTCCGCTTCCTGGGCTCGGGCTGGTTCCTGTCCCTGCTGGGCGTCGTCGCGCTCGCGCTGCTGATCTGGTTCGTCGGTCCGCTGCTCGGCTTCGCCGGCAAGGACCCGCTGGCGTCGTCTGGCGTGCGGCTTGCGATCATCGGCGCCCTGTTCGCCATCTGGGCCATCGTGCAGGTGCTCTTGCTACTGCGCGCCCGCGCTCGCAACCGCAAGCTGGTGGAGCAGCTCGCCGAAGACGGCGAGCCCGGCATGGACTCGGCGGAGGTGGCCTCGGCGGAGGAGCTCACCACCATCCGCAGGCGCTTCCACGACGCGCTCGCCGTGCTCAAGCGCGGCGACATGCGCCGCCGGCTCGGCGGCCAATGGCTCTACCAACTGCCCTGGTACCTCATCATCGGTCCGCCCGGCTGCGGCAAGACCACGGCGCTGGTGAACTCCGGTCTGCGCTTCCCGCTCGCCGAGGAGTTCGGCAAGAACGCCATCGAGGGCACCGGCGGCACCCGCAACTGCGACTGGTGGTTCACCGACGAGGCCGTGCTGCTGGACACTGCCGGGCGCTACACCACCCAGGACAGCTACGCCGAAGTGGACAGCGCCGCCTGGACCGGCTTCCTCGGCATGCTCAAGCGCTACCGCCCGCGCCGGCCCATCAACGGCGTGCTGGTGGCACTGAGCCTGTCGGACCTGATCCAGCAAACGGACACCGAGCGCGAGGCCCACGCGCGCGCCGTGCGCAAGCGCGTGCAGGAGCTCTACACCCAGCTCAACCTGCGCTGCCCCATCTACGTGGTCTTTACCAAGGCGGACCTGATCGCCGGTTTCAACGAGTTCTTCGCCGACCTGGGCCAGGAGGAGCGCCACCAGGTCTGGGGCTTCACCCTGCCGTTCGACCCGGCCGACGACGCCGGCCAGCCGCTGGCGGGCTTCTCGGCGGAGTACCGCGCGCTGGTGCAGCGCCTGGACGAGCGGCTGCTGGCGCGCATGCAGGAGGAGCGCGACGGCGGCAAGCGGCGGCTGGTGTTCAGCTTCCCGCGCCAGTTCGCGCTGCTGGAGGAGCGCATCCAGCGCTTCCTGCAGGATGCCTTCGCACCCAGCCGATTCGATCGCAAGCCGCTGGTTCGGGGCGTCTACTTCACCAGCGCCACGCAGATGGGCACGCCCATTGACCGGGTGCTCGGGGCGATCGCCGCCAACTTCGGCGTCGGCGGCGCCGGGCCGCGGCCCTTTCATGGCACGGCGAAGAGCTTCTTCGTCACTCGAATGCTGCGCGACGTGGTCTTCGCCGAGGCGCCGGTGGCGGGGCTGGACCCGCGGCTCGAGCGCCGCAGGCTATGGCTGCGCCGCGGCGCCTTCGCCGCGCTGGGCCTGGTGGCGCTCCTGGCCCTCACGGCCTGGACCGTCAGCTACAGCCGCAACCGCGCCTACGTGGACGATGTCGAAGACAGCGTGAAGGTCATCGACGAGCGCATCGACAGCCTGTCGCCGAAGGACCGCGACCCGCTGGACGTCCTGCCGCTGCTGGATGCGGTGCGCGACATCCCGGGTGGCTACGCCGACCGCGGCAAGCCGGTGCCGTTGAGCATGGGCCTCGGGCTGTACCAGGGAGACAAGCTCGGCTCCCAAGCCAACCGCGCCTACCGGCGCATGCTGCACCGGGTGCTGCTGCCACGCGTGATCCTGCGCCTGGAAGACCAGATGCGCGCCAGCGCCGGCGACTCCGAGCGCCTGTTCCAAGTCCTGCACGTCTACCTGATGCTGGACGACCCGGACAGGTACGACCCCGACATGGTGCGCGACTGGGTCACCGCCGACTGGCTGGAACAGGTACCGAGGGAGACCACCAGAGCGCAACGCGATGCCCTCGCCGGACACCTGGATGCGCTGCTCGGCGAGCCGCCGGTGCCGCTGCCACTGGACCTCGATGGCGGGCTGATCGAGCAGGCACGCGACATCCTGAACACGGGTCCCCTGTCGCAGCGCATCTACGACCGCCTCAAGAACGTCGGCTTCGGCGACGACCTGCCGGACTTCACCATCCCGGAGGCCGGTGGCGATGAGGCCAGCCTGGTGCTGACGCGCCCGAGCGGCAAGTCCATCACCGCGGGCATCCCGGCGCTGTACACCTATGCCGGGTACTGGCGAGACTTCGACCCGACCGTGCGCGCGCTGATCGCCGACGCCGCCGCCGACGGCTGGATCTATGGCCCCGATGCGGAGGTGACACCGGACGGTGCCGACGCGGACGCGCTCCTCGAACAGGTGCGCGAGCGCTACCTGCACGACTACGCGGAGCACTGGACCGACTTCCTGGACGACATCGACGTGGTACAGGCGCGGGACATCCAGCACGCCGCGAGCATCGCACGGGCACTAGCGGACCCCAAGCGCTCGCCGCTGCGCCGGGTGCTCACGGCAGCCGCCGATGAGACCGAGCTGGACCGCGTCGAGCCGGCCGCGGGCGATGCCGGCAACGCCAAGGCCGATGCCGCGTCCGGCGTACTCAAGCGGCGGGCCGGGATGGTCATCGACCAGCGCATCGGCACCACCGGTGCGGAGCTGCGCCGGGCCCTGAGTGCCACCTCCAGCGCCGGAAGTGCCGCGCCGGGTCGTGCCGGCGAGCCGCCGGAGACCTACGTCAGCGACCGCTTCGCCTGGCTGCGGGACCTGGTGCGCGCCGACGGCGGCCAGCAACCGCGGATCGAGCGCATCCAGCAAGAGCTCGGCCAATTGCAGACGCGCCTGGAGGCCATCGACAGCGCCCAGCGCAGCGGCCGCGGCGTCCTCGCCGCCGGCGAGGGGCAGCAGCTACAGCAACTGGAACAGCAGACGGCGCAGATGCCGGCCGTGCTCGCCAATGTCGTCGACGGCCTGGTGCAGGACAGCGCCACCCTCATCGCCGGCGGCGCACGCGCGGACATCAACAAGCACTGGACCGCCGAGGTGCTGCCTTTCTGCCGCGAGGCCATCGGCAATCGCTACCCATTCAGCAGCGGCAGCACCCGCGACACGACCCTGCAGGACTTCGGCCGGCTGTTTGGCCCGGACGGGCTCATCGACGGCTTCTTCAAGCAATACCTCGCGCCCTTCGCCGATACCTCCCGCGCCCGCTGGCGCTGGAACACGAACGGCGTCGGCATCCCGGACAGCGCGCTGGCGCAGTTCCAGCGCGCCGCGGACATCCGTGAAGCCTTCTTCGCCACCGGCGGCAAGCTGCCGGCGGCGGCATTCGCGCTGACGCCCGACACCATGGACCCGCAGGCGGTACGCTTCGCGCTGGACATCGGCGGCCAGGTACTGACCTATCAGCACGGACCACCAAAGCCGCAGACCATGCAGTGGCCGTCAGCCGACGGCCAAGGGCGCGCGCGCATCGCCTTCACAGGCGTCAACGGCAGAGAGATCGGCGACACCAGGAACGGCGCCTGGGGCTGGTTCCGCCTGCTGGACCGGGCGCAATTGAGCGCCACCGGCCAGGAAGAGCTGTACCGGGTGCGCTTCGCCCTGGGCGGCATGTGGGCCAAGTTCGAGCTGCGGGCGGCGAGCGTGCGCAACCCCTTCCATCTCGCTGCACTGCGCAGCTTCCGCTGTCCGGAGCGCCTATGAACCCAGCCGGCTCCAAGGCCACCGGACGCGCCGGCACGGATGACGCGCCGGGGTTCTTCGGCAAGCTGCCGACCCTGGGCGATTTCGTCAATCGCCGCCTGCCACGGCAGTTCCTGGAACCCTGGGATCGGTGGCTGCAGCAAGTGCTGGCGGAAAGCCGCGGCCAGCTCGGCGATGCCTGGCTGGACGCCTACCTGGTGAGTCCGCTGTGGCGCTTCGTGCTGTCGCCCGGCATCGCCGGGCGCAACGCCTGGGCCGGCGTGATGATCCCGAGCGTGGACCGCGTCGGGCGCTATTTCCCACTCACGCTGGCGCGGGTCGTGCCGGCCAATGCAGACTGCTTCCGTTTGCTTTGCGCCCACGACTGGTTCGGGCAGATGGAAGACCTCGCCCTCTCGACGCTGGAGGACGACTTCGACCTGCAACGCTTCGATGCGGGCCTGCTGCGCCTGCCACCGCCGCCCGTGCAGTTGCAGGCCGGCGCCGGCATCGACGGCGGCCACGCCGACACCTGGCAGCTCGAGGCGAGCGAGGCGGCCCTGCCGAGCGCCGCCAGCCGGCTGCTGCGGCACGCGCTGGAGGACGCCTTCCTGTCCTACAGCCTGTGGTGGAGCGCCGGCTCCGAGCACGTCAGCGCGAGCCTGCTCACCTGCCAGGGGCTGCCGGCGCCCGCGGCCTACATGGCCATGCTCGGCGGCGACTGGTCCGCCGGCGGCTGGACCCGGCTCGGCAGCGCCTGATGCCGATCTCCGACCAAGCCGGCGGCCACAGCGCGGGTCGGCCACGCTGGATCTCGGCGGGCGCGACCGACCAGGGCCGCGTGCGCAACGTCAATCAGGATGCCTACCTGGACCGGCCCGAGCTCGGCCTTTGGGCGGTGGCCGACGGCATGGGCGGACACGCCGAAGGCGCCCATGCGAGCCGTGCCATCATCGATGCCCTGGCGGCGCTGCCGCGCACTGCCCTGCTCGGCCGGCGGGCACGGGCCATCATCACGGCGCTGCGGCGCGTGAACGACGACCTGCTGGCGTACGCCGCCGCGATGCGGGCGGACCTCATCGGCAGCACCGTCGTGGTGCTGACTGCCGCCCGCAACCACGCCGCCATCCTCTGGACGGGCGACAGCCGCGTCTACCGGCTGCGCGCTGGCCAACTGGACTGCCTGACCACGGACCACAGCCAGGTGCAATTCCTGGTCGACGAGGGCCTGCTGGCACCGGAGCTGGCCGAATCGCATCCGTCGGCCAACGTGCTGCTGCGCGCCGTCGGCAGCGAGGAAGACCTCAAGGTCGACTACCGCTTGGAGCGGCTTCAGGCCGGCGACCGCTTCCTGCTCTGCAGCGACGGCCTCTATCGGGAGCTGGACAACGCGGCACTGACCAGCTTGCTCGCTAACGATGGACCCGGACGCAGCGCTCCAGAACTGGTGCGCCAGGCCTGTGAGCATGGCGGCCGCGACAACGTGACCGCCGTCGTAATGAGCGTCTAGGGCTCGACCCGCCGCGATCCGGCGAGAGCCTCACGACACCACGGCCGTTCCCGTGACCCTGGCAGCGGCGGTTGGTCGCTCCCCAGGGTGCGTCCCGCCTGGTGTCCAGCCAGGTACTCCAGCCAGGCACGCCGGCCAGGCACAACGATGCGGCATAGACGCTCTATCCCAGTGGCCCGCGGCAGCGGAGGTGCCGCACCCAGGCGGCACCGGGCTATCGGCGCCCAGGTCGCGGCACCGAGAGTGCCGCTCCCACACCGCGCCGGCACGACCCCGTGGCTCGTGCTGCGTGCGCCCGGCAACCTGCGCGTGCTGCTCTGGCTCTGCTGCTGCCTCGCGGGCTGTGCCGGACCGCCGCGCGGCCCGGAGCAGGTGGCAAGCCGTGCCGGCCTCGCGGCCGGCTGGGTCCAGGGGCAGGGCTTCCGCCACCGGATCTTCCGCAACAGCGCATTTGCGGACGCAGACCGACCGCTGCACGTCTACCTCGAGGGTGACGGCCTGCCCTTCCTCACCCCGACCCGCATCAGCGCCGATCCCACGCCGCGGAATCCGCTGGCACTGCGCCTGCTGGTGCGTGATCCCGCCCCCGCCGTCTACCTGGGGCGGCCCTGCTACCACGGCGAGGCCCACGCCGCCGGCTGCACGCCGCGGCTGTGGACCGATGCCCGCTATGGCGAGCGCGTGGTGGCGAGCATGGCCGCCGCGCTGCGCCGACTCGCGGGGCGGGAGCGGCCGCTGGTGCTGATCGGCTACAGCGGTGGCGGCACCCTGGCGATGCTGCTGGCGCCGCGGCTCGGCAACACCGTCCGGGTGGTGACTATCGCCGGAAACCTGGACGTCGCGGCCTGGACGCAATACCACCGCTACACACCGCTCGGGGGCTCGCTGGACCCTGCCACGCAAGCGCCGCTGCCGGCAAACATCACCCAACTGCACCTGGCCGGCGCCGGCGACCGCCGGGTACCGCCGCGGCTCCTGGCGCCGGTGGTGGCACGGCAGTCGAATGCCGTGCTCGTCGTACTACCCGGCTTCGATCACACCTGCTGCTGGGAGGCGCAGTGGCCGGCCCTGCTCGCCCGCAGACCAGAAAGGGCCAAGGGCCAAGGGCCGGAATGGCACCTGCGGTCGCTTCTTGGGCCTCAGCCCTCGGCCCTTGGCCCTTGGCCCCCCGCGCTCGGCGCTCGGCGCTTGAAGCAATCCAGCGAGGCGTTCCCTCAGACCGACGAGTCAGGAGGATCGCTCTCGCAGTCCGAGCAGCGATCGTGGTCGTGGTCGTGGTCGTGGTCGTAATCATGGTCGGGTAGTCGATTACGGCAACGATAACGACAACGAAAGCAAAGTTGGGAGAAACGCTGCACTAGGTGTGGCGTTCCACCCAGGCCGCGAACGCCCGCATGAATGCCGCCAGGAACTCGCGTGTCGCCGCGTTGGTCACCTCACCCGCGTCGTCGAACAGGTCGCCGCCGTGGCCGATATAGGCTTCCGGCTGCGCCATGGCGGGCATGTCGAGGAACACGAGCGACTGGCGCAGATGGTGGTTTGCCCCGAAGGCGCCGAGGGCACCGGGCGAGAGGCTGATCACGGCACAGGGCTTGCTTGCCCAGGCACTCTGGCCGTAAGGACGCGAGCCGACGTCGATGGCATTCTTGAGCGCGCCCGGAACCGAGCGATTGAACTCGGGCGTGACGAACAGCACCCCCTGTGCGGCGCGGATCTGCTCGCGGAAGACGAGCCATTCCCGGGGAGCGATTCCTTCGTCGAGGTCGGCGTTGTAGAGCGGTAAGGCGCCAATCTCGACGATCTCCAACTTGAGCGCGGCAGGCGCCAGCGCGCCGAGCGCGAGGGCCAGCTTTCGGTTGAGCGATTCCTTGCGCAGACTTCCAACCAGTACGGCAATGCGGTAAGGCGTGTTCATTGGTTGCTCCGTTGATCATTCATGGCATCGAGACCGTGCGAGGCACGCTCGGCCTCGCGGCTTTCGGATCTTCTGATTGCTAGGCCGCCACGACGGTGCCGGAGATGACGCCGGCGACGGGACGCCCCGGATGCCCGCTACGACGCTCCAAGCGATTCCCGTCGAGCGTCAAGGGCCGCCTCGAACGCCGGCTGCACGGCGGGCGAGACGGCGAAGCCGTAGGCGTCCATGCCGATGACGCCGTAGGTGAGCCCCCCCGGGAGGCGGACGGAGCGACTCCACTCATGGCCGGCAGCACCAATGGCGATGAACAGCGGCTGCCAGTGCTCCTCGGTGGGGTGTGCCCGCCGGGCATCGGGGGCGCGTCGGCGGTAGTCGCAGAGCGCTTCGAGGTCACCCGCGGCAAGCGTGCCTGCGGCCCAGTCCATCAAGCGCGCGGCATAACCGCCTTGCGCGTCGTCTCCCGGACGCACGTCGCCCAGATTGTGGGTCAGGCTGCCGGAGGCGAGGATGAGCACGCCGGATGCCCGCAGCGGGCTCAGCGCCCGGCCAATCGCCAGCAGGACCTTGGCGGCGTCGGTCACGGGCAGCGACAGCTGCACCACCGACTAGAACGGCCCGCGGCCGGGGCAGCCGCATCCCCAGGGCCTGCAGGGCGCGGCCGGCGGCTCCCGGCTCCAAGGCAAAGGTTGGTGCGCCGTGGGAAACGAAGAGGGACGGTAGATTCATCGGTGGTGCCGGAGCGGTGGCAAGTGATGATGTCGTCCATCTATTGAACGATCCATTCAAGATAAAGCGTACAATCCGTGATTCACTATCCCGCAGATCAGGACAATCCTCGTGGACCGCTTTCGCGAGTTGGAGACCTTCATCGCCGTGGTGGAGGCCGGCAGTTTCGTCAAGGCCGCCCGAGCGCTGCGCACCTCCACCACGGCAGTCTCGCGCCTCGTCCAAGACCTGGAGACACGCCTGGGCGGGCGCCTGCTGCAACGCACGACCCGGCGCCTCGCCCTCACCGAGGCGGGGCGCGACTATTGGCTGCGCGCGAGGCAGATCCTGGCGGACCTCGCTGAGGCGGACGGGGCGGTCTCGGCGGTCACGGGCCGGGCCGCCGGGCTGCTGCGGGTGAGTGCACCGGTGTCCTTCGGGGTGCTGCATCTGGCCCCGCTCTGGGGAACGTTCCTCGCCTTCCACCCCGAGGTCGCCTTGGACGTCACACTCAACGACCGCCTGGTTGACCTGGTGGAAGAGGGCTTCGACGTGGCCGTGCGCATTGCGCAGATGGCCGACTCCAGCCTCGTCTCGCGCCGGCTCGCCAGCACCCGCTTGATGCTCTGCGCCTCGCCGGGCTATCTGGCCACGCACGGCACGCCGGCCAGCCTGGCCGACCTGGCCGACCATCGGGTGATCAGTTACCGCTCGGAGCCCATGGGCGACACCCTGACCTTGTGGGCCGCGGACGGGCCACGCCGCATCCGCACCCGCTCGCGCTTGCACACCAACAATGGCGATACCTGTCGCGCCGCGGCCCTCGATCATCAGGGGATCGTCCTGCAGCCCGATTTCCTCATCGGCGCGGATCTCACCGCCGGGCGCCTGGTAAGGCTGCTGCCGGAGCTGCAGGGCGAAGACATCGGCATTTACGCCGTTTACCCGACCCGCCAGCACCTATCGGGCAAGGTGCGAGCCCTGGTGGAGTTCCTGGCGACGGCATTCGCGCAGCCGAGTTGGGGACAAGGGGGATAGGGTCGCCCGGACCACCGGGCGCCGCCCAGCCGCGATGCGACCCGCGGCGTGAGCGTGGAATGAGACGGCTTCAGCGTCGATGCCGCAGCGCCTCGATCACCACGGCGCCGACCGGGCACTGATGAGTTTTTCTCATAAGGGCACCCCCTTCGCCCACCTTGTTGCCGGATATCGCGACCGCTAGATTCCAGGCATCCCTGCTCGCGTCGGTGCGCTGCCGCGCAACCGGACGGCGGCAAGTGACGCCGCAGACGCTCGCTCTCCGGGTCGAGGACAAAACCGCGTCCAGAGCGAAATGCGTAGGTCTCGTCTGTCGAAGCGCCACTGAAGGCGTCGGGCGATTCCCCTCTGGACACCCGCGTCCGAGTGGCATCGGGCAACGCCATTCCATCTGACAAATTCGGGAGAACCACACATGCAAACACGCAAGCTTGGAAACCGTGGGCTCGAGGTCTCGGCCATTGGCTTCGGGTGCATGGGCATCGACTTCGGCTACGCCAGCGCGCTCACCAGGGACGAAGGCATTGCGCTGATCCGCGCGGCCGCCGAGCGCGGCGTCACCCTGTTCGACACGGCCGAGATCTACGGGCCTTTCACGAATGAGGAGATGGTCGGCGAGGCCTTGGCGCCGGTGCGGGACCGGGTCGTGATCGCCACCAAGTTCGGCTTCGATGCCGAGAAGGGGCTGGGCGCGCTCAACAGCCAACCCGCCCACATCAAGGCCGTGGCCGATGCCTCGCTGAAACGCCTGAAGACCGATTACATCGACCTCTTCTATCAGCATCGCGTCGATCCCGAGGTGCCTATCGAGGATGTGGCCGGCGCTGTCGCCGAGCTGATCCAGGCCGGCAAGGTGCGGCACTTCGGGCTGTCCGAGCCCGGTGCCGCGACGATTCGCCGCGCGCACGCCGTGCAGCCGATCACGGCGATCCAGAACGAATACTCGCTCTGGACCCGCGGTCCGGAGACCAACGGCGTGCTCGATGCCTGCGCGGAGCTCGGGATCGGATTCGTCCCTTACAGCCCGCTCGGCAAGGGCTTCCTAACCGGGGCCTTCACCAAGGACACCAAGCTCGCCGAGAACGATTTTCGCGCCAGACTGCCGCGCTTCACGCCCGAGGCCATGGAAAAGAACCAGGCGCTGGTCGAGTTGCTGAAGCGAATCGCAGCGGATAAGGGCGCGACGCCGGCGCAGATCGCACTCGCCTGGCTGTTGGCCCAGAAGCCCTGGATCGTGCCCATCCCAGGGACGACCAAGCTGCATCGGCTCGAGGAGAACATCGCCGCCGCCAAGGTCTCCCTGACGCCGGGCGACCTCGACGAGATCGAGCGCGCGGCGGCTGAAATTCCGATCGAGGGTGATCGCTACCCGCCGGAGCTGCTGGCGATGACGGGTCGCTGACACGATTCGGCGCGAGTGAGTGCCGCCCTGGAAGCCGACACTCCGGCCATCGCGACCCGCGGCCGGAGTGGCGCCCTCCAGGGCGCCAGGGCTAGGTGCTGCGAACGGCCTCTGCATTTCCGTGCCGAAGCATTAGGCGCTCACCCGCGCTAACGGCCCGTGCCGGCCCCGCGGGGCCGCGCGCGACGAGCGCGCTTAGTTCTGCGCCAGAGCGGGTCCTGCGAGGCCCTCGATGCGCTGCGTCGCCGCCAGCTGCGTCTGCTGCGCCTGGGCCTGTGCTGCGACCGCGACGTACTGGTCCACCAGGCGCCGATTGGCGGCCACCGCCGGCGCGGGCTGATCCAGCAGCCGGGTGCTGCGGCTCTTGACCACTTCCTGCTTGGCCTGCTGCACCTGTGCCTCGGTCCGCTGCACCTCTTGCTGCCCGGATGCGGCGCGCTGGCGCACCGCCTGGTACTGGGCCTGGGCGCGGGCACGGTTGGCGGCGGCACGCTGCGCCGCCGCCCGCCGGGCCGCGGCCTCGGCGGCGTACTCCGACTTGGCCTGCGCGACGGCCTCGCGCAGGTAGACCACCTTGTCCTCGTTGAGGTCGGCCGCCTTGCGGTAGAGGTCCAGCGCTTGCACCGGATCCTTCGGCACACCCTGCCCCTTCTCGTAGAGGTTGCCCAGCAGCAACTGTGCGCGGGCGAAGCCCTGGTCGGCGGCCTTCTTGTACCAGCGGGCCGCCTCGGCGGGGTTCGCGGTGCCGGTGAGGCCGCGCTCGTAGATCTCGCCGACGTAGGTCTGGGCCGTCGCATCGCCGGCATCGGCGGCGGAGCGCCAGACGGCGAGCGCGGTGGACGGATTGGCGCGATCGAACAGGATGTACTGCCCGCCGAGGATCTCGCAGTCCGTGGCGGTCTTCTTCACCGGGCGCGGCCGCGTCACCCAGGTCACGGTGGTGCCCATGCGCCGCATCCTGCCCGGCAACAGGCAGTCGACGACGGTGAGGTCCTCGGCTTGGTTCACCAGGCGCTCGACGGTGGCGGGGTTGTCGTTGGCGCCGGCGGCCTGCGCATAGACGGACTCACCGCCACTGCTGGCACAGCCGGCGAGCAGCAGGCCCAGGGTGGCGCCGGCCAGCGGCGGCAGGACGGACCGGGGAGGGTGCAGTGGGATCATGGCGGTTCCTGCTGGTGGTTCTGACCGCCGCGCTGCGGCTCAGCGCGCGCTGGACACCGCAAAGCATAGCCGCTGCGGCTGCCACCTGGGCGATTCACTTATTCCACGCCAGGTTCTAAGACTTCGCTCTGAACAGTGCTTTCCTTACGCTTGCTATGGGGGTCGAGCTCGCGGGCGACCCGGAAGCCGACGTTGCTCAAGCCGAGGTTACCGGGGGCGGCATCGCGTGCCGCGGCACGCACCAGCACCGGGGCGTCCAGCCAGGAGCCGCCGCGGAATACGCGCGGCGCCGTGGATGAGGGCCTGGCACCACAGCGCAGCTCGGCCCCCCGATAGCCGCTGTCGTAGTCCGAGCAGGTCCATTCGCCGAGATTGCCCAGCATGTCGCGCAGGCCGAACGGATTGGGCGGAAACGACCCCGCCGGCGCCGCATAGCGGTACTTGTCGTCGCATTCCGCGGTGTTGGCCTGACGGCAGCCGCTGTCGGCGTCGTCGCCCCAGAAGCGGGCGGTCTTGGTGCCGGCGCGCGCCGCGTACTCCCATTCCGCCTCGGTGGGCAGGCGGTAGACTTTGCCCGTTTGCTTGGACAGCCAGTCGGCATAGGCCATCGCATCGTTCCAGCTGACGCAGGCGACGGGGCTGCGGTCGGTGACGGCATAGCCGGGGCGCTCCCAGCCCAGCGTGATGTCGGGGACCAACTGCTGCCAGGCGTCGTCAGGACGCAGACAGGTGGAGCTGGCGGCCACCTCGGTTCGGTACCCGGTGGCGTCGACGAAGCGCCGGTACTCGCCGATGGTGATTTCGGTCTCGCCCATGGCGAAGGGCGCACGGATACTGATCGCCGTCTGTGCCTCATCGTTATTGCGGCCCGCCTCGTTGGCCGGCGAGCCGATCATGGCGTCACCCGCCGGCAGCCAGACCATGATGGGCGCTGCGGCGCCATCGTCCATGGAATCGGAGAAGCGCGCGCCGGGCACGACGATGGTGGGCTCTGGCGTCGGCTGCGTCGACGCGGACGCCGTCGGCTCAGGCTCGGCGGGCTTGGTCTGCGCCTGCTCGGGCTCCGCCGACTCGGATTGTGTTGGCCGCGCTTGCGCCGGCTCGGCCTGCGCTGGCCCGCTCTGTGCTGGCTCCGGCTCCGTCGCGGTCGATGCCGGCACCTCGGGCTCGGCAGGCCCGGGGCTTGGCTCGGACTCGCCCGGGAGCCATCCCATCGCCACCAGCCGGAGACCGATATCCTCGCGGTAAAGCCAGCCAACGAGGCCCAAGCCGAGCAACACCAAGAGGGCAAGGCCCACGATCCAGCCCCGCCGGCTCCGCTTCGCCGGCGCGGACGGCCGCGTCTCGGGCGTGGCGCCTGGCGTGGTCTGCGTCCGGGCCGCCAGCCGCGGCTGCACCCTGGTGGTCGTGTCTGCGGCCACATGGAGATCGGTCGCGGCGGCGGCCCGCGGCGCCAGCACCGTTGCGTCGTCGGCGACCCCGAACAGCCGCCGCCACGCCGCAACCGACTGCGGCCGGTCCTCCGGGCGCAGCTCGCAGGCCTTGTCGATGGCGGTGAGCAAGACATCCGGAAACTGCCCGCGCGCCGCCTCCGCGGCCGGCGGCTGGGTCAGGCCATAGAGCCGCTCGGGGGCCGAGCGCGGCCTATCGCCGGTCACCGCCAGGTAGAGGGTCGCACCGAGGCTGTAGATATCGGTCCAGGGCCCTTGCTCACCCACCGCCTGGTGCTGCTCCAGCGCGGCGAAGATGGGCGTGTAGGCGGCCACCACCGAGCGCTCGCTCTGCCCGGACAGGTTGCGGGCCGCGCCGAAGTCGATCAGCACCGGCGAGAAGTCGTCCCGGATCATGATGTTGTCGGGCTTGATGTCGCGGTGCACGATGCCCTTCGCGTGCACCCGCTCCAGGCCATCCAACAGCGGGTCGAGGATATGCTCGAGCTGCTCGGCGGTGAGGCGGCCCTGCTCGTCGAGGATCGCCGACAGCGGGCGCCCCTGCTCGAAGTCCATGAACATATACGCGGTGCCGTTCTCCTCGCCGTAGCGGGTGACGCGCACGATGTTCGGATGCCGGTCGGGCTGGGCGAGCTCCCAGAGATTCTTCGCCTCCTGCAGGAAGCGCTTGCGCGCCCACTCGAACAGCTCCAGCGTCTCCTGCGAGAGGGGCCGCACCTGGCCGTCCGGATCGCGATAGGCGAGTTCGCTGGGCAGGAACTCCTTGATGACGACGGTCTGCGGCAAAAAGGTGTTGCGCGCCTCGTAGACGATGCCGAACGCGCCCGCACCGAGGACGCGCACGATCCGGAACTCCTGGATCATGCCGTCAATGGGCAAGGCGTTGTGCGGGCCTGTCGCGGACATGGGCAGCTGACTGATGCCGGCGTGGCGGATATCCTGCCGGATGAGGGAGGGAATTGCCGAGTATAGCGAGCGCTGCCGCAGCCTGTCGCCGCGGGTCTCAAGAACTTCTCAGCGCTCGCACGCCAGCCCCGTGGGGCGGCGGATGAGCGCGGCCCGCACCGGTGTTTCCCCGTCCACCGCGACAGCGAAGACCTGCATGGTGGCGTCTGCCTGCTGCCGGCGAGCCAAGTCCATGAGGCCACCGCAGCGGTAGTCGTTGCAGGTGCGCGAGCGCATGCCGCGCGGCAGATTGCAGCCGTGGCGGGTATGAAAGACGCAGGCGTCCTGATAGGACACCCAGGGCAGCCGGTCGAGGTAGGCGGCAAGCACCTCGCGCGGGCGCAGCGCCGGGTGCCGCGACAGGTAGGCCCGCACCACCTCGGGCCGCAGGAAGGCATGCTCCCCGCCCTGCGCACAGCAATGGCCGCGGCAGACGGCGCAGGCGCGCCCGAGCATGGCGACGGTCGCCGCGTCCGCTGGCGTCGTAGCCTGGCCCACGGACTCCTCCCCGGGCAGGGCGCCGCCGGTATGCCCGGCATCGGGCGCGAGCGCGACGCTGAGCGAGCGCGTGAAATAGTCGCGGAAGCGGCGCCGGCGCCGCGCCGGGAGCGGCACGAGCCGCCGGGTGTTGGCCGGCAGCAGCGCCGTCGGCTCGGCTCCCTGCGCGGCTGCCACCTGCCCTGGCGCCGCCGCATCCCCGCCGCCGGGAAACTGCCGGCGCCAGCGCGCCACCGCGGTGCGGGTGCGCCGCAGCGCGCCCGCGAGCGATTGCTGCCGCCGCCGTAGATGCGTGCGCCGGCACTCCGGGTCGGCACAGATGCTGCCGCACGCACGCTCGTGCACCGTGAGCGCGGTGCCGCAAACGGCGCAGGTGCTGGCGTGCTCGTACCCCATAGAAGTCCATGGTCGAGGCAGCGGGCGGCGAGCACAACCCCGCCGCCGGCGCTTGCGCTCGGCGCGGGACCGCGCGCGAGGCTGGCGCACACGCCGCGCTGCAAGGGCGGAACGAATGCTGCCATACTGGCCCTCTTAGGCATCGGCTCCGGCGCGCGCCACGGCTCACCCCGCGGCTCACTCCGCGGCTCACCGAGAAAGACACCGACATGCTCACCGCCCCCTCCAGCGACGAAGCCCGCCGGTTGCGCGACTTTTTCCTCGCCAGCGGTTATATCGCGTCCGGCATCCAGGCGCAGCTTGCCGTTCGCATTCCACTGCCCTCGTACTCGCCGCAAATGCCCGCCCTGCTCGCGCGCACCGCCGGTGGGTCGACCTTCGACCTTCTCACCCGCTGCTTCTTTCTGGGGCAGCCAGCCTCAGAGGCGGCGGTGGCGGTGCTGCCCGCCGACATTCTGACCCTGTTGCAGCGGTGCGGGCTGTTGCGCCGGGACGGTGCGTACTGGCGTCCGGCGGCCCTGCTCACACCCTGCGCCGGACTCTGGCTGGCATCCGATACCTTCGACTACCGCGAGACCGCGCAGGCGCGCGACTACGTGATGCCCATCAACGAGCCAGCGCTGACGCTGCTCGATTTCGCGGTGCCGTGCGATGGCGTCAGCGTGCTGGACCTCTGCAGTGGCAATCTGATGCACGGGCTCGCCGCCGGCACCGACGCAAAGGTGGTGGGCAGCGACCTGAACCCGCGCGCGGCCCTGTTCGGCGCATTCAACGCCGCGCTCAACGCCCGCGACGACGTGACCTGCGTCACCGGCGACCTGTTCGCCCCGGTGGCGGGGGAGCGATTCGACCTCATTCTGAGCAACCCGCCATTCGTGATCTCGCCCGGCAGCGACCATCCGTTCCGCGAGAGCCCGCTGGATCTGGATGATTTCTCCCGCCGACTCGTCGGCGAGGTGGGTGAACACCTCAACGAGGGCGGCTTCTGCCAGATCATCTGCGAATGGGTCGAGTTGGAAGGCCAGCCGTGGCAAGAGCGGCTGACAGACTGGTTCGCACGATCCGGCTGCGACGCCTGGGTGCTCGCCGCCAACCGGCAACTGCCGCAAACCTACGCCCGCGAGTGGGTGGTCGAGACCAGCCACGAGCCTGGTCCGCCGGCGCCGCAGCGCTATGCGGCGTGGCTGGAGCATCTGACCGCTCGGGGCGTGACGGCGGTGCACGGCGGACTCATCTCCCTGCGCCGGCGCACCGGAGGCGAGAACTGGATCAGCTTCAGCCGCATCGAAGCAGGACTGCCGGGCAAGCCCATCGGCGCGGCGGTGCGCCAGGGCTTCCGCAATCGCGACTTCCTGCATGCCCACCCGAGCGACGCCGCTATCCTCGATGCGGGGCTCGTCATCACGCCCGGGGCGCGGCTGGAGTCCAAGGCCGTATGGCGCGGTGGGTCCTGGCACCCGGATGCGATGGTCCTGAGCGTGGACGACGGCGTGCCGGTGCGCCTGGGTCTGGACGCCAATGTGATCGCGCTGATGGAGCGCCTGGAGCAATTTCCGACCCTGGGCGGGACGATTGCCGATTTCGCCCGCGCCCAGGGTCTGCCGATAGCGGACATCCAGGGTCAGTGCCTCGGCATCCTGCGCCGGTTGCTGGAGCAGGGCTGCCTGATGCCGCGTACACCCTCGGGGACCTGAGGGGCTGGCAAGAAACCTGGTCGCGGCTTCGATTTCGGTGCCCGGCGCAGTCGGGCCGGCGCAGGGTGCCTGACGATCAGGCGGCTATGTCAAGCACCACGTCGGGCTTCGCTTCTCATCCTGCCTCATAGAAACCCCACGGCGTGGCCACGGAACACAAGCGGCTCCGGGTCAGGATTTCAGCCGGTCCCAGTGCAGCCTGCGCTTCGCCACATCGAGCCCCGTTTGCAGGTAGCCCCGATAGCGCTCCGCGGCATGCTCCGGCTCGTGAATGACGCCCGCGGCCATCACCGCACCGCGAATGATCTGGGCAGTCACATGCTCCGCGGGCTCCACCGTCAGCACCTCCGGCGGGGCAATACTGCCACCGGTGAAGAAGGTGGCCAGCGCCACGAGTCCGGCGGGTGTAGCGTACTCCGTTGCATCGGCGGCGTCCTTTGCTGCGCGACGGCGCGCGTCGGTCGGCTCGCGCACCCATTCGAGCGCCGCCGACAACGCGACCGCATCCGGCTCCGGCAGTGGATCAGCCTGCACCTCACGCGCGCACAGGTAGCCCCACCACACTGCCTCGCGCTTCGGCAAGGCGCACGCCATGAAGGTGACGGCGTCCACGAATTGCTCCTGCTCGATCAGCGCGGCCAGAAACTCCTTTGCCGACATCCCCTCTCTCAGCAGCGACGACTGGTTGACATCGAGCCCCAGTTGACCGCACACGGCGCGCGCCTGCTCCGGCAGCAGCGGCCGCGCCCCGGCACCCTGCGTGCGCGACGGCGATTCATTGCTGGTCATTGCCGTTGGCTCCCTCAGTTGATCATCGTGAGACCGCCCTTCAGCGTCAGCATGCCATCGCCCTTCACCGTGGTCATCACGCCCTTCACATCCACCGTCACCTGCCCTTCGATCTTGATCATCATGCCCTTGATGGTCACACCCATCTGATCGACCTTGACACTGCTCTGCCCCACCTTGAGCTCGATGGACTGCATCGCATCCGTGGTGCTCTTGCCGAGGCTCAGCTTGGTGGTCTGATTGCCCATTTCGAGCGTCAGGTCGTCGTTACCCATGCCCAGCTCGACCTTGCGGTTCCCCATCTTGATGGTGACCGTTTCATTGCCTTGGCTGAGCTCTTCGGTGCGATTGCCCTGCTTGATGGTGATCTTTTCGTTGCCCTGGGTGACCACCTCGGTGCGGTTCTGCTTGACCTCGATGGTCTGGTTGTTCATCACCACCAGATCATCATCGTGCTCGACCATGCGATGAAAATCCTTCTCCGCATGGAAATAGACGTCTTCCGAGCCCTTCTTGTCCTCGAAGCGCAGCTCATTGAAATTGTCGGCACCGCCGCCCTTCGAGCTGCGGGTCTTCACGCCGCTTTGCGTCTGGTTCGACGGCAATCCGTAAGGGGGCATCTGGTCGGCGTTGTACACCGAGCTCACCACCAGGGGCCGGTCGGGATCGCCCTCGAGGAAGCTCACCACCACTTCCTGGCCGATGCGGGGTATGGCAACCGCGCCCCATTGCTTGCCGGCCCAGCCGTACGCGACCCGCATCCAGCAGGAGCTGTTTTCGTCCTTCTTGCCATAGCGGTCCCAATGGAACTGGACCTTGATGCGCCCGTACTTATCGGTCCATATCTCTTCGCCCGACTTGCCGACCACCACCGCCGTCTGCAGCCCATGGATGGCGGGTTTGGGCGTGATACGTGGCGGCCGAAACGGCTGATTGGCCGGAATCACCTGGAATGACGAGCGGTAGGGTGGGCCGTTTTCCTGCCGCCCCGTCGAGATGAACTCGTTAGAGCGCAAGTGATGGACGGCGGATGTCACCAGATATTCCTGGTTCTGCTCGCGCCACGGGTGGTCGGCGAGCGTGAACAGGCTGCCTACCGCGATCCCGCGCGAGACGCCCTGACCATAGCCCAAGGCATGGTCCGACTGGAGCTCTTCCACGTGCACGCGCGCGTAACCGTTGGCGTCCTCGCTCTTGTCGTATTCGCCCGGGTAGTCGTAGATCTCGAGATCGTTGTGCTCGTGCTGGAGGTGGTTGGCGACCTGGCCCAGCAACTCGGAGCGAGGGCTCGTGAAGTCGTAGTCGTCGTGCGCAAACGCGCCCGAGCGCAGCGTGGTCGCGCGGTTCCAGTCGAAGATGTAGTCCTGCTCCCGAACCGCAATCTCATCGGGTAGGTGGTAGGGGATCTGCTCATGCCCGGGGAAAGGCTCGTGCGCGCCGTAGGCATCGGCGAGCACGAGCGTGTGCTTCCCGTCGCGGTGCTTGAAGAAATAATAGATGCCGTACTGTTCCATCAGACGGGAGACGAAATTGAAATGCGTCTCGCGATACTGCACACAGTATTCGCGGGTCGGATAGTTACCGCTCAGCGCATCCTCGAAGTCCGTGAATCCGGCATCGCGAAACACCTTCTTGATGATGTCCGGCACCGTCATCTCCTGAAAGATCTTGCAGTCGGAGCTGCGCGTCAGGAGCCAAAACCAGGGCACCAGGGTTGCACGATAGCGGCAGAAACGGTCTTCATGCCCGGCGTGAGAGAAGCGGCTGCATATCCCGTTGAACCAACGACTGCTGCCGTCAAGCAAGTGCAGCGACACGGTCATCGGCTGACCGAGGACGCGGGACGCGGCAATCTCGAAATCTTCGCTGATGAGATCGAGCTGGCAATCGAATGGGCTGCTCAGTCGCTCCGTGGCCGTCATGCCCTTGAGGAGGAGGGTATCCGCCGGGAGCGGGGTCTTCACCGAGATGACACGCTCGGTTTGAGTGAAAGACGCCATAGTCGCGGACTCCGTTACTGTTGGACGCCGATGCGCTCACGCTTGCCGCACCACTGGCGCCGGGTGCCAGCGCCGTCGTCGGCGAGCCTTGACGGCGGCGAGGACATCCGCGGCCAGCCGGTGCAGCCGCCAGTCATTCCACCCATGACGACATAGGGCGTACAGCCAAGGATGGACCGGGGAACAGTATGACAGTTGCGGTGCCGCACTCAACCAAGGCGCGCCATCGGGCCGACAGGGGTGGCAACGGACCGACATCGCCACCGCGCCGCCGAGACCGGAACGGGCGGCACAGGCTCCGGGCGCCGTCGGCTAGAGGCGGCGGATACGAGCCCCGGCAGCCATCCCCCGGCGAAGGCCGTTGGTGCCCGCGACTGTGAAGTTTGTCACCTTGTGGGCTGGTAGGCGCCTCCACTATCATCGCATGCGGGTTTTTGCCAAGCATCTGGTCAGGTCACTCCGCACACGCGGGCCGAGGCTATGAACCGCTGATGCAAAGATCGTAGCCCTATCCTCGCCCCACGCTTTCCCGCGGCCGCGGCTGGCCAGCGACCTTAGCGTGCTCAGAGCGGAGGTCCAGATTGTTGATGAACTTGGAAGAACTGCTCACACCGGTAGCCCCGGACACCCCCTGCGGAGAGGACCTTGAATACGGAGCCGTCGACGAGCTGACGCGCGCCGCGCAGACAGTCCCGGAGCAGCAAATCGGCGACACGGTGGTGCCGGCGCAGGAGCCGGAATGGGACGCGGTGCGCCGTCAGGCACTGGACGCCTGCAAGCAGACCAAGGACTTACGGGTCGTCGTCATACTCCTCAACGCGGCAACGCGCACGCAGGGCTGGCCCGGCTTCACCGCGTCGCTGACGTTTCTCGACGGTCTTCTGGAGCGCTTCTGGGCGGACGTGCACCCACAGCTCGATCCGGACGAGCCCGACGACTTCACCATGCGTGTCAACGTGATCGCCTCCCTGGCGGACGCGGCCAGCACGCTCACCTATCTGCGTGAGGCGCCGCTGGTGCAGTCGGTGATGGGGCGCTTCTCGCTGCGCGACATCCTGGTGGCCGAGGGCGAGGCCAGCCATCCGGCGGACAGCGAAGAATCGCCGCCAGACCGCCAGCTCATCGACGCGGCCATCCGCGCGGCGGACGCGGAGGCGCTGGAGCAAACCAACACGGCGGTTACCGATGCCGTGGCGACGCTGGGCGCACTCGAAAGCCGGCTGATGAGCCTGGTGGGCGCCGCCTCCGCGCCCGACTTGTCGCCGCTGTCGGCGCTGCTCGCGCGCGCCCGCAAGGCCCTGGCCGAGGGCTTGGCACTGCGCCCGGACATCGCCGGCGAGTCGGCCCCGGAGAGCACGGGCGACACTGCCGCTCAGGCAACCGAAACCGCCGCTCATCCACAGCGCGGCGCCCCCATTGCCAGGCCCATCGCCGGTCCCATTGCCGGCCCCGACGACGTGCGACGCGCCCTCGAAGAAATCTGTTCGTACTACCGAAAGCACGAGCCGTCCAGCCCGATCCCGATTCTGCTGGAGCGCGCATTGCGCCTGATCTCCCAAGACTTCGAGTCGCTTATCAAAGACTTGGCGCCAGATGGCCTGACGGCCATACAGCGCCTGCGCGGTCCCACCGCGGATGACGGCGACAACAGCACCGGCGGCGGCAGCGCCGGCACGGGCGGCAGCAAGTCGTCGGGTTGGTGACCGTCCTTTGCTCCGAAGCCCCCATGCAACGCCGGAGTTCTCCCGTGCTAATCTCGGCAAATCCCCTACTTTCGAGCACGGGAGTCATGTATCGCGAACGCGCTCATAACCGCGACCGACGACTGCCGGCGCCCGCGGCACCGGCCGCCGCCGTCGCGCCAGGGACGAGGTCGCTGCCGCGTCGCACTGCGCCGGCCATTGCCGGCAGCAGACGGCCGGGCAAGCGGCAGCAGCTATCGATCGCGGGGCTTCGCAGCAATTCCCCGTGAATCACATCAACCAGCGAAGCGAGGCTAGACCGTGGCCCAGAGTAGCCAGAAATTCATTGCCAGGAACCGCGCACCGCGCGTGCAGATCGAGTACGACGTCGAGCTCTACGGCGCCGAGAAGAAAGTCCAGTTGCCGTTCGTCCAGGGCGTCATGGCGGACCTGTCCGGCAAGCCCGCCGAGGCGCTGCCGCCGGTTGCGGACCGCAAGTTCCTGGACATTGACGTAGACAACTTCGACGACCGGCTCAAGTCCATGAAGCCCCGCGTCGCCTTTCAGGTGCCCAACACGCTCACCGGCGAAGGCAACCTCAACGTAGACATCACGTTCGAGAGCATGGACGACTTCTCACCCGCCGCCGTCGCCCGCAAGGTGGATTCGCTGAACAAGCTGCTGCAAGCCCGCGAGCAGCTCTCCAACCTGGTCACCTACATGGACGGCAAGTCCGGCGCCGAGGAGCTGATCTCGAAGGTGCTGTCCGACCCGACCCTGCTGCAATCCCTCGCCTCGGCAGCAAAACCTGCCGACGACGGCGATGCGGCGACAGCCGGGCAGGCATCCGAAGAGAAGGAGGGTTGATCCATGGCCGAAGCAGAAGCCCAAGCGCAGACCGAGGCCCAGGCGGAAGCCGGCGCGTTCGAGCCGAGTGAATTCAGCGCATTGCTCGAAAAGGAGTTCCGGCCGAAGACCGACCGCGCCAAGGAGGCGGTCACGACGGCCGTGCAGACCCTGGCCCAGCAGGCCCTGGCAAGCACGGTCACCGTCTCCGCCGACGTGATCAACACCATCGAGGCGCTGATTGCGCAAATCGACGCCAAGCTCAGCGAGCAGGTCAACAAGATCATGCACCACGAGGACTTCCAAAAGCTGGAAGGCGCGTGGCGCGGCCTGCACTACATGGTGAACAACACCGAAACGGACGAGATGCTCAAGATCAAGGTCATGAACGTCTCGAAGAAGGACCTGCACAAGACACTCAAGAAGTTCAAGGGCACCGCCTGGGACCAGAGCCCGATCTTCAAGAAGCTCTACGAGCAGGAGTACGGCCAATTCGGCGGCGAGCCGTTCGGCTGCCTGGTGGGCGACTACGACTTCGACCACAGCCCGCCGGATGTCGAGCTCCTCGGCGAGATGGCCAAGATCTCCGCCGCGATCCACGCACCCTTCATCGCCGCGGCGAACCCGACGGTGATGGGCATGGATTCCTGGCAGGAGCTCGCCAATCCGCGCGACCTGACCAAGATCTTCCAGACCGCCGAATACGCGGCCTGGCGCTCGCTGCGCGAGTCCGAGGACTCACGCTACGTCGCCCTCACCATGCCGCGCTTCCTGGCACGCATCCCGTACGGCGCGAAGACCGATCCGGTGGAGGAGTTCAACTTCGAGGAAGACACCGAGGGCGCGGAGCACAACAAGTACTGTTGGGCCAATTCCGCCTACGCCATGGCCACCAACATCAACCGCTCGTTCAAGTTCTTCGGCTGGTGCTCGCGTATTCGCGGCGTTGAGTCGGGCGGTGCGGTGGAAGGGCTGCCGACGCACACCTTCCCCACCGATGACGGTGGTGTCGACATGAAATGCCCCACCGAGATCGCCATCAGCGACCGGCGCGAGGCGGAACTGGCGAAGAACGGCTTCATGCCGCTGATTCACAAGAAAAACTCGGATTTCGCAGCCTTCATCGGGGCGCAGTCGCTGCAGAAGCCGTTCGAATACGACGACCCGGACGCCACCGCCAATGCCAACCTCGCGGCCCGCCTGCCATACCTGTTCGCGACCTGCCGCTTCGCGCACTACCTCAAGTGCATCGTGCGCGACAAGGTCGGCTCGTTCAAGGAAAGGGGCGACATGCAGCGCTGGCTCAACAACTGGATCATGCAATACGTGGATGGCAATCCCGGGACGTCGAGCGAGGAGACCAAGGCGCGCAAGCCATTGGCGGCCGCAGAGGTACAGGTGGAAGAGGTGGAGGGGAACCCCGGTTACTACACCTCGAAGTTCTTCCTGCGCCCGCATTACCAGCTCGAGGGCTTGACCGTCTCTCTGCGCCTGGTCTCGAAACTGCCATCGGCGAAGGGTGGCGGTTGACTTGAGGGAAGCCGTCGTCGGGCACCGACGACGGCGCATTGGTGGAGCTCGGACCCGCGCGGTGCCGAGCCGATACATTGGGCAACATCGTGAGGTGAACAGCCATGGCAGTCGACATGTTCCTCGACATCGAGGGCGAAATCGCGGGTGAAGCGCAAGACAAAGAACACAAGGACGAGATCGACGTCCTCGCCTGGAGCTGGGGCATGAGCCAGTCCGGCAGCTTCCACGTGGGTGGCGGCGGCGGCTCTGGCAAGGCGAACTTCCAGGACATCAGCGTGACGAAGTACATCGACAAGTCGTCGCCGATCCTGATGCAGTACTGCTCGAACGGCGACCACTTCCCGAGCGCCAAGCTGACCGTGCGCAAGGCCGGCAAGGAGCCCCTCGAGTATCTGACCATTCAGATGAAGAAGGTGCTCATCACATCGGTCTCCACCGGCGGCTCGGGGGGCGAGGATCGGCTGACCGAGAACGTGACGCTGAATTTCCGCGAGTTCAAAGTCGTCTACACCGAGCAGAAGCCGGACGGCTCCAAGGGCGCGCAGCCAGAGTTTGCCTGGAACATCGCGGAGAACTGCCCGGCGTGATGCCAACACGGCGCCGTGCAAGAGTTCGCGCGGCTTGGCGGAAATCCGCCGCGGGCTCGGCGCGGCGCCCGGCGCGAGCCAGGTGCGGGGACCCGGGTGGTCCTCGCACCACCACCAATCCAACAGGGGAGTCGCATGAACGCAGCAGAGGCCCTGCGCGAGGGCAAGCTCGTTGAAGCCCTGGCGTTGTTGCAGGACCAGGTCCGCGGCAACCCATCGGAAGCCAAGCACCGCACCTTCCTGTTCCAGTTGCTCGCGTTGCTCGGGCAATGGGACCGCGCACTGAAGCAGCTCCGGGTCGCGGGCGAGCTCGACGCCGGCACACTCGCCATGGTGCAGACCTACCGCGAGGCGTTGCAGTGCGAGGTCTTCCGCGCCGAAGTGTTCGCCGGCAAGCGCACGCCGCTGATCTTCGGCGAGCCCAAGCCCTGGATCGCCCTGCTGCTCCAGGCACAGCGGCTGCTCGCCGAGGGTGCCGCGACGCAGGCCGCCGAGGTAGGTGCCGAGGCGCTGGACCAGGCACCGGCGACCGCAGGCGAGATCGACGGCGAAACGTTCGCCTGGATCACGGACGGCGACACCCGACTCGGCCCCATGCTGGAGCTGATCCTGAACGGCCGCTACTACTGGGTCCCGTTCGAACACATCCAGGAGATCCGGCTCGATCCGCCGGAAGACCTGCGCGACCTCATCTGGATGCCGGCACAGATGACCTGGGCGAACGGCGGCGAGACGGTCGCGCTGATCCCGAGCCGCTATCCCGGCTCCGAGCGCTCCGACGACACCGACATCGTGCGCGCACGCAAGACCGAGTGGACCGAGCAGGAGCCGGACACCTTCCTCGGCAGCGGTCAGCGCATGCTGTTCACCGACCAGGGTGAATACGCGCTGTTCGACACGCGTGTCGTGACGCTGCGGCCGAGCATCGACGACGAAGCACCGGCCGAGGCCGACCTTGCCTGAGCTGACCCACAAGGAACGCCTGCAGCCCTCGCTGCTCGACCGCCTCACGGACGACGAGCCCAGCCGGCAGGTCGAATCCCGCGAGCAGCGGGTGTTCTCGCTGACGCGGCTGCGCGAGGCCGTGCTGCGCGACCTCGCCTGGCTCCTGAATACCACCAACCTGGCGGCCGGCACCGATCTGGACGCCTACCCCGAGGTGCGCCACTCGGTGCTCAACTACGGCATCCCGGATCTGTCGGGCGTGTCCGTTTCCAGTGCGAACATCGCCGAGCTGGAGCGCGAGCTGCGCCAGGCCATCATCGACTTCGAGCCCCGCATCCTGAGCCACAGCCTCGCCGTGCGGCTGGAGGCCAACAAGTCGCAGATGAGCCATAACGCCATGACCTTCCTGATCGAAGGCGAGCTCTGGGCGCAGCCGGTACCGCTGCGCATGTATCTCAAGACCGAGATCGACCTCGACATCGGCGATGTCAAGGTCACGGACTACGTCGGCTGACCCACTGCCCCTGCACCGCGCACCACAGTGGACCCAAGGCTCCTCGACTACTACAACCGCGAGCTGCGCTTCATCCGCGAGATGGGCGGCGAGTTCGCCCGCGCCTATCCGAAGATCGCGGGCCGGCTCGGTCTCGACAGCTTCGAGTGCGCGGACCCTTACGTGGAGCGGCTGCTGGAGGGCTTCGCCTTCCTCGCCGCGCGGGTGCAGCTCAAGCTCGATGCCGAGTTTCCGCGCTTCACGCAGCATCTGCTCGAGAGCGTCTATCCGAACTTCCTGGCGCCAGTGCCGTCCATGACGGTGCTGCAGTTCCAGCCAGACCTGGCCGAGGGCGCCCTCGCCGAGGGCTTCCCGATCCGGCGCGACACCGTGGTCAAGAGCGTGCTCGGCCGCGGCGACCGCACCGCCTGCGAGTACCGCACCGCCCACGACGTCACCCTGTGGCCGTTGCAGCTCGCCGATGCCCGCTACCTGCACGGCTCCGCCCTCACCAACTCGGGTGGCGACATCCCCAAGGCGGCGGCCGCGGCGCTGGTGCTTCGGCTACGCGCCACCGCGAGCCTCACCTTCGACAAGCTCGCCCTGGACCGGCTGCCGATCTTCCTGCGCGGCAGCGACGAGCTGCGCATGCGCGTCTACGAGCAGCTCGTGGGGCATGCCTTGGGTGTGGTGATCCAACCGGCGGGGCCGGAGCCGGCCTGGCGCGAGCATCTGCACCGCGACTGCGTGCAACAGCTCGGCTTCGACGACGCGCACGCGCTGCTGCCGCGCAGCCCCCGCTCCTTCCAGGGCTATCGGCTGCTGCAAGAGTATTTTGCCTTTCCGGACCGTTTCCTGTTCGTCGAGCTCACGGGGCTCGCGCGGGGCGTGCGCCGCCACCAGGGCGACGAGCTGGAGCTGGTGGTCCTGCTGGACCGCCACGATCAGGCCCTGGAGGACAGCTTCGACGCCGAGCTGTTCGCGCTCTTCTGCACCCCCGCCATCAACCTGTTCCCGAAGCGCTCGGACCGCATCCACCTGAGCGGCCGGACCGAGGAGTACCACGTCGTCATGGACCGCACCCGGCCCATGGACTACGAGGTGCACAGCATCCAGACCCTCACCGGCTACGGCGTCGGCGTGGAGCCGGAACAGACCTTCCAGCCCTTCTACGCCCCGCATGAATGGATCAGCGGGCGCGAGCACCGTGCCTTCTACAGCCTGCACCGGGAGCCGCGGGTGCTGTCCGGCGAGCAGCGCCGCGCCGGCTCGCGCTCCAGCTACGTCGGCAGCGAGGTGTTCATCGCGCTGGTGGACGGCGACGAGACCCCCTATCGCACCGACCTGCGCCAGCTCGGGATCAGCGCGCTCTGCACCAACCGCGACCTGCCGCTGTCGCTGTCACTGGGCGTCGGCGACACGGACTTCACCATGAGCACCGGCGCCCCGGTGCACGCGGTGCGCGCCATGCTCACGCCAACGCGGCCACGGCCAGCGTTCCCCGAGGGCGACACCGCCTGGCGCCTGGTGAGCCATTTGTCGCTCAACTACCTGTCCATCTGCGACAGCAGCCCCGAGGAGGGCGCCGCCGCGCTGCGCGAGCTGCTGGAACTGTATGCCAACGCCTCCGACCCGGCTATTCGCGAGCAGATCAAGGGCGTGCGGAGCATTCGCTCGCGGGCCGACACGGACCGCTTGCCGGGGCCGGGACCGGCCTTCTTCGCCCGCGGTCTGGTGCTGACGCTGGAACTGGACAAGGCCGCCTTCGAGGGCAGCGGCATGTTCCTGTTCAGCGCGGTGATGGAGCAGTTCTTCGCCAAGTACGTCTCCATCAATGCCTGGACCAAGACCATCGTGCGCACGAGCGATGGCGACGAGGTGATGCGGTGGCCGACGAGAATCGGACGACGTCACAGGCTGTAGCCCTGTTCGAGCAGCTGCGGGCGGCGCCTTACAGCTTTCACTTCTTCGAGGCGCTGCGCCGGCTCGAGTGCGCCCACCCGGACCGGCCGCGGCTCGGCACCGCGCCGCGCCCGGCGGACGACGTGGTGCGCCTCGGGCAAGAGGTCTCGCTCAACTTCGCGCCCTCCACACTCGCCGACTTCGTGCCCGGCGAGGCCGGCGCTCCGCCGCTGCTAACGGTCTACTTCCTCGGCCTGTTCGGTCCGCAGGGACCGTTGCCACTGCACCTCTCGGACTATGCCCGGCAGCGGCTCGCCAACGTCCACGACGCCACCCTGTCGCGCTTCGCGGACATCTTCCATCATCGGATGCTGTCGCTGTTCTACCGCGCCTGGGCCGATGCGCGCCCTACGGTCAGCTTCGACCGCCCGGACAGCGACCGCTTCTCCACCTACGTCGCCGCCACCTGCGGGCTCGGCTCGCCGAGCCTGCGCGACCGCGACGCCGTACCGGACATCGGCAAGCTCCACTACGCCGGGCTGCTCGCCGCGCAGACCCGCCACGCCGAGGGGCTCATCGCGCTGCTGACGGACTTCTTCCGCCTGCCGGTGGCGCTGGAGGAGTTCGTCGGCCACTGGATGACGCTGCCGGTGGAGAGCCGCTGGCGGCTCGGCGAGTCGCCGCGCACCGGGGCGCTCGGCGTCGGCACCATCGTCGGCGCGCGCGTCTGGGACCGGCAGTACAAGTTCCGCATCGTCTTCGGCCCGCTGGACCGGGACGACTTCGAGCGCCTGCTGCCGGGCGGCGAGTACCTGCCGCGGCTGCTGGCACTGGTGCGCAACTACGTCGGCGACGAGCTGGTCTGGGACTTGAACCTGATCCTAAAGAAGGAGCAGGTGCCGCCGCTCGCCCTCGGTGGCAGCGGCCGGCTCGGCTGGTCCACCTGGGCCATCAGCGGCACACCCACGGACGACGCCGACGATCTGTACCTGCACCCGCTGCGGCATGTGGAGGCCACCGAGACGCCTTGAGCGCAGACCGAAGGGTTCGCGCGAGCCGAACGGCCGGCTCCAACAGCCGCTCCAGCATTTGCTTAGACGATCGCGGCGCGCCGCGCACAGCCAAACGAGGAAGCCAGTCATGACCGAGATCAGCCGTGTCGCACTGTTCGGGAAGCTCAACCAGATCGGCTACAAGGCCATCGAGAGCGCCACCGTGTTCTGCAAGCTGCGGGGCAATCCCTACGTCGAGCTGGTGCACTGGATTCATCAGATCCTGCAACTGCCGGACTCCGACCTGCACCGCATCGTCAAGCAGTTCAGCCTGGAGCCCTCGAGGCTCGCCCGGGACATCACCGAGTCGCTGGACCGCCTGCCGCGCGGGTCCACGTCCATCTCGGATCTCTCCTCGCACGTCGAGGAGGCCGTCGAGCGCGGCTGGGTCTACGGCTCGCTGCTGTTTAAGGAGTACCAGGTGCGCACGGGCTTCCTGGTGGTGGGCATCCTGAAGACGCCGGGGCTGCGCAACGCCCTGGCCGGCATCTCCAAGGAGTTCGACAAGGTCAAGGTCGAGACCCTCATCGAGCGCTGGTCCGAGGTCGTCGGCGGCTCGCCCGAGGACGCCATGGTGGCGCAGGACGGCACCATGGCCGGCAGCGCCGGCAGCCCCGGCGAGGCGAGCGGCGCCATCGCACCGGCGCAGATGGGCAAGCAGGAGGCGCTGGCACGCTTCACCGTGGACCTCACCGCCCAGGCCGCCAAGGGCGAGATGGACCCCATCGTCGGCCGCGATGAAGAAGTCCGGCAGATCATCGATATCCTCATGCGCCGGCGCCAGAACAATCCCATCCTCACCGGCGAGGCCGGCGTCGGCAAGACCGCCGTCGTCGAGGGCTTCGCGCAGAAGATCGCCGCCGGCGACGTCCCGCCACCGCTCAAGGACGTGAGCCTGCTCACCCTGGACGTGGGCCTGCTCCAGGCCGGCGCCAGCATGAAGGGCGAGTTCGAGCAGCGCCTGCGCCAGGTCATCGAGGAGGTGCAGGCGTCCGAAAAGCCCATCATCCTGTTCATCGACGAGGCGCACACCCTGGTGGGCGCCGGCGGTGCCGCCGGCACCGGCGATGCCGCCAACCTGCTCAAGCCCGCGCTCGCCCGCGGCACGCTGCGCACCGTCGCCGCCACCACCTGGGCGGAGTACAAGAAGCACATCGAGAAGGACCCGGCCCTGACCCGCCGCTTCCAGGTGGTGCAGGTGGAGGAGCCGAGCGAGGAGAAGGCCATCCTGATGATGCGCGGCGTCGTCTCCACCATGGAAAAGCACCACAAGCTGCAGGTGCTCGACGAGGCGCTGGAGGCCGCCGTCAAGCTCTCGCACCGCTACATCCCGGCGCGGCAGCTCCCGGACAAGTCCGTGAGCCTGCTCGACACCGCCTGCGCCCGCGTCGCCATTAGCCAGCACGCCGTGCCGCCGGAGGTGGACGACTGCAAAAAGCGCATCGACGCCCTGGAGAACGAGCTCGCCATCATCGGCCGCGAGACCGCCGTCGGCGTCGAGACCGCCGAGCGCGAGGCCGCCGCCCGAGAGCAACTCGCCGAGCAGCGCACCCTCTACACCGACCTCAAGGCGCGCTGGACGCAGGAGCGCGAGCTGGTGCACCAGATCCTGGAGCTGCGCGCCAAGCTGCGCGGTGGTGCCGGCGGCGACTCGTCACCGGCGGCGGCAGCCGCGGGCAACGCGGGCACTCGAGCCACGGCAACAGACCAGGCGGACCCGGCACCGGCCACCGACGCGGCGCCGACCGGCGCGGAGCGCGACGCCCTGCTGACCAAGCTCAAGGCGCTGCAAGCCGAGTTGCACGAGCACCAGGGCGAGCGCCCGCTGATCCTGCCCACCGTGGACCAGCAAGCCGTCGCCTCCGTGGTGGAGGACTGGACCGGCATCCCCGTCGGTCGCATGGTCAAGAACGAGGCCGAGGCCATCCTCAAGCTCGCCGACACCCTGGAGCAGCGCATCATCGGCCAGCGCCACGCCCTGGAGATGATCGCCCGGCGCATCCAGACCTCCCGCGCCAAGCTCGACAACCCCAACAAGCCCATCGGCGTCTTCATGCTCGCCGGCACCTCCGGCGTCGGCAAGACCGAGACCGCGCTCGCCCTGGCCGAGGCCCTCTATGGCGGCGAGCAGAACGTCATCACCATCAACATGAGCGAGTTCCAGGAGGCGCACACCGTCTCCACGCTCAAGGGCTCGCCCCCCGGCTACGTCGGCTACGGCGAAGGCGGCGTGCTCACCGAGGCCGTGCGCCGGCGCCCCTACAGCGTCGTGCTGCTGGACGAGGTCGAAAAGGCGCACCCGGACGTGCACGAGATCTTCTTCCAGGTCTTCGACAAGGGCCACATGGAAGACGGCGAGGGCCGCACCATCGACTTCAAGAACACCCTCATCCTCCTCACCACCAACGCCGGCACCGACCTCATCACCAGCCTCTGCGCCGACCCGGACCTGATGCCCGACGCCGAGGGCATGGCCAAGGCCCTGCGCGAGCCGCTGCTCAAGGTGTTCCCGCCCGCGCTGCTCGGGCGCCTCGTCACCATCCCCTACTACCCCCTCAACGACGAGATGATCGGCGCCATCGCCCGCCTCCAGCTCGGCCGCATCGAGCGCCGCATCCTGGAGAACCACAAGATCCCCTTCAGCTACGACCCGGAGGTGGTCCAGCTCATCGCCGAGCGCTGCACGGAGTTGGAAAGCGGCGGGCGCATGATCGACGCCATCCTCACCAACACCGTGCTGCCGCGCATCAGCGAGGAATTCCTGCGCCGCATGATGGAAGGCCAGTCCATCGAGCGGGTGCACGTCAGCGTCGCCGACGGGGAGTTCAGCTACGCGTTCGAGTGAGGAGCAGTGAAAAAAATCCCTGTTGCGGCTTCGATTCCGGCGGCCATCGTAGCGGCCCTTGTGGGAGCGGCACTCTCGGTGCCGCGACCGGCGGCGCGGCAGCCCATGCAGGCCTGAGCAACTGCGAGGCGGCAGACCACCGCGCGGCGCCCATCGCGCCACGAAAGGCAGTGGCGCTCCCACACTGCCGGCGCCTCTGGAGAGAACGGGGTCAAGCCTTGTAATGATGCACTATGCTTGAATGCAAGAACCGCCCCTTATGTGATGTGACCCTCCCCCCTTAATGTGACCCCTTATGTCACGGATAACGTTGAGGCTCGAAGGTATCGTAGTGACCGCCGATGGCGAAGATATGGATATGTGAATCGTCAAATCTATAAACGAGTCGGTCGTTCTGGCTGAGTCGCCTAGACCAAAAGCCTGTAAGGTTGTGCCGCAGCGCTTCGGGCTTACCCAAACCCGTCGTCGGATCTCCGCGCACCATTTCCTTAAGAATCGCGCAGAGGTTCTTGTGCATCCGTTTATCTCGCTGCCGAAGATCCTCGTACATCTCCCATGATTTACCTTCAAACACCAACGATCTCATCGAGCTGCTCTTTCGTCGGGGCATATCCGGTGCGTGTCGCGTGGGTTGTGCTGGAATCCGCAATCTGGCGCATTAGGCTGGTGTTCTGGAGCACATACAGCGTTTCCTGGTCTCGCTCCCAATCCTCGGCGCTCATCACGACAAAATCAGATCCGTTACGTCGGGTTACACGCAGGGGCGAATGCTGGCTAACCACTTGTTCCACGAAGGTTTTTAGGCTATCACGAAACTTGTTTACGGTGGTTGAGTCCATGGGCATGCCTCTGTTGCAGTACGGTGATACCGTACAGTCTAGAAGGAATGCTTTGGCAAGGCAATCCAGCCGACGTCCAACGATAGGGTCACGTCCAACGATGGGTCTTGCAATCCAGCATTGCCGGCCTTGATCATCGTTCCGGCCACCTGCGCGGGCTCGCCGCGTAATCAGGCCATTGGCGAGAACACCAGTGCGCAGAGTCTTGCCCGTAACGCGCAGGATGCGCCTGTCCGGAAGGTGTTCCCCGACGCGGGCGATGAGCCGGTCGTGGTGGATTTGGTCGAACAACTGCGCCAAATCCAAATCTACGACCTAGGAGCCTGTCCAACTTGGGCGCGGCACTCGGCGCCAGCAGGGTTCGCTGGTAGGAAAGATAAGACAGTCTTGCGGATGTGGGCGTTGCCGGCGTTGAGCGCCTAAAATATCGCCCACGCCACGGCCGAGCGCCCTGCCCATGAGCACACCACTGCACGATGCCGACTTCTACAGCTGGACCCGCGAGCAGGCGGCGCTGCTGCGCGAGCGGCGCCTGGACGAGCTCGACGCCGAGCACCTGATCGAGGAGCTGCTGGATTTGGGCGCAAGCCAGGAGCGGGAGCTCGAAAGCCGCTTGGCGGTGCTGATCGCGCACCTATTGAAGTGGCGCTATCAGCCCGAGCGGCAAGGGAAGAGCTGGCGCGCAACCATCAAAGAGCAGCGCTACCGCATCGCGCGCCTGCTGCAAAAGAACCCGGGGCTCAAGTCTCAGCTGGATGACGCGTTCGACGCCAGCTGGTTCAGTGCCGTGCAGAAGGCGGTGAAGGAGACCCCTTTCGATGAGGATGACTTCCCGGAGCACTGCCCGTTCGCCCAGAGCGAGGTGCTCGACGCGAATTTCTGGCCGGAATCTGACGGTACCTGACACTTACGAAGGCCATCTTTGGCTCAGGTAGAAGCGATCGTTGCTAATGGGTTGGTCTTGGTTCAGGGTTCAGGGCCAGCCGCAGGTCGCTGCCGGATTTGTCGTCGAGCGCGCCGCGGAAACAGTTCCCGGTAGGCACCAAGGCGCGCTGCCGCGTCGGCGCCGAGGGCGAGGTAGAGCGGGTGCGGGGTCAGCAGCGCGTCCGGTTCGCCAAGCACGTTGGCGCGGTAACTGGACCAGCGGTAGTGGGCGGGGTCCGCGACCATGTCGGCGCGCAGAGAATGGGGTGCGCGATTGGACGGAATTCAGCCGCTCCGATGTGTCGGCGACGGCGACGTAGGTGGTGCCGATGTGGCGAGCAGGTGATGCTGAAACGCATCCTCGATCAGGCGGGTCTTGGTGACGCCGTGGCGTCGCACGAAGGCTTACATCTTGACACAGGGGGCCGACGCCCATCGTCAGGTTACGCTGCGCTAACCCGGCCTCCCATAACAGCTGCTCCAGGCGCGCCCGCACCGTGGGAGCACCACTGCCTGTTGTAGCGCGATGACGGCCGCACGACTGCCTGCCGCTTGGCAGTTACTCAGGGCGTGGTGTGCTACCTTGCCGCCGGTCGCGGCACCGAGAGTGCCGCTCCCACAAGAACCGCTACGCCGCCGTGCGCGGCACCGAGAGTACCGCTCCAACAGGAGCTGCTCCACGCCGAAATCGCGCCCGGTCGCTTCCCTCGTCCGCCCTAGGCGCGCGGCGCCTCGGTTGTGCCAGCTCGGGTCCTGAGCAACCCGCCCAGCGCGAGCAGGCAGAAGGCGGCGCCGGCGTAGAAGGTCGCGGCGGCGCCGAGCTTGTCCCAAAGCAGGCCCGCCAGGGCGCTGCCGACGAGCATGGCGAACCCGCACAGCAGCGAGAAGAGGCCGAAGGCGGTACCGCGCAGGTCGCCGGGGGCGGCGTCGGCGATCATCGCGGACAGCAGGCCCTGCGTAATGCCGAGGTGCAGGCCCCACAGGCCGACGCCGACGAGCGCCAGGCCCCAGCCGGCGGCGTGCGCCAGCACCAGGTCGGCGGCCACCAGCACGGCGAGCCCCAGCGCCAGCAGCCGCGGGCGGCTCCAGCGATCGGCGAGCCGGCCGAAGGGATAGGCGGCGGCCGCGTAGACCAGGTTCATCACCACCAGCACCAGCGGCACCCAGGCGAGCGGCAGCCCGCCCTGCTGCGCGCGCAGCACCAGGAAGGCCTCGGCGAAGCGCGCCAGCGTGAAGGTGACGCCCACCACCACAATGGCCCAATAGACCGGGCTCAGGCGACGCAGCAGCCGCCAGTGAATCGGCGAGCCCTGCCCCGGACGCCGGCTCGAGCGCGGCTCGCGGATACCGAGCACCAGCAGCGCGACGGCCAGCGCGCCCGGGAGCGCCGCGAACCAAAACACGGCATGGAAGTCGTCCGCGCAGAGCAGCATCAGCCCCACGGCGAGCAGCGGCCCGAGGAAGGCGCCCACGGTATCCAGCGCCTGGCGCAGACCGAAGGCGGCGCCGCGCGCCCGCGCCGGGGCCAGCTCGGCCACCAGCGCATCCCGCGGCGCGCCGCGGATGCCCTTGCCGACGCGGTCGATGCAGCGCGCCGCGAACACCATGCCGGCGCTGGATGCCATGGCGAACAGCGGCTTGCTCAGGGCGCCGAGGCCGTAGCCAGCGACGGCGAGCGTCTTGCGCCGGCCGAGGTGATCGCTCAAGGCACCGGAGAAGACCCTGACGATCAAGGCCACGGCCTCGGCGCTGCCCTCGATCAGACCGATGACCAGCGCGCTCGCGCCGAGCTCGGTTAGCAGGAAGACCGGCAGCAGGCTGTGGATGAGCTCGGAGGAGATGTCCATCAGCATGCTGACGAAGCCGAGCACCCAGATGCCCGCGGGCAGCGGGCCTGGCTTGGGCTGGCTTGGCATCTGGCTCGTCGATTGTCTGGACATGTTTCCCGCGACCTTCACGTGCTACCACGCTTGGGTTATGGCGCATCCCGCGGCGCTCCACCGCAAGTTCGGCACCGAAAGCCCCGCAAGAGACTGGTAAAGGCCTTACCATTGAGTAGGGTTTTTACCTGGAGCTACGACCGTGAGCCGGACCACCATCGATGCACGACACTCAAGATCCGGTGTTCGACGCCGCACCGACACCCATGGCCCAGTTGGACCGGGCGCTCTGCTTCGTGCGGGTCAACCCCGCCTACGCCGCCGCGACCGGTGACCCCGGCACCGACTTGCCGGACCAGGCATACTTCGACACATGCCCGGACATCGAGATCCAGGCGCTGTTCTGTCACGCGCGCGACACGGGCGTCGCGCTGTCGATACCGGGCAGCCCCGCGTCGGACCACGACGCCGCCCGGCGCCGCGACGGCTGCTGGGACCGCACCCTGACGCCGCTGAAGAACCCGGCGGGGGCCGTGACCGGTCTCCTGCTGACGCTGCGAGACGCCACGCCGCGGGAGCATGCCATCGCGGCGATGACCGCGCGCAAGCGCGCCGAGCGCGACCTGCAACTCGCCCACAGCGCCATCAGCAAGAGCAGCACCTGCTTCTACTGGCTCAGTCCGCAGGGTCACTTCGCGACGGAGTCCTATCATCGGCGCAGGGACGGCACCATCATCCCCATCGAGGCGAACGCCAATTACGTCTCCTTCGGCGACGAGGAATACACCTTCTGCTTCGTGCAGGACATCTCCGAGCGCAGGGCCGCCGAGCAGAAAATCCGCAGTCTCGCCTTCTACGATGCACTGACCGGGCTCCCGAATCGGCGGCTGCTGATGGACCGCATCCAGCAGGCGCTGGGCGCCAGCGCGCGCTCCGGGAGCTACGGCGCGGTGTTGTTCATCGACCTCGACAACTTCAAGTGCCTGAACGACAGCATGGGCCATGAGATCGGCGATCTGTTGCTGCGGGAGGTCGGGGAACGGCTGCGCACCATCGTGTGCGAGGCCGATACCGTCGCGCGGCTCGGCGGCGATGAATTCGTCGTGATGGTGCCGGCGCTGAGTACGGAGCCCTACAGCGCCGAGTCGCTTGCCGGCAGCGTCGCCGACCGGGCGCTGGACCTGCTCAATCGCCCCTACCGCTTGCGCGATCACGAGCACAGCACCTCCTGCAGCATCGGCATCAGCCTGTTCAATGGCCGCTACGATCTCGATGATGGCGTCATCCGGGTCCGTGGCGAGCCTGAGCGTGACCTCGCCGCCCTCGGGCGTGTAGCGGATCGCATTTTCCAGGCCGTTACGCAAGATCGGCCGCAGGCTCTCGGGCGTGGCGGCGAGCCGCACCGGCGCGGCCTCGTCCAGGCCGAGGTCGATGCCTCGGGCCTCGACGAGAGCCAGGTGCTCGGCGATCAGCGCGCGAGCGCGCCGGCGTCCACCTCGACCGCGGGCTGGGGGCCGGTCTGGAGCCTGGCCAGGCTGAGCAACTGCTCGGTGAGCCTGCGCGCGCGCTCGATGCCAGCCTGAAGCGGGAGCATGCGCTCGCGCGCCGCGTCCAGGCTCTGCGCCTGGGTCAGGTTCCGGGCCTGCACCGACAGCGCGGTGAGGGGGCTGCGGATCTCGTGGGCGGCATCGGCGATGAAGCGGCGCTGCTGTTGCAGCAGGTCGCCGACCCGCTCCAGCAGCCGGTTGATGGCCTGCACGAAGGGGCGCAGCTCGTCCGGCACCCCGGCGTCGGGCATGGGCCCGGGCCGCTCCGCCGGCTGGGCATCGAGCCGGCGGGCGAGGCGGCGCAGCGGTGCCAGCTCGTGGCGGACGATCCAGACGATGAGCCCGGCGATGACAGGCAGCAGCAGGAGCAGCGGCACCAGCGTGAACAGGGCGCTGCTGAGGGCGACCTCGTCGCGGGTCTCGGTGGGCTGGAAGACGATGATCCGGTGCCCATCGCCCGCGTCCGCGCGGACAAACACCCGCGGCGGCTCCGTCGTCCCCGCGAGCCGGTGGAAGCCGGGCGCGAGCCCCGGCGGCAGCCAGCCGGGCCGGGTATCACCCGGCAGCCGGACGATGCCGACGCGCGCGTCGGGGTCGGTCAGTACCGCACGCGGCCCGGTCGTGGTCCCGCTGCCGGCCGCGATGCCCCCATCCATCAGCGCCGCGATCTGGCGCAGCAGATCGTCCTGGAACTCGCTCGCCTCGCGGTAGGCGAGCACGAAGGCCGACAGCCCCGCCCCGACCGCGGCAAGCAGGATGGCGGCGCCGAGCATCAGGGTTAGCCGCCGCTGGATGGAGCGGCTCATGGGCGCGGTTGTCCTTCGGGCACCTCTGATCGGGGCCGCTCCACCAGCCAGCCGGCGCCACGGACGTTCTTGATGACGTCGGCGCCGAGCTTGCGGCGCACGCCGTGGATCAGGAAGTCGACGGCGTTGCTCTCGACCTCCTGGCCCCAGCCATATAGGTGGGTCTCCAGCTCGGCGCGGCTGAAGATGCGGCCGGGGTGCAGCAGCAGGGTGTGCAGCAACGCGCGCTCGCGGGCGCTCAGGGTCACCGAGACCGCCCCGTTGCCGGCCTCGCCGGTGGCCGGATTCAGGCTCACGCGACCGTTGCTGAGCAGCGGTGCCGCCTGCCCGCCCTGGCGGCGCACGACGGCGCGCAGCCGGGCGAGCAGCTCGTTCACGTCGAACGGCTTGACCAGATAATCGTCGGCGCCGAGGTCCAGCCCCTGGACGCGGTCGTCCACCGCATCCCGGGCGGTGATGACGACCACGGGCACGCGGCCGGCGGTGTCGCCGTCGCGGACCCAGTCCACGGCATGGGCGGCGTCTTTCAGCGCGACGGAGACCGCCGCGCCGATCATCGGGTCGTCTTCAACCAGCAGGATGCGCATGGGGTGCTCCTCGGCGGCGGCGCCCGGCGCCAAGGCCGCCGCTGGCCTCGAGCCGGGCTGCAAGCGCGAGGCTTGTCGGGGTGCCTCGCCGCGTCAATGGGCCGTCTCCGCCGCCCGGTGCCGGAACAGCACCAGACAGGCGACGATGAACACCACCAGCGCCAGCGACGCTGAGTAGCGGCTCAGCGCGAGCCCGCCGGCGGCGAGCGGCTTGTCGAGCAGGTCGCCGAGCACCGCACCGAGTGGCCGCGTCAGCACGAAGGCCAGCCAGAACAGCAGGGTACGGGAGATCCGCGTCTTGTAGTACGCCAGCGCCAGGACGGCCAGCATGGCACCGAAGATCAGCGCGCCGCCCTCGTAGCCGAGGCCCGCCGTGTCCGCGGTCCAGTCCCCCAGCGCCGTGCCCAGGGTCTGCGAGAACATGATGGTCACCCAGTAGAAGATCTCGGCCTTCGGCGAGCTGATGGACGCCATAGACACGGTGCCGAGGGTGCAATACCAGATGGCCAGCGAGGCGATCAGCAAGGCGAGCAGCATGGCGCTGCCGCCGGCGTAGCCGATGCCGAGCGAGCGGTCGGCGAAGTCGGCCAGGGTCGTACCGACGGTGGTCGTGGCGATGATGGTGGTCCAGTACAGCAAGGGGTGGAAGCGTTTGGCCTTGATCTGGGCGGCCACGGCGACGATGAAGACGCCGGCGAAGATGGCGGTCCCGACCAGGTAGCCGAGGTGCATGGACATGGACACGGCGTCGCCGCCGGTCTCGCCGAGGGTGGTTGCGGCAATCTTGATGACCCAGAACAGCAGGGTGACCTCGGGCACCTTGCTTAGGGCAATGTCTTGGGCGTTCTTCATCTCGAATCGGGGCTCCGTGACGGTGGGTTGCGGTCAGTCCGGCCGGACCGGCTTCGTTTGCCGGCCGGTGCGCCCGGCGGCGGCCTGGCCGCCCCGGGCAGCGCTGGCAGGGCGGTCAGTCGTCCTCTTGCTCCGACTCGCCCCGCCGGTCGCCGTGCTCCTCGTGGTCCTCGTCGCCCTGGTCGGCCTTGTCCGCCTTGGCGGACAGGATGGCGCCGTTGGCGGGGTCGACCACCACATCTGTCACCGCGGTGCCCTTGACTACCTCGACCTCGAACGCCGAGCGGCCCTTTTCCTGCTCGTACTCGGCCTTCGACGCCTTGCCGCCGACGTGCTGCTCGGCGGCGCTGATGGCCTGGGTCAGGCTGATGCCGGCGTCGTTGATGCCGAGCGCATCGTTCTGCGTGCCGCTGGCCGCATGGGCGCCGCCGAGCCCGGCCAGCAGAAGGGTGGTGATGGCAGCTGTCTGATAGAGCTTGCTCTGCATGATGATCACGTCTCGTCAGTCACGCGGATGTTCGCGTGAGGGTGACGATAGCGAGCGGGAATTAGGTGAGTCTTAGCGCCGCGCCGAGACCTTCGACGTTGTCCGCCGGGGGGTGTCCGAGCTCTGGTGCAGCAAGATGAAGATTCCGAGACTGGTCTTGGACCGACCCTCGCGCGTGTCGCCCTGGCGACACTCCCGGAGTGCGGCCGGAGTGCGGCCGGAGTGGGGCCGGAGTGCGGCCGGAGTGTCGCCCTCCTGGGCGACACCGCACCACGCCGCGCCCCATCAAAAGCGGTAAGCCTTCCCGGTGAACTTCCCCTCGGTCTGGATGCCCGGAGCCGAGGCCAGAAAAGCGCGCCGCGCCTTCGGGTCGAAGCCGAGCTTCGCCAGCCCCTGCTCCACCACCGTCGCCGAATACAGGCCGGCCGCATCGGACGTGCACAGCGTGCGCAGCGCCGCCAGCACCTGCGCGGCGCCGAACAGCGAGATGAGGTCCCCCGCACATTGCGGCGACTGATTGTCCGCGTCCACGTAGAACACCACACGGGCCGCGGCGGCCGGCGCCAACCTGACCAACATTCCCGTCATGCCCATACCCGTGCTCACTCTGCCGTGCATGGCCCGCCATGGATGCGGGCGTTCGTTGACGCCGCTATTTTGCAGCGGCGTGAGCAACCTTGTCCGGCGCACGTACCGGCACACAGAACGACCACCGGCCAAGGCCCCACGTGCTGTGCAAGAATACGCCGTTCTACCCTACAACCGCCCGCCGCCCCCCGATGATGTCCGACTCCCCTTTCGACCTCGCCGCCAACACCGCCTATCTTCAGTGGCGCGAGCGCAAGCTCGCCGAGGCGCCGACCCGCCTCGACGACCTGGTGGTCGAGATCGACGACCCGCGCACGCTGGCGCCCGCGGAGCACGCGGCCATCCTGGAGCGCTGCCGGCGCGCCAACATGGCCATCTACGTCGGCAAGACCGGCACTGATCCGGACAAAGACATCCCGACCCGGCTCGGCGCCGCCTTCGGGCTGCACCGGCTTGACCATAACCGCGGCGCCGACGACGACGCCATCACGTCGCTGACGGTGCAGACCGACGCCCGCCACCGCGAATACATTCCCTACTCCAATCGGCCCATCGACTGGCACACCGACGGCTACTACAACGCCCCGGAGCAGCGCATCGACGGCCTGCTCTTGCACTGCGTCCACCCCGCAGCAGAGGGCGGCGCCAACGACCTGCTGGACCACGAGATCGCCTATATCCTGGTGCGCGACCAGTCGCCGGACTACATCCGCGCGCTGATGCACCCGGAGTGCATGACCATCCCGGCAAGCTACGTCGACGGCGAGCAGGTGCGGCCCGACCGCACGGGGCCGGTCTTCTCGGTGCGCCCCGATGGCCAACTGCACATGCGCTTCACCAACCGGGCGCGCAACATCGTCTGGCGCGACGACCCGCTCACCGTTGAGGCCGTCGCCTGGCTCAAGGACGTGCTGCACCGCGACACGCCCTGGCACCTCCACGGCCGCCTGGAATCCGGCTGGGGCCTGGTCAGCAACAACGTGCTGCACACCCGCACTGGCTTCACCGACGACGCCGTGCCCCGGCTGCTGTACCGCGCGCGCTATTACGACCGCATCAGCGGGACTTGACTAAGCACCTCGCAAGTACAGTCAGCACTGCACAGCACGGCCACCCCACAGGGACTGGAATGTTGTCACGGCGAAATACACGAAACACCCGAAAAGGCGCGGATTCATCACCAGCCCCGCCCCCTACCTCGGCCCTTTCGCGCTTTTTGCGTGTTTCGTAGTTCCTCTTCAGCGGCCGTGCAGCCGTACGCGCGACCGACACAACTTTCGCCGCGTTCCGTAAGGTAAGGCCGCCGCGTCCCTCCTCGCGAAGCGCCGCGTCCGGACAGGAATCCGTCGTCGGGGCGGACCGGGGAACGAAGCCCGGCGGGGTGCATATCGTCACCGCCTGATTGTCGGGCCTCCTTCGCCGGCCCGACCAACAGCGGCGCGCTTTGGATGGCGGCGAGCGCGGTGAGCATGCCTCGTCCGTCTGAGGCAACGCCTCCCTAGACCCTGCGCACATGCATCGTGTTCGCACGCGGGCGTATCATCCGCAGATCTGGAGTCTTGGGACTTCCCGGATTCTCCGGCGAGGGCTTCTTGCCTCCACAGACGGTGTAAGCCCCCGAGCAGGTAGACGATGAGTAAATTGCGCGAGCCGGGTGTGGCCGGCGCCGACGCACAGGTCAAGGTCGCCTTGATCATCGGCTCGGGGGGCGCGCCGGCGGACCTCACGGCGTTCCTGCGCGCCCTGGCGACGGACTGCGGTATCGCCTGGGTGCTGATGCCGGGCCTGGTTCCGGGGCAGGAGGGCGCATTGCCGGAACTGCCGGGCGAATGCGGCGCGATGCCGATCACCGCCGCCGACGATGGCCTGTCTCTGGCCGCCGACCATGTCCACATCGTGCTGCCAAGGCAATCGCTGCGCCTCGAGCCCGCGGGCCTGCGACTCGTCCACGCCGCGGATGTCGCCGGTGCGAAGCGGCCCATCGACGCCTTCTGCGCCGGCCTGGCGGCGCTGGGGCCGCGCGCCGCCGTGGCACTGCTGTCCGAGCGTCTCGACGACGGCAGTGCCGGTGCCGCGATCCTGCGTCAGGCCGGTGCCCTGGTGCTGGCACTGTCCCGCGACGGCACCAGCGCCCCCGGCGATGGCGAGCTCGGGCGCTCTGCCGCCGCCATCGCCACCACCCTGTGCGCCTGGGGCCGCGGACTGGCACCGGAGGCCGCGGCCGCGGCGCTCGGAGAAGATGACCGCGCGATGCGGGCGATCCTCGACCTAGTGCGCGAGCACGGCGGCAAAGACCTGAGTGGCTACAAGCCCAGCACCCTGCGCCGGCGCATCGCGCGTCGGGCCGGCCTGACGGGTGCGGCGGACCTGGACGATTATCTCGACACCCTGCGGCAGGACCGCCTGGAGCGGGACCGGCTGGCCCAAGACCTGCTGATCAGCGTCACCGCCTTCTTCCGCGAGCCGGAGGCGTTCGAGGTGCTGGCCGATGCGGTGATCCCGCGGCTGTTCGAGGGCAAGGGGCCGGACGAGGCCGTACGGGTGTGGGTGGCCGGCTGCGCCACCGGCGAGGAGGCCTACTCGATCACCGTGCTCCTGCTGGAATGGCTGGAGGCCCATCCCGGGGCGGCGCGGATACAGGTGTTCGCCACCGACGTGGATGACGCCGCCCTGGATGCCGCCCGCTCGGGCCGCTACGCCGAGGCCGCCATGGACGGCGTCTCGGAGGCTCGCCGGCAGCGCTTCTTTACCCGCGAGCTGGACGCCTGGCGGGTCACCAAACAGGTCCGCGAGGCCATCGTGTTCGCCTCGCACAACCTGGTCAGCGACCCACCGTTCTCGCGCCTGGACCTGGCGGTGTGCCGCAACCTGCTGATCTATCTTAACACCGAGACCCAGCAGCGGGTGCTGCGGCTGTTCCGCTTCGTACTTCAGCCGGAGCGCTACCTGTTCCTGGGCAGCACCGAGAGCCTGGGTGCACTGGCCGGGTGTTTTGCGCCCGTGTCCACGCCCTGGCGCATCTTCCGCCACACCGGCGGCGACGCGGACCAGCCGCCGCCGTTGCCCGGTACCGCCGTACTGGCCGGCTTGCGTCCGGCGGGCAGCGGGGAAGCCCTGCCCTGGGTGGGCAGCCTGACCGGACAGGCCCGCACCTGTCAGCAGTTGCTGAAGCGCCACGGCCCCACGCAGCTGCTGGTCGATGATCACTTGCAAATCCTGTACGTCTCCGGCGACCCCGGCCCGTATCTGACCGTCCCCACGGGCGAGCCGTCCCGGGACCTGTTCAGAACCATCGCCCCGTCACTTGGGGCAAGCCTGCGCGCGGCCATCAACCGCGCTCGGCGCGATGGGCAGCGCTGCGCGGTGAGTGCCGTGCGCCCCGGCGACGGCGCGGCGGCGGCGGGCGTGCGCATCGAGGTGGCGCCCGTGGTCGAGGCGGGCCAGCCGCGGCTGCTGCTCATCTGCTTCAGCCCGGCGGCGGCGTCCGAGGTCACGCTGCCGCAGGCCGGGGCGGGCGGTGAGGACTGGGTGCTGCGGCAGTTGGAACAGGAGCTGGACGCTACCCGCGAAGACCTTCAGCGCACCATCGAGCAGGCCCGTGCCAGCCGCGAGGATATGACCGCGGCCAATGAGGAAGTCACGGCCATGAACGAGGAGCTCCAGTCCGCCAACGAGGAACTGGAGAGCTCCAAGGAAGAGCTGCAATCGCTCAACGAGGAGCTGGTCACCGCCAACGCCGGACTGGACGCAAAGGTGGCCGAGGCCGACACGCTGAACACCGACCTCAACAACCTGCTGCTGAGCGCCGAAACCGCCACGCTGCTGCTGGACGAAGCCTTGTGCATTCACCGCTACACCCCCGCCTGCGCCCAGCTCCTGCGGGTGATCCCATCGGACGTCGGCCGCCCGGTGAGCGACTTGGCGGGGGCGGTGGACGACCCGAGCCTGGCCCGGGACTGCGCCGAGATGTTGCGGGGCAGCCGCGTGGCGGACGTGGAAATCCGCGACCAGGCCGGGCGCTGGTACCTGCGCCGCATCCGCCCCTACCGCCACGACGGCACCGGCATCCCCGGCTTGGTCGTCAACTTTCCGGACATCACCGGCCTGAAGGAGGCGGAGACCGAGCTGCGCCAGGCCAAGGAGGCGGCCGAGGCAGCGGCGAAGGCCAAGGGCAAGTTCCTGGCGCACATGAGCCATGAGATCCGCACGCCGATGAACGGCATCCTGGGGCTTGCCGAGCTGGCGCTGCACCGGCCGCTGGAGCCGCTGGCCCGGGATTACCTGGAGAAGCTGTACCGCTCGGGCCGCAGCCTGCTCGGCATCCTCAACGACATCCTCGACCAGAGCGGTATCGAGGCCGGGCAGCCGCATCTGCGGTACGCACCCTTCGATGTCGAGGAGCTGCTCGGCGCCTTGCGGGACCTGTTCGGCGAGCTGGCCGTGCAGAAGGATCTCGAGCTGCGCGTGACCGCGGCGGACGGCGTACCGCGCCACCTGCTCGGCGATGCCCTGCGCTTGCGCCAGGTGCTCGCCAACCTGCTGGGCAACGCGCTCAAGTTCACCGAGCGCGGCGAGGTTCGGCTCACCGTCACCTGCCTCGGGGTGCAGGACTCGGTGGCGCGGCTGCGCTGGGCGGTGACCGACACCGGACCGGGCATCGACGAGGGCACCCGCGCCCGGCTGTTCGCGCCCTTCAGCCAGGGCGATCAGTCCATTTCCCGGCGCCACGGCGGCACCGGCCTCGGGCTCAGCATCAGCCGCGGGCTGGTGGAGATGATGGGCGGACTGCTGACGGTGGAGAGCACGCCCGGGGCCGGCAGCACCTTTGTCGTGGAGCTGCCGCTCGCGGTGGCGACTGCGCCATCGCTGCCTGCGACGCCGCCCGAACCCGTGGACCTGCACGGGATGCGGGTGCTGGTGGCGGAAGACCACCCCCTCAACCGCCAGGTGCTCACCGACATGCTCGCCCTGCTGGGCGTGGATGCGACCCTGGTGACCACCGGGCGGGAGGCGCTCGACGCCCTGGAGCGGGGCACCTTCGACGCGGTGCTGATGGACATCCAGATGCCCGAAATGGACGGCCTGAGCGCCACCAGGCGCCTGCGCAGGCATCCCGCCTGGGGACAACTGCCGGTGATCGTCATCACCGCCGGGGTGACCGAGGCGGAGCGCGCGCGGGTTGCCGCCGTCGGCGCCAACGCCCTGCTGGCCAAGCCGGTGAGCCTGGAGACCCTGGCGGACACCCTGCGGCGCTGGCTGCCCGCGCGCTCGGCGCAGCCGGCCGAGCCGCAGGACGCGACCCGTTCGCAGGCGCTCATGCCGGTCGCCGAGGCGACGGGTGCGAGCCCGGCTGTGGGCCCGGATGCGCTGCCCACCCTGATCGGCTTCGATTCGGAGCGCCTGCACATGGTCCTGAGGCAACAAAACACGGCGGACTTCGTGCGCCTGTTTGCCGACTCGATCCGCCAGGACGTGGACGCCGCCGCCCGCGCCCTCGACGTCGGCGATGTGGCCGCAGCCCGCAGCGCGCTGCATGGCATGCGGGGTGCGTGCGCCTTTGTCGGCGCCGTGGCGCTCCAGGACAGCGCCCGCCGCCTCTCCGATGCCCTGAAGCAAGGGAAGCGCACCGATGCGCCGCTGGCGGCCCTGCGCCAGGCCTACCGCGACGCAGTGGTGCAGGTCGAGTCGCTGCTGCGGCCGGCGCCGGGTGGCGATGGCGATGGCGATGGCGATGG
>NZ_JAJDNQ010000126.1 GCF_022340605.1 Thiohalocapsa sp.
CCGAGATCTGCAATGCTGCGGCTTTGAGCTCGGCAACGTCCGGCCCGCCCAGGCTACGCCGCCATACGCGCCGACCTTCGTGTGGGAGACAGCATGATCGTTCTCACCGTCAACAACGCGCGCCGGCAGGTCGACGTACCAGAAGATACGCCGCTGCTCTGGGTGCTGCGGGACCAGCTCGGCCTCACCGGCACCAAGTACGGCTGCGGCATCGGCAGTTGCGGCGCCTGCATCGTGCACCTGGACGGTGCCGCGGTGAACGCCTGTATCACCCCGGTGAGCGCGGCGGCGGGCCGGTCCGTCACCACCATCGAGGGCCTCAACGACGACATCGGCGTCGCCCTGCGCCGGGCCTGGATCAGCGAGGACGTGCCCGAGTGCGGCTATTGTCAGTCCGGCCAGATCATGACCGCCGCCGCGCTGCTGTTGCAGCATCCGCGGCCCACCGACGAGCAGCTCAATGCCGCCATGGACCGGGTGCTGTGCCGCTGCGGTACCTACAGCCGCGTGCGCCGGGCCATCCACCGGGCCGCTAGTCCGGTCGTGGAGGCGACCTGACATGGCGCAACAGGTCAGACTCGACCGCCGCGCCTTCCTGAAGGGCGTCGCCGCCGGCGGCGGACTCCTGCTGGGCATGCACCTGCCGCTCGCCGGCCGTGCAGCCGCCGCCGCGCGCGAAGCGCCGGCCGCCAGCACGACCTTCGCGCCCAACGCCTGGGTCCGCATCGAGCCCACCGGCGCCATCGCCTTTATCGTCGCCCGCTCCGAGATGGGTCAGGGGGTGATGACGGCGCTGCCCATGCTGCTCGCCGAAGAGCTCGACGTCGGGCTCGATCAGATCACGGTGCGCTTCGCCCCCGCGGCACCGGAATACACCAATCAGCTCACCGGCCAGCAGAGCACGGGCGGCAGCACCTCCGTTCCCGATGCCTGGACCAAGCTGCGCCAGGCCGGCGCGCTGGCCCGCTGGCTCCTGGTGCAGGCGGCTGCGGAGCGCTGGGGCGTGAGTGCCGAGACGTGCCGCGCGGAGCGGGGCCGGGTCATGCATCCGGCCAGCGGCCGATGGCTCGGCTTCGGCGAACTCGCCAGCGCCGCCGCGGCGCTGGAGCCACCGCCCGCCGTGCTCCTGAAGGAGCCGAACGAATGGACGCTGATCGGCACCCCGGCCCCGCGGCTGGATGCCCCGGACAAGGTCAATGGCCGCGCCCGCTACGGCATCGACACGCGCCTCACCGACATGGTGGTGGCGAGCATCGAGCGCTGCCCGGTGTTCGGCGGCGGGCTGCGCTCCTTCGATGCGGCGCGCGCCAAGGCCGTTCCGGGCGTGGAGGCCGTGCTGGCCGTCGCCGCCGGTGTCGCGGTGGTTGCAGGAGACACCCACACGGCGTTCCTGGGTCGCAAGGCGCTCGAGATCGACTGGGACCTCGGACCGAACGCGGACACCTCCAGCGCCGGCATCCGTGCCGCCTTCGAGCGACGCCTCGGCGGGCGGGGCACGCAGGTGCGCCGCGACGGCGATCCCGATGCCGCGGCGGTGCGGGCGACCCGCACGCTGGAGGCTATCTACGAGACGCCCTTCCAGGCCCATGCCTGCATGGAGCCCATGAATTGCACCGCCGACGTGCGTCTAGACGGCTGCGACATCTACGTGCCCACCCAGTCCCAGAGCAGCTCCCAGCGCGCCGGTATGCAAATCACCGGCCTCGCCCGGGAGCGGGTGCGGGTGCACACCACCTTCCTCGGCGGCGGCTTCGGGCGGCGCGGCAAGGTGGATTTCGTCCGCGACGCGGTGGAGCTGTCCAAGCGGCTCGGCCGGCCGGTGCAGGTGGTCTGGACCCGCGAGGACGACATCCGCCACGACTTCTACCGCCCCGGCGGGCTCAACCGGCTGCGCGGCGGGCTCGACGACGACGGCCTGCCGGTGCTGTGGGAGCATCATATCGCCGCGCCGGCGCTCTCCTCGTCGGTCCGTCCGGGGGACATCGACGACGAGGCGGTGCAGGGCGCCGCGGACCTCCCGTACGCGATCCCCAACATCGCCGTGCGCTACAGCCTCGCCAATACCCCGGTTCCGGTGGGCGCCTGGCGCTCCGTCGGCTACTCCCAGAACGTCTGGATCACCGAGTGCTTCCTCGACGAGCTCGCCGCCGCCGGCGGCCAGGACCCGGTCGCGCTGCGCCGTCGGTTGCTGGCCGACCGCCCGCGGCTGCTGGGCGTGCTCGACCTCGCCGCCGAGCGTGCTGGCTGGGGGACACCCTGCGCGCCGGGGCGGCACCGGGGCATCGCCTGCACCGCGTCCTTCGACAGCTTCGTGGCAGAGGTGGCTGAGGTGTCGGTCAGTGCCGGTCAGGTGCGGGTGCACCGGGTGGTGTGTGCCGTCGACTGCGGCTTTGTGGTCAACCCGGAAATCGTCGCCTCGCAGATGGAGGGCAGCATCGTCTACGGCCTCACTGCGACGCTGAAGGGCGCCATCACCCTGGAGCACGGGCGGGTGCAGCAGGGCAACTTCGACGACTTTCCGCTGCTGCGCATGAGCGAGATGCCGGAGATTGCCGTGCACATTGTCCCGTCCCGGGAAGACCCCGGCGGTGTCGGCGAGCCCGGCGTGCCGCCCATCGCCCCGGCCGTCTGCAACGCCGTGCTCGCCGCCACCGGTAAGCCGGTGCGCAGCCTGCCGATCCGGCTCTGATCTGCGCGCCGGGGCCAGCGCCCAGCGCCGCCTGCCGATGGCTGAGCCAGACCAGCAGCCCACCGACCCGGCACCCGCCAGCGACGACGAGTTGCTGCTGGCTGCCATCACGGCACTCGACGGTCGCCCCGCCTGGCTCTTCACCGTCGCCGCCACCTGGGGCTCGTCGCCACGGCCGGCCGGGTCGCTGCTCTTGGTAAACGCCGATGGCCGGGAGACCGGATCGGTGTCAGGCGGTTGTGTCGAGGCGGATCTGGCGCGCCGGAGCGCCGCTGGCGAATTCGACAACGGGCCACTGCCGCGGCTCATCCGCTACGGTGTCGACGCCGACGACGCAAGGCGCTTCGGCATCCCCTGCGGCGGCCAGCTCGACCTGCTGGTCGAGCGCATCGAAGACCCCACCCCGTGGCGGCTGCTCCAGCAGCGCGTCGCCGCCCGCGGCAGCCTGCGCCGCCGGCTGTGTCTCGCCACCGGCGAGGCGAGCCTGCATCGGCTTCCGGACAACGCCGCCGAGCCCGCGCGCTTCCAATTCGACGGCGAGACCGCCGAGCGCACCTTCGGCCCACGGCTCCAGCTCCTCATCATCGGCGCCGTGCACATCACCCGACACCTGGTGCCCATCGCTCGCGCCCTCGGCTATCGGGTCATCGTCTGCGACCCACGCCGCGAGCGCCTCGCCGAATTCGTCGGTCTCGGTGCCGAGACGGACCACCGCATGCCAGACGACTGCGTGCGCGACCGCACCGACGACGCCCGCAGCGCGGTCGTCGCCCTCACCCACGACCCGAAGCTCGACGACATGGCGCTGATGGAGGCTCTCACCTCCCGCGCCTTCTATGTCGGCGCCCTTGGCTCCCGCCGCACGCAGCAGGCCAGGAAGGAACGCCTGCTGAGCCTCGGCGTCGCCCCGCGGCAGGCCGAGCGCCTGCACGGCCCCGTCGGCCTGCCCCTCGGTGGACGCACACCGGCGGAGATCGCCGTGTCCATCGCCGCGGAGCTGGTGGCGGTGCAGCACGGGCGTGATGGCCGCGAAGGCGTGCCCAATACCCATACAGGCGTCACCCTTCGGACGCCGTGAGCAGAAAGAAAAATGGCGCGCAAGGCGAAATTCAAAGTTGTCGACTCGTCAGCACTGTCGGCACTCAGGCCTTGATCATAAGTCCGTCCACCGCCGTGGGAGCGCCGTCCTGGGCGCGACGGGCGCCCGGTCGCGGCGGGGACGCCGCTCCCACAGGACGAGCGCTTGGTCGGAGTTATGATCAAGACCGGCACTCAATAGCACGGCTACCTTGAAGGGACTGTAACTTTGTCACTACGAAATACACGAAATACGCGAAAAGGGGCGGACGACTTCCACGATGTTTAGCGAGGCGCTGCCTTATTCCGACAACGCCATGAGGCGGCGAACGTCGCGTCGATCGACTCCCGGCATGCAACAAGGCCCAAGGCCCAAAACGCGACCGCACCGCTCCGCTCGACTGCCGTTCCGGCCCTTGGTCCTTTTCGATCGGTGCTCCGGTGCACGCAAAACTTGAGGCACCTGTGAAGACTTCGGCCCTTCAAGCAATCTTGTATGCTCTAGCCGGGGCAAGATAGTATCGGGCCGGCTTCTGTTGCCGCTTTGTGTTGCGTTTGCGCGTCAGGTGAGCACCATGTCAACAGCGATGTCTCTTGCTGGCTATTACCATTGGTTCCACCGCGAATGGATGCGGGCCGGTCTCGTCGTCGCGGTCTTTCTGTTGGTCTATCTCACGGTCCTGGTTGCACCGACCAATCTGGTCCTGTACGCGATGCTCTTGTGCGCACCGCTGTATATGATTCATGAGACCGAAGAGTACCTGTTCCCCGGCGGCTTCGTCGAGTTCGCGAACCGCGACCTTTACAAGCAGGACCCGGAGACGGGGCTGCTGGACGAGAAACTCGTCTACTGGATCAATATGGGCTACATATGGCTGCCCCTGCCAATCTGCGGCCTGCTCGCCACCTATGACCTGCGCCTGGCCGCTTGGATGCCCTATTTTCTGATCTTCCAGGCCGCGGTCCATGTCGGCTTGTCCATTGCGGCGCGGCGCTGGTACAACCCGGGTCTCGCCACTGCTTGTCTCTTGCACGTCCCTTTCGCGGTGTGGGCCATCGCTTTGCTCGGAGATGCCGGGGTCATTCACAACCCGTATTTCAACGGCTACCTGGTGATTGGGTTTGCCTACACCCTTGGCTTGCCGATCATCGGCTTCTTCGCGATGCAGCGCTATCGCAAGCGCGTTTCGCAGTCTGTGTCGATCTAGCGTAACCGCATCAGCAGGTCCTTGGCTTCCACCGTGGCGTCGGCGTCCACTTCGATGCTGCGCACGATGCCGGCCATCGGCGCGTTGACGGTGGTGAACATCTTCATGGCCTCGAGGGTGAGCAGGGCATCGCCTTTGGCGACCTTGTCGCCCACCGCCACGGAGATCTGCGAGATCTTGCCGGGGATGGGCGCGCCGACCTCGCGCGGGTCGTCCACGTTGGCCTTCGGGCGCGATTCGACGTCCACCACCAGGCCGCGGTCCTGGATCTCGACATGGCGGGAATCGCCATTGAGCTCGAAGATGGCCATACGCTTGCCATGCTTGTCCGCCTCGCCCAAGTGCAGCAGCTTGATGAACAGGGTCTTGCCAGGCTGGATCTCCACCGCGATCTCTTCGTTGATGGCGAGGCCATAGAAGTAGGCCGGCGTCGGCAGCACCGACAGGTCACCGTACTGCTGGCGCCTCTTGTCGAAGGTCTCGAACACCTTCGGGTACATCAGGTGGTTGAGCAGGTCCTCGTCGCTGGGCTCACGGCCGAGCTTCTCCGTGAGCTCCAGCTTCAGTGGCTCAAAGTCCACCGGCTTGGCGTGCAGTCCGGGGCGGTCGGTGATGGCCTCGCGATCGCCGAGCACGACGCGCTGTAGCGCCTCGGGCCAGCCGCCCTTGGGCTGGCCAAGGCCGCCGGCCAGCATGTCGATGACGGATTCCGGAAACGGCACCGAGCCGGGCGCCAGATTCAGCACGTCCTGGGCCTTGATGCCGCGGGTGACCAGGAAGATGGCCATGTCGCCCACCACCTTGGAGCTGGGCGTGACCTTGACGATGTCGCCGAAGAGCTGGTTGACCTCGGCGTAGGTGCGCGCCACCTCGGGCCAGCGTGGACCCAGGCCCATGGCGCTGGCCTGTTCCTTCAGGTTGGTGAACTGGCCGCCGGGCAGCTCGTGCAGGTAGACCTCGGCGGTGCCGTGGGGGGCGCTGGTGTCGAAGGGCTTGTAGAAGGTCCGCACGTGCTCCCAGTAGTGGGACATCGCGTCCAGCGCCTCGCGGTCCAGCCCGGGATCGCGCTCGGTGTGCTCCAGGGCCGCGATCATGGAATTGAGGTTGGGCTGGGAGGTGGCGCCGGATAGGCCGGCGATGGCGCCATCCACCACGTCCACGCCCGCGTCCACGGCGCGCAGCACCGAGGCGGCGTTGATGCCCGAGGTGTCGTGGGTGTGGAAGTGGACGGGGATGCCGATCTCGTCCTTCAGGGCGCGGAACAGCTTGTCCGCCGCATAGGGCCGCAGCAGGCCCGCCATGTCCTTGATGGCGAGGATATGGGCGCCGTGGGCCTCAAGGTCCTTGGCCATGGCGATGTAGTACTGGAGGTCGTACTTGTCGCGCTTCGGGTCCAGGATATTGCCGGTGTAGCAGATCGCCGCCTCGCAGATGGCGCGGCCATCGTCGAGCACCGCCTCCATGGCCGGGTACAGGTTCTCGGCGTAATTCAGGCTGTCGAAGATGCGGAAGATGTCCATGCCGTTCTCGACCGCGCGGCGCACGAAGGTGTTGACCACGTTGTCGGGGTAGTTCGAATAGCCCACCGCGTTGGCGCCGCGCAGCAGCATCTGAAAGCAGATGTTGGGGATATGCTCGCGCAGCTTGGCCAGGCGCTCCCAGGGGTCCTCGTCGAGGAAGCGCATGCAGGTATCGAAGGTGGCGCCGCCCCACATCTCCAGGGAGAACAGGTTCGGCACCCGGTGAGCGATGACCTCCGCAATGCGCAGCATGTCATCCGAGCGCATGCGGGTGGCCAACAGAGACTGATGTGCGTCGCGCAGCGTGGTGTCGGTGAACAGCGCCCGCGGCTGCGCCAGCGTCCAGTCGGCGAAGCCCTTGGGACCGAGCTCGCGCAGCAGGTCCCGGGTGCCCTTTCGCAACGGCTGGCGGTGGTCGTAATGGGGCACCGGCGCTTCGGTGAAGACCGCATCCGGTTTCCAGCCCTTGGCCGTGGGGTTGCCGTTGACGATGACGTCACCGAGGTAGGCCAAGAGCTTGCTGGCGCGGTCGCGCCGCGGCTTGAAGTCGAACAGGGCCGGGGTGGTGTCGATGAGCCGGGTTGTGGCCTTGCCCGCAAGGAAGGTCTCGTCCTGGATGACGTTTTCCAGGAACGGGATATTCGTCTTGACGCCGCGGATGCGGAACTCGTGCAGCGCGCGGCGCATGCGCTCCAGGGCGTTTTCCCAGTCCGGCGAGCGCACCGTGAGCTTCACCAGCAGGGAGTCGTAGTAGGGCGTGACCACGGCGCCGTTGGTGGCGATGGCGGCGTCCAGGCGGATGCCGCAGCCGGCCGGCGAGCGGTAGGTGAGGATGCGCCCGAGGTCCGGCGCGAAGCCGTTCTCCGGGTCCTCGGTGGTGATGCGGCACTGCACCGCAAAGCCGTTGCGGGGGATGGCGTCCTGGGCCGGGATGCCGATGTCCGCGGCGTGCAGCTTGCGACCGGAGGCGATCAGGATCTGCGAGCGCACCAGGTCGACGTTGGTGATCTCCTCGGTCACCGTGTGTTCCACCTGGATGCGCGGGTTCATCTCGATGAAGAACCAGTCGCCGCTCTCGGCGTCCACCAGGAATTCCACGGTGCCGGCGTTGTCGTAGCCGATCTCCCGCGCCAGGCGTACCGCGGCGTCGCACAGGGCCTGGCGGGTGTCGTCGGCGAGGTCCACCGCGGGGGCGACCTCGATCACCTTCTGGTGCCGGCGCTGCACCGAGCAGTCGCGCTCGTGCAGGTGCACCACGTTGCCGTGCTGGTCGCCGAGGATCTGCACCTCGATGTGCTTGGCGTGCTGGATGAAGCGCTCCAGGAACACCGCGCCGTTGCCGAAGGCGTTCAAGGCCTCGGTGCGTGCCTCGTCGAGCAGCTTGCCCAGGTCTTCCGGAGCCCGCACCACGCGCATGCCACGGCCGCCGCCGCCATGGGCGGCCTTGATGATCAGCGGGAAGCCGATCCGCCCGGCCGCCTGAAGCGCGGTGTCGCGGTCGTCGATGGCCTCTTCGGTGCCCGGCAGCGTGGGCACCCGGGCGCGCTTCGCCAGTTCCCGGGCCGCGGTCTTGTCGCCCATCTGCGCCAGCAGTTCCGCGCGCGGCCCAATGAAGGCGATGCCGTTGTCGGCACACGCCTGCGCGAACTCCGGGTTTTCGGACAGAAAGCCGTAGCCGGGATGGATCGCATCGACCCCCTTGTCCAGCGCGATATCGATGATGCCCTGGATGTCCAGGTAGGCCCCCACCGGACCCTTCTCGGGGTCCAGTTGGTAGGCCTCGTCCGCCTTGGAGCGATGGATGGACAGGCGGTCTTCCAGGGCATAGATGCCCACCGTCCGGATGCCGAGCTCGTTGGCGGCGCGAAAGATACGGATGGCGATCTCGCTGCGGTTGGCGACCAAGAGCTTGTTGAAGGGTTTGATCGGCATGGGGTCTCCGGTGGTCTGTTGCGGCGCAGCAATCGGCCGAATATACGCGTGGAAGCGTGAATGTCCAGCCGAGCTGCCCTACACCAAAATTGGTTTACACCAAATTCGATGCAAAACGGATTTGATGGAGTGCCAATGGGACCAGAGCATGCGTGCCGTCGTCGGCAGCCCCGTCGAGGGCAATGACTGCTTCGATGCTGAAGCGGGCGGACGGCCTCGCCCGCATACGCGGCTTCCTGTACTGGTCCTGGAGGAAACCTGGGGCGACCTCCTGCTGCTGTTTCAAGAAGCGGTCCGAGCCGGCCAGGTCGCGGCTGCCCGCGATCTGCTCGATGCCACGGAGGCGGGCGAGCGTTGGCGCCCCTTGCGCGAGGCGCTGGCCGCGGCGGCGGAGGGTAGCGTGGATTATCTGCGCCTGGTGGCGCCGGAGGTGCGCACGCCGGCGCAGGCGATCTTCGCGCGGCAGACCGACGCCGCATCCTCTCGATGACGGTGTACCGCGAGCCAATCGCGGCGGGGACGCCGCTCCCATGGGGCGGGCGCCGTTGTGGGAGCGCCGTCTTCGGCGCGATGACGGCAGCGCGGCCGATCGCGGCGGTGACGCCGCTCCCACGGGCGGGCGTCGTTGTGGGAGCGCCGTCTTCGGCGCGACGGCGGCGGGGCGGCCAATCGCGGCGGTGACGCCGCTCCCACGGGGCGGGCGTCGTTGTGGGAGCGCCGTCTTCGGCGCGATGACGGCAGCGCGGCCAATCGCGGCGGTGACGCCGCTCCCACGGGGCGGGCGTCGTTGTGGGAGCGCCGTCTTCGGCGCGACGGCGGCGGGGCGGCCAATCGCGGCGGGGACGCCGCTCCCACGGGGCCGGCTGGAGCCGGCGCGCCGGGGGTCAGCTACGGGCGTTGAGCCACTCGCCGATGG
>NZ_JAJDNQ010000135.1 GCF_022340605.1 Thiohalocapsa sp.
TGACCTCGTCGCGCCGCTCCCGTGGCCCACCGCGCCGCGCGCGGGGCGCGGGGTCGTTCTCCCTCCCCACGCTCGCCTTGCCGGCTATCCGCCGACAAATACCCATCCAAATCTCCCCGGCGGCAGCGCTGCCGCGGCGCAGAAGCCGCGATCCACGCGCCACCGTGCACCGCCGTCATCCACAGCCGAGCCCAGCAACGGCGCGCCCACACGCGTCGTCCTGACCGACTTATCCACAGGTTACGCACAGCCTGTCAACGGCTTGCTCACCAGGTTGACCACAATATATTGTGGTTGACAGCAATCAAACAACATATATATTCCAGCCACTGACAGCGGAGCCGTGCGCACGCGAGCGGTCGTCCACACGACGCCACGTTACCGCCAGCGCGGCCGGCACCTACCCGGCTCGCTTGCCGCACGAGAAGCCCACCATCAAACCAGGAGAGATGCCATGACTGCTGCCACGCGCGCCGAGACCGCCAGTGCCGATCGACCCGACCACGCCGGCAGCATGGCGCCGGGCAGCAGCCCAGGCGCCCCGGCCACGACGGCCGAGATTGGCGCGCACCAACCGGGGCGGGTGCAGGTGATCCGCCGCAACGGCAAGGTGACGCACTTCGACCCGAACAAGATCAAGGTGGCCATGACCAAGGCCTTCCTGGCCGTGGAGGGCGGCAGCGCGGCGGCGTCCTCGCGCATCCACGACCGGGTGGAGCGCCTGACGGAGCAGGTGGCGAGCGCGCTCACTCGGCGCCTGCCGGGCGGCGGCACGGTGCACATCGAAGACATCCAGGACCAGGTGGAGCTGGCGCTGATGCGCGCCGGCGAGCACAAGGTGGCCCGCGACTACGTGCTCTACCGCGACGCTCGCGCCCGCGAGCGTGCCGAGAAGGCCGCCATGCTGTCCACCGCGGACTCCGCAGCCGAGCATGGCATCAACATCACCCTCGCCGACGGCAGCACGCGGCCGCTCGACGCCGAGCGCCTGGCCCGCCTGGTGGACGAGGCCGCCCGCGGGCTCGACGGCGTCGACGCCGAGGCCATCCTCAAGGACACCCTGCGCAACCTCTTCGACGGCGTCAAAGAGGCCGACGTAGGCCAGGCACTGGTGATGAGCGCCCGCGCCATGATCGAGCGCGAGCCCGCCTACAGCCAGGCCGCGGCGCGGCTGCTGCTGGACATCCTGAGGCGCGAGGCGCTGGGCTTCCTTGACTTGGGCCTAGGCGTCGAGACCCAGGCCGACATGGGCGAACGCTATGCGGATTACTTCGCGGCCTATGTCCAGCGCGCCGGCGACCTGGAGCTACTCGACAAACAGCTCGGGCGCTTCGACATCGCCCGCCTCGGCGCGGCGCTGAAGTCGGAGCGTGATCTTCAGTTCACGTATCTCGGCCTGCAAACCCTCTACGACAGGTATTTCATCCACACCGACCGCGGCGTGCGCTTCGAGCTGCCGCAGGCGTTCTTCATGCGCGTGGCCATGGGGCTCGCCATCAACGAGATCGACCGCGAGGAGCGTGCCATCGAGTTCTACGAGCTGCTCTCCAGCTTCGACTTCATGAGCTCAACGCCGACGCTGTTCAACTCCGGCACGCTCAGGCCCCAGCTCAGCTCCTGCTACCTCACCACGGTGCCGGACGACCTCGACGGCATCTACGGCGCCATCAAGGACAACGCCCTGCTCAGCAAGTTCGCCGGCGGCTTGGGCAACGACTGGAGCCGTGTGCGCGGCATGGGCGCACACATCAAGGGCACCAACGGCAAGTCCCAGGGCGTCGTGCCCTTCCTGAAGGTGGCAAACGACACCGCGGTGGCGGTGAACCAGTGCTTCGCGCCAGACACCACGGTGTTCACCGCCGACGGCCCCAAGCCCATCGCCGAGGTCAAGCGCGGCGACCTGGTGCTGGGCCAGCGCGGGCGCTACCGCGAAGTCACCGAGAACCTCGTCTACGACCAGAAGGACGCGCCCATGGTGCGGGTGCGGGTGAAGCACTCGGTCAATGACCTGCGCGTCACCGCCGGCCATCCGTTCTGGGCCATCCAGGGCGTGCCGCAGGAGCAGGCAATCGGGCGCACGCTGGGGCAGATCGAGAGCGGGCGGTTCCAGCCGGAGTGGGTCGAGGCCGGCCAGCTCGGCCGCGGCGACTACGTGGCGCAGGTGATCCCGGGAGAGGTGGTACCTGTGGCGGGTTTCACCGAGGCCGATGCCCGCTTCTACGGCATCCTGCTGGGCGACGGGCACCTGACGCGCGGCCAGGAATTCGGCATTTCCGGCAACCCCAGCCGCGATCAGGGCCACCTGGACTTCGTGCGGGCCTACCTCGCCGAGCGAGACATCCACTTCTGGGAAAGCGCACGCGGCGACGCTTACACCCAGATCAAGTGGTCCGTCGGCAAGGGTCTCGCGCGCTGCGCCACCACGGGCCAATGGGTGGGTCAGGACCAGGCCGCCCTACCCTTCACCGAAGACGACCTCTACGACGCCGCGCGCAACAAGCGCATCGCACGCCGCTTCAGCCACCTGCCCCACAACCAGGCGCTGGCGCTGATCCAGGGCCTGCTCGAGACCGACGGCGGCATCAGCCGCGGCAAGGAGATCTACTTCACCAGCATCTCCGCGCCGCTCGCCGAAGGCCTGCGCTACCAGCTCCTGCGCCTGGGCATCCCCTGCGCCGGCCAGTACCGCGAGCGCGACAGTGCACACCAAGGCACCCGCGCCGATGGCAGCGTCTTGTCCTTCACCGGCACCACCCGGACCTTCGACCTGCGCATCCCGGCAGCGCCGATCATCGCGGACCTGCTCGGCGTGCCGGCGCTCACCAAGCAGAACTGGTTCCGGCTCGGCAACTGGGTCTTCACCCGCGTCAAGGCCGTCGAGCCGATCGCACCGCTGGCCTGGGTGCACGATCTCCAGGTGGAGGGCGACGAGAGCTACATGACCGCCGCCGCCCTGGTGCACAACGGCGGCAAGCGCAAGGGCGCCGTCTGCGCCTACCTCGAGACCTGGCACGTGGACATCGAGGAGTTCCTGGACCTGCGCAAGAACACCGGCGACGACCGCCGCCGCTGCCACGACATGAACACCGCCAACTGGGTGCCGGACCTGTTCATGAAGCGCGTCGCCGAGGACGGCATGTGGTCCCTGTTCTCGCCGGACGAGACCCCGGACCTGCACGATCGCATGGGCCAGGACTTCGAGCGCGCCTACACCGCCTACGAGGAGCGCGCCGCCCGCGGTGAGCTGCGCGTGCACAAGCGCATCAAGGCCGTAGACCTGTGGCGCAAGATGCTCGCCATGCTGTTCGAGACCGGCCATCCGTGGATCGCCTTCAAAGATCCCTGCAACCTGCGCTACACCAACCAGCACGTGGGGCAGGTGCACAGCTCCAACCTCTGCACCGAGATCACGCTGCACACCAACGACCAGGAGATCGCCGTCTGCAATCTCGGCAGCGTCAACCTGGCCAATCACGTGGGCAGCCAGGGGCTCGACACCGCCAAGCTCAAGAAGACCGTCGGCACCGCCATGCGGATGCTGGACAACGTCATCGACTACAACTTCTACAACGTGCCACAAGCGCGCAAATCGAACCTGCGCCACCGCCCGGTTGGGCTCGGCATCATGGGCTTCCAGGACGCGCTGTATAAGCTCGGCATCGCCTACGCGAGCCCGGACGCCGTGCAGTTCGCCGACCAGAGCATGGAAATCCTGAGCTACTACGCCATCGAGGCCAGCACCGACCTGGCCGACGAGCGCGGCCGCTACCAGAGCTTCAGCGGCAGCCTGTGGAGCCAGGGTGTGCTGCCCATCGACAGCATCCGCCTGCTGGAGGAGGGCCGCGGCGGCTACCTGCAGATGGACACCAGCGCGACCCTGGACTGGGAGGCGCTGCGCCAACGCGTCACGACCATCGGCATGCGCAACGGCAACTGCATGGCCATCGCCCCGACGGCCACCATCAGCAACATCTGCGGTGTCAGCCAGTCCATCGAGCCGACCTATCAGAACCTGTTCGTCAAATCGAACCTGTCCGGCGAGTTCACCGTCGTCAACCCCTACCTCGTCGCCGATCTCAAGGAGCACGGTCTCTGGGACAGCGTCATGGTCAACGACCTCAAGTACTACGACGGCAGCGTGCAGCAGATCGACCGCATCCCGGACGACCTCAAGCAGACCTACGCCACCGCGTTCGAGATCGACCCCCGCTGGCTGGTGGAG
>NZ_JAJDNQ010000136.1 GCF_022340605.1 Thiohalocapsa sp.
CGGGCGACTCTGGGGCATGCTGGTCTGTCACCACAGCAGCCCGCGCCAGGTGGGTGCGGAGCTGCGCGCGGTGTTGGACCTGATCGGACAGGTCATGTCGGTCATGCTCGGCTCGTTGAGCGAGCGTGCGTTGGCGGAGGACCGGCTGCGCCGCCAGCGCGCGCTTGGGGCCATCGCGTCGCGCCTGGGCGAACACGGTTTGAGCCTCGCCGAGGCCCTGGCCGCGGCAAGCGGCGAGTTGCTGAAGCTGGTGCCCGCCGACGGCGCCGTGATCACCCTCGACGATCGCTGCATCACCATCGGCCGCACGCCGGCGGCGGGCACCTTTCGCGCCATTTCGAGCGCAGTCGGCGCACTCGGTGCGGACGATGTCGCGGCGACGCAGACGCTCGCGGCGGCGATGGACCAGCGGCCGGAGTCCCTGGAAGGATTTGCCGGCGCGCTGCTGTTGCCGATCCCCTGCTGCGGCGGGGGCTCGGTGGTCTGGCTCCGCAACGAGCTGAGCCGGACGGTCCATTGGGCCGGCAATCCGGCCAAGCCCATCGCGGACGACGCCAGCGGCCGGCTGCAGCCCCGGGAATCCTTCGCCGCCTGGAAGGAAGAGGTCCACGGCCAGTCCGCCGCCTGGACCGAGACCGACATCGACGCCGCCCGCGACCTGCGCCGGGCCGTCGAGGAGGCGCTGGCTCGCCGCAGCGAGGCCAACCTCCTCATGCACCTGCGCGACACCGACCCGCTCACGGGCCTCGGCAATCGCTCCGCGGTGGAGGAGCACTTGAGCGCCCTCGCCGCGATGCCCGACCGGCCGCGGACGGTGCTGGTATTCCTCAACATCGACCGCTTCCGCAAGATCAACGAGTCGCTCGGCTATGCCGCCGGCGACGCGCTGCTGGTGCAGGTCGCCAACCGCCTGCGCCTCGCCGCCGCACCGGGCGAACTGCTTGTCCGGCTCGGTGCGGACGAATTCGTGATCCTGACCTCCGACGGCTCGACGGCGAGCGACCTCGCCACGCGCGTCTTCGGCGTCTTCGCGCAGCCGTTCGAGACCGCTCGGCGCAAGCTCCAGCTCTATGCGAGCATCGGCGTGGCCGATAGCCTCGCCCTGCACCATGACCCGACTGGACTGCTGTCCGCGGCCGAGGCCGCCATGCGCCGTGCCAAGCAGCAGGGCGGCAACCGCGTGTCCGATCTTGCCCAATCGGTGCAGGCGGAGTCCGAGCGCCAGCTGATGCTGGAGCAGGAGATGGATGCGGCGTTGCGCATGTCGCGCGAGCAGTTCCACATCGCGCTGCAGCCCATCGTCAGTGTCGCCGACGGCAAGCTGCGGTGTTGGGAGGCGCTGGCGCGTTGGAACCATCCGACCCTCGGCAACGTGCCGCCCGACATCTTCATCCCCATCGCCGAGCACTGCGGGCTCATCTACACCGTCGGCGACCTCGTCATGGATGCCGCGCTGCGCCACGCCGTCGATGCGCCGCCCGCCGCCTCGCCCGAGGAGCAGGACGTCTATCTATCGGTCAACGTCTCGCCGCTACAGCTCGCGCGCAAGGGCTTCGCCGACGACCTCGCCGCCAAGCTCGAGGCTGCCGGCCTCGCACCGGAGCGTCTGTGCGTGGAGGTCACCGAGAGCGTGCTCGCGGACCGCGAGGCGCTCGATGCCATCGCCGCGGCGCGGGCACTCGGCGTGCTCGTGGCGGTGGACGACTTCGGCGTCGGCTACTCGTCGCTGTCGACGCTGCGGCGTCTGCCGGCAGACGTGGTCAAGCTGGACAGGAGCTTTCTGCCGCCGCCGGACGCCTCCCCGAGCGCCGAAGACCTCGCCTTTCTCGAGGCGGTCACGACCCTGGCCCGCACCGCCGGGCTGCAGTTGGTCCTGGAGGGCGTCGAGAGCCAGCCGCAGCTGCATGCCGCGGTACGCGCCGGCGTCGATGCGGTCCAGGGCTTCCTCATCGCGCGCCCGATGACCGGCGAGGCGGCCGTCGCCTCCAGTTGCCGGGCACCGAGCGAGCGCAGTTGGCACCCGCTGCTGGAGGCCGCGCGCCGCCTCGAGGCGGGCGCGCGCCTCGCGCGCGGCTGAGCACCGAACTGCGGACATCGGCGTCCAGATTACGGCCACCACGCCCGACGGAGCGCGAGATTCTAGCCATGCTTCGACTCCAAATTTTATAACTGTCCAAAGTTTACCCCGATTTGCGCACGCGACCGCCCCGACGCTGCACATCGAAATCGGGGTAAGTCCCGTAGACGCCCCGCCTCCCCTCGCCTAGGTTGAAACAGATGGGGACGCACCCGCGTCCCCGGCTTGCGGGGAGCGCAGAATTGGCCTGGGAGACCATGCACAAGACCGATCACTCGGACTGGCCGCCGCCCAACCTGGCCGATTATGCGGCGGCGTGCGGGGGCTTCTCGTGGGAGGCGGCGCGCGCGGCGCTGGCGGGGCTGCCCGGTGGCGGGCTCAATATCGCCTTCGAGGCCGTTGACCGGCACCTCACCGACGGCCTGGCGGACAAGGTCGCAATCCGCTGGCTGGCCAAGGACCTGACCCACCGGGACATCACCTATCGGGAGCTGGCCGCGCTCACGAGCCGCTTCGCACACCTGCTGGAGCGCCTCGGCGTGGCCCGCGGCGAGCGCGTCTTCAGCCTGCTGGGGCGGGTGCCGGAGCTCTACACGGCGGCGCTCGGCACGCTCAAGGCCGGGCGGGTGTTCTCGCCGCTGTTCTCGGCCTTCGGCCCCGAGCCGGTGCGCTCGCGTATGGAGATCGGCGACGCGCGGGTGCTGGTGACCTCCGCTTCCCTGTACCGACGCAAGGTGGCGCCCTGGCGCGACTCGCTGCCGGGGCTCGCGCACGTGCTGCTGACCGATGCCGCCGGCGACGATCTGCCCGCCGGCACGCTCTCGCTCGCCGAGGCGCTGGCGGAGTGCCCGGACAGCGGCGGCCTCGCCGACACCAAGCCGGAAGACATGGCGCTGCTTCACTTCACCAGCGGCACCACCGGCCTGCCCAAGGGCGCCGTGCACGTGCATGAGGCGGTGGTGGTGCACCGCCTCACCGGCCTGCTGGCGCTGGACCTGCACCAGGACGACATCTACTGGTGCACGGCGGACCCCGGTTGGGTCACCGGCACCAGCTACGGCATCATCGCGCCGCTGGTGCTGGGCGCCACCATGGTGGTGGACGAGGCCGAGATGGACCCGGCGCGCTGGCTCATGATCCTGGAGTGCCAGCAGGTGACGGTCTGGTACACGGCGCCGACGGCCATCCGCATGCTGATGAAGATCGCGGACCAGGAGCACCCCGGCATCGTCCAGGACACGGACCTCAGCCACCTGCGCTTCCTCGCCAGCGTCGGCGAGCCGCTGAACCCGGAGGCCGTGGTCTGGAGCTGCGATGTCATCGGCCTCGCCTTCCACGACAACTGGTGGCAGACCGAGACCGGCGGCATCATGATCGCCAACTGTCGCAGCCTGCCCATCAAGCCCGGCTCCATGGGCCGCCCGCTGCCGGGCATCGAGGCGGCCATCGTCGAGCGCGACCCCGCCACCGGCGAGGTCACGGTCATCGACAAGCCCGACACGCCCGGCCAGTTGGCGCTCCGCCCCGGCTGGCCCTCCATGTTCCGCGGCTACATCAACGAGCCCGAGCGTTACGCCAAGTGCTTCGCCGGCGGCTGGTACCTGAGCGGCGACCTCGCGCGGCGCGATGCGGACGGATACTTCTGGTTCCTCGGCCGCGCCGACGACATGATCAAGTCCGCCGGCCACCTCATCGGCCCCTTCGAGGTGGAGAGCGCGCTGATGGAGCACGACGCAGTCGCCGAGGCCGCCGCCATCGGCATCCCGGAGCCCACCGCCGGCGAGATCGTCAAGGCCCTGGTGGCGCTGCGGCCCGGCTTCGCGGCAGACGAGTCCCTGCGCCGCTCCCTGCTCGCGCACGCCCGCAAGCGCCTGGGCCCGGCCGTCGCCCCGCGCGAGATCGACTTCCGCGCCAACCTGCCCAAGACCCGCAGCGGCAAGATCATGCGCCGGCTGCTGCGGGCGCGGGAGCTGGGCCTGCCCGAGGGCGACATCTCCACGCTGGAGAGCGACGAGCGATGAGCGAGCCGCCGTCCGAGTACCACGTGAGCACCGCCGCCAAGCCGCACTTCAACCGCGCGCACGCCCTGCACCTGCTGCGGCAGATGCTGCGCATTCGCAGCTTCGAGGAGCGCTGCGCCGAGCTCTATACCGAGGAAAAAATCCGCGGCTTCCTGCACCTCTACTCCGGCGAGGAGGCCATCGCGGTCGGCGTCATGCAGGCACTGAAGCCCGAGGACGCCGTGGTGGCCACCTACCGCGAGCACGGCCACGCGCTCGCCCGTGGCATCGCCATGGACACGCTCATGGCCGAGATGTACGGCAAGCGCGAGGGCGTGAGCCGCGGTCGCGGCGGCTCCATGCACGTGTTCGACGCCGAGCGGCGCTTCTACGGCGGCAACGCCATCGTCGGCGGCGGCATGCCGCTGGCCGTGGGGCTGGCGCTGGCGGACAAGATGCAGGGCCACGCGCGGGTCACCGCCTGCTTCTTCGGCGAGGGCGCCGCCGCCGAGGGCGCCTTCCACGAGAGCCTCAACCTGGCCGAGCTCTGGCAACTGCCGGTGCTCTTCGTGTGCGAGAACAACCTCTACGCCATGGGCACCGCGCTGGCCCGCTCCGAGTCCGAGACCGACATCTCCCGCAAGGCGGCCTGCTATCGCATCCCGGCCATGGCGCTGGACGGCATGGACGTGATCGCCATCGAGGCCGCCGCCCACGCGGCCGTGGCCGAGATCCGCGCCGGTGGCGGGCCGCGCTTCCTGGAGTGCCGCAGCTACCGCTTCCGGGCCCATTCCATGTTCGACGCCCAGCTCTACCGCGACAAGGCTGAGGTGGAAGCCTGGAAGAAAAAGTGTCCGCTGCTGCGCTTCCGCCACTGGCTGGAGGAGGCGGGCATCCTGAGCATGGACGAGACCGGGCGCATCGAGGCCGAGATCGACGCGGAGCTCGACGCCGCCATCGCCTTCGCCGAGGCCGGTACCTGGGAGCCGGTGGCGGACCTGGCGCGCGACGTCTACACGGAAGACCGGTGAGGAGGCAGGCCGCATGAGCACCGAGACCATTCGCACCACCTACCGCGAGGCGGTGCGCGCGGCCATCTGCGACGCGCTGGACCGCGACCGGCGCGTGTTTCTGATGGGCGAGGACGTCGGCCGCTATGGCGGCTGCTACGCCGTCAGCAAGGGCCTCTACGACCAGTACGGCCCGGAGCGCATCCGCGACACGCCGCTGTCGGAATGCGGCTTTACCGGCGCCGGCATCGGCGCCGCCATGGGCGGCATGCGGCCCATCGTCGAGATCATGACGGTCAACTTCAGCCTGCTGGCGCTGGACCAGATCGTCAACAACGCCGCCACCATCCGCCACATGTCCGGCGGGCAGTTCCACGTGCCGCTGGTGATCCGCATGGCGAGCGGCGCCGGCAAGCAGCTCGCCGCCCAGCACTCGCACAGCCTGGAGGGCTGGTACGGACACGTCCCGGGCATCAAGGTCATCGCGCCGGCGACGCTGGAGGACGCCCGCGGCATGCTCTGGAGCGCGCTGGAAGACCCGGACCCGGTGATCCTGTTTGAGCACGTGATGCTCTACAACCGCGAGGGCGAGCTGACCGCCGACGCCGGCCCCGTGCCCATCACCGGCGCCGCGGTGCGCCGCGCGGGTACCGACCTGAGCCTGATCACCTACGGTGGCTGCCTGTTCAAGACGCTGGACGCCGCGGAGGAGCTCGCCGCCGACGGCATCGCCGCGGAGGTGATCGATCTGCGCTGCCTGCGCCCGCTGGACGACGCCACCGTCATGGCATCGGTGCGCAAGAGCCACCGCGCCGTCATCATCGATGAGGGCTGGTGCACCGGCAGCCTCGCCGGCGAGGTGAGCGCCCGCATCATGGAGCAGGCGTTCTGGGAGCTGGACGCACCGGTGGGTCGGGTCTGTAGCGCCGAGGTGCCCATCCCCTACCCCAAGCACCTGGAGGACGAAGCCTTGCCTCAGGTGCGGGACATCGTCGCCGCGGCCAGGGCGGCGCTGGGACGATGAGCTCGGGACGATGAGCTCGGGACGATGAGCGACGTCTACCGCATGCCCTCGCTGGGCTCCGACATGGAGGCCGGCACCCTCATCGAATGGGCCAGGCAGCCGGGTGAAAAGCTCGCCAAGGGTGACACCATCGCCGTGGTGGAGACGCAGAAGGGCGCCATCGAGGTCGAGGTGTTCCAGGATGCGGTGATGGGCAAGCCGCTGATCAACATCGGCGACAAGGTGCCGGTGGGCACGCCGATGGCGGAGCTCGAACCCATTGGCGCGGCCGAGACGAAAGCGCCTCGGCGTTCCGGCCGGGAAGCCGGAACCGAGATCGAGGACGACGAGCGTGCAGCCGGTAGCCCCGCGCCGCCAGCACCGGACCAGCCGCAACCGGCTCGCGCGGCGCCCGAGCCGACCCCGACCCGCCAACGCGCCTCCCCCGCCGCACGCCGGCTGGCCGAAGCCGAAGGCATCGACCTCGCGCGGCTCACCGGCACCGGCCCCGACGGCGCCATCGTTCTCGCCGACGTGCAAGCCGCCGCACCCCGCCACGCTGAGCAGCCGCCATCCGCGCCGGAGCGCCCGCCCCCGCGCGCCGGACTCGACCTCGCCGCCATGCGCCAGGCCATCGCCGCGGCCATGACCCGCTCCAAGCGCGAGATCCCACACTACTACCTGGCCGAGGACATCGACCTGACCACAGCCACCGACTGGCTCGCCCGCCGCAACGCAGACCTGCCGCCGGACCGGCGCCTGCTGATGGGTGCGCTCTTCATCAAGGCCGTGGCCCTGACCCTGCGCCGGTTTCCGGAGCTGAACGGCTTCGACCGCGACGGCCGCTTCGAGCCGTCCGCGGCCATCCACGTGGGCGCCGCCACGGCCATCCGCGGCGGCGGGCTGGTGGCACCCGCCATCCACGACGCCGACCGGCTCGACCTCGACGCGCTGATGGCCCACCTGCGCGACCTGGTGGGCCGCGTGCGCGGCGGCGGGCTGCGCGCCTCCGAGCTGGCGGACCCGACCATCACCGTCTCCAGTCTCGGCGAGCGCGGCGTCGACCGCCTCTACGCCATCATCTACCCGCCGCAGGTGGCCATCGTCGGCTTCGGCACGCCGCGGGCGCGGCCCTGGATCATTGACGATGCCGTGGTGGTCCGCACCGTCGTCAGCGCGACCCTCGCCGCCGACCACCGCCACAGCGACGGCCACCGCGGCGCGCTGTTCCTGGCCCGGCTGGCGCAGCGCCTTCAGGACCCCGACACCCTATGACAAGCCACATGACACGCGACGAGATGACGGCCATCGTGCGGGAGGAGCTCACCAACGTGGCCCCCGACCTGGCCGACGAGACCATTCCCATCGATGCCGATCTGCGTGAGGAATTCGACCTCGACTCCATGGACTTCCTGAACTGGATCACCGCGCTGCACAAGCGCCTCGGCGTCGACATCCCGGAGCTGGACTACCCGCAGCTCACGAGCCTCGGCGCCGCCGCGGACTACCTGCTGCGCGCGACCGATCGCACCAAGTCGTCGTAGAAACGAGAGCGGATTAGAACACCGCGGCACCGCGGACGTCAGCCGACGCCGCCGGCCGGCGGCGCCGGCCGCTGGCCGTCAGTCGATTTCGACCCGCTTCCTCGAGGTCTTGGTCAGCTTCGGCAGCGTGATGACGAGCATACCGCCCGATGCTGGTGCAACGAGCGCCGGGCACGCTCGCCGCGCCCGCGGCAGCGCTCAGACCGTCTCGTGCTCCTCGAGCCGGAAGCCAAGGATCTCCAGCACGATACCGGTGACGGCCCCCCCCAGCAGCCCGCCGAGGAAGCCCGAGGGCACCTCTGCCAGCACCCGGTCAACGGCGAGCTTGGTCTCCAGGTCCAGCGCCGCGGCGGTGGTACCCGCCACCATCCACATGCTTGCACCCACCACGGCGGCCACCATCGCGGCGACCAGCGGCGCGGCCACGGTGGCTGGCAGCCAGCCGTGGCAGGTCTTCACGATCCAGTGCTCGTTGAGCTGAAACAGCGAGCCCACCAAGGCAACGATACCAGCGGCCAGGACGAAGCTGCCCACCGGCTGCGGGAACAGCGCCAGCACCACCACCAGGATGATCCCGGCGCCGAGGCCCGCGAGCATCCCGGTGAGGGTCTCCGCCAGCGGTCGCGCACCCGACGGCGAGGTCCAGGCCACGAAGGCACCGCCCAGCACGCCCAGACCTGCCGCCACCACGGCGATGATGCGCACATCCAGCTTGGGGCCGGCGACGATGAGATAGCCGATGGAGGCCAGCACACCCGACATGGCGCCCATCAGCGCCACCGGCATGGCGCTATAGAAGGCCGCCGTGGTCATGGCAGCCGACACCGCGGCCACCACGACCGGTTGCCAGCCGTGCAGGCCAAGCACCTGAAGGACCTCGTACAGCCCGATGAAGAGCCCGCCGAACAGGGCGCCGGCGAGGCTCCAGACGAACAGGGTCGTGACAATGGCGGTGATACGCTCTTTGCTCAGCATACGGCCGAGTCCTCCGAAAGCCGTTGTGCCGCCGGCTCGTGCGACGGCGGCGGTACGGTTGCCTTTGGTGCTATGGCCGCCGTTGGCGGGCCCGTGGACCAGCCGCGTGGCGGATGTTGTTGGTGTTGTCCGGGCACCGGCCGATGCGGGTGCCCATGCGCCTAGTGTACCGAATCCGCACGCGGTGCCCGCTCCCTCGCGCGGCCGCCGTGCTCGGTACGGGCTCCGCTGCCATCCCGCAGGGGGCTGCGTTACCATCCGCCCCTGCGCAGCCGTAGAGACCGAGACCGAAATCGGGACTGAAATCGGGACCGGGATCGCGCCCGGGATCGCCGTCAATTTCGATCGCGATTTCGATCCCGATATCTAGCTCACCGCATTTTCAGCCATTCTGTAGCGGAGACGGACCAATCGTGCGTTCCGGCCGGCGCCGGATTTCAACACCCTGGCCCACCGGGGCAGTATTTTTCCAAGACCCGCAAGAGCGGGCGCGCGTCAACATCACTTTCCCCGTACCACCGACCACCAATAAGCGAGGACATCATGGCGAGAACAGCACTGGTCACCGGCGGCACCCGCGGCATCGGCGAGGCCATCTGCGTGGCACTGAAAGACGCGGGCTACAACGTCGCTGCCAACTACGGCGGCAATTACCAGGCGGCGGAAGATTTCACGGCACGCACCGGCATCCCGGCCTACAAGTTCGATGTCGCCGATTTCGACGCCGTTGCCGCCGGCGTCAAGGCAGTCGAGCAGGACCTGGGCCCCATCGAGGTGCTGGTGAACAACGCCGGCATCACCCGCGACGGCACCATGCACAAGATGGGCCATGACCAGTGGCAGGCGGTCATCGATACCAACCTGGGCTCCTGCTTCAACTGCTCGCGCGCGGTGATCGAGGGCATGCGCGAGCGCGCCTTCGGGCGCATCGTCAACATCGGCTCCATCAACGGCCAGGCCGGCCAGTACGGGCAGGTGAACTACGCTGCCGCCAAGTCCGGCATCCACGGCTTCACCAAGGCCCTGGCCCAGGAAGGCGCCGCCAAGGGCATCACGGTGAACGCGGTGGCCCCCGGCTACGTGGACACGGATATGGTGCGCGCGGTGCCACCGGAGGTGCTGGAGAAGATCATCAAGCGTATCCCGGTCGGTCGCCTCGGCAAGCCGGAGGACATCGCCCGCGCCGTCGTGTTCCTGGTCGCGGACGAGGCCAGCTTCATCACCGGCGCGACGTTGTCGGTGAACGGGGGGCAGCACATGTACTGAGGAAGGGCCGGGGGCCGACGGCCGACGGCTGTCGCGGAAGCGCCGTCGTGGGAGCGCCGTCGTGGGAGCGCCGTCGTGGGAGCGCCGTCCCCGGCGCGATTCCGCGCGCGATCGCGCCGGGGACGGCGCTCCCACGTGATCGCTTAGCCTTTCGGCCCGAATAACAGCCAGAGAATGAAGCCGAGTACCGGCAGCATCAGCAGCAGCACCACCCAGATGACCTTGCCCATGGTGCCCGCATCGCTCTGCACCGTCTTGACGATGGCGTACACCACCAGGATCAGCAGCAGAAGACTAAAGAAGCCGCTCACTTCGACCATATGCATCAATCACCTCTCGCAGCGAATCGACGGCCATGCCACGGCGCTGTCTCCGCGGCAAGCAGCCAAGTATCTGTTTCCCCGGCCCCCGCCCACGCTGCTCGTCACACGCGCGTTTAGGCCGGTGCCCTGACCCCGCGGACGCCGCCAATGACCGCCACCGCCGTCGTCATCGGCAACACCCGCTCCGGTGCCGCCCTGGAGCGCGGTGAGACACTGCTGCGGCAACTCACCGAGAGCATCCAGCGCGGCGGGCGCAACGCCGTCACCCTCCCCTTCCCGGAGGTGGCGACGGACGCACGGACGCGCAGCGAGTTGATGCAGAACCTGGACGCCGGCGCGGACCGGGTCTACGTGCTCGGCGGCGATGGCACCGTGCGCACGGTGGCGCAGCTCCTGCTCGGCCGGGACGTGCCGCTCGGCATTGTACCCGCGGGCACGGCCAATCTGCTGGCACGCGACCTCACGCTGCCGGCGGCGCCGGAGCAGGCCATCGACGCGCTGGCAGAGGCCCGCGTCCGGCACATCGATGTGGCCCGCTGCAACGGCGCGATCTTCCTTTGTGCCGCAATGTTCGGCATGTCCACCGACCTCGCCCGGGCGCGCGAGGCGGCCCGCGGACTCGGCGCCCGGCACATGCTGCCGCAGCTGTTGCGCAAGGCCTACTGGGTGCTCAAGCGCTATCCGTTCCATCGCATCCGGCTGCACATCGACGACGAGCCGATGATGCTCACCACCCGCGCGCTGATGGTGACCAACAACCCGCTCGAGCCCCGGGCCGGTCTCTACCCGCCGCGAGCATCCCTGGACGCCGGAAGTTTCGGCGTCTATGGCGTGCGCGAAGGCCCCCTCTACGACCTGCCGCGGCTGGCGCTGACCCTCCTCAGCGGGACCTGGCCGGACGAGCCCAGGGTGTTCCACTGCGTATGCCGGCGCCTGCGCATCGAGACCATGCGCCCCGCGCGCACCACGGCGCTGCTGGACGGCGAGCACGAGCCCCTGCGGGCGCCGCTGGCGTTCGATGTGCTGCCCGGTGCCCTGCCCGTGCTGGCGCCGGTACCTGACTGAGCGCCGCGCCGGCCGTGCCACACAGCCATGCCCCGCATCCTGCACCTATCCGACCTGCACTTCGGCCGCGAGCGGCCAGACTTGGTGGCGGCGTTGCTGGCGCAGGCCCGGCACCTGGCGCCGGACCTGGTGGCCATCAGCGGCGACCTCACCCAGCGCGCCCGCCGCCGCGAACTCGCCGCCGCGCGCCGCTTCGTCGATGCCCTGCCGCCGCCGGTGCTGGTAGTGCCCGGCAATCACGACATCCCGGGCGTTACCCCGCGCCGGCTGCTGACGCCCTGGCGGCGCTGGCGGCGGGTCTTTCCAGACGGCTTCGAGCCCGTGCTCCAGGGTGCGGATTTCACCGTGGTGGGGGCAAACAGTGTTCGCGTGGGCGGCCCCTACCTGGATTGGTCCCGGGGCCGCCTGGACGAGGCGCAGGTGGAGCGCCTGGCACGGCGCCTGGAGGCGTCGGCGCCCGCGGACCTGCGCGTGCTCGTGCTGCACCACCCGCTGCTGCTGACCGACGCCGGCCGGCATCGCGGTCTGGTGGGAGGCGCGGCGCTAGCGTTGCGGCGTCTGGCCCGGGCCGGGCTGGACCTCGCCCTCGGCGGGCATGTGCACTTGCCCTACGCTGGCCGGGTGAACGGTGTCGTGGTGGCCCATGCCGGCACCAGCGTGTCCGACCGGCTGGTGGGGGCCGCCAACGGCTTCAACCTGTTGCATGCGGACCGCGCGCGCATCGTCGTGGAGCACTGGCGCGCGGCGGACGACGGGCGCTTCGTGCCGGACGGCAGGAGCAGCTTCCCACGGCGCATGCGGCGAGAGGCAGGCAACGATTGACCGGCGCTTCCCGGGCGCGGCGTGACGGCGAGCCACTACCAAGCGAGATGCCTGGTATCAGCGGCGGGGCGACCTTCAGCGGCAGCTGCCGTCGGCGGGGTTGCCGCCGACACGGATGCTGATGCGAACCTCGGCACCGCGGCGCGACCCGTTGCGGAGCGTCAGACAACCGCCGAAAAGCTCGATGCGCGAGCGCAGGCTATACAGGCCGAAGCCGCCGCGCTTGCCATCGGCAGCCGCCGCGACAAGGCCCGGGCTCGGCGTGGCTTGGCCCTCAGTCAGCCAGGACGGGGGAAAGCCCCGGCCGTCGTCGGCGACGCTGATGTGCAGCAGGTCGTCGTCACAGTCCACCCGCAGCTCCGCCCGCTCGGCCTCGGCGTGCTTGGCCGCGTTGATCAGCAACTCGCGTACGCCGTGAAACAGCATCACCGCCAGCACGTCCGGCAGGGGCGGCGCGTGCGCACACTCGCATCGGACCTGAAGCCCCCACTGCTCGCGAATGCTCGTCGCCAGCCATGCCAGGGCCGGGCAGAGGCCGTGTTGGAGCAACGGCGGGCTCAGCTCGAATACCAGCGAGCGCAGCTGCCGGATGGAGCCCTCCACGAGCTTCAGGAGTTGCTCGCGGCGCTGGCCCAGGTCCGCCGTCCCCTCGAGCAGGATGCGCGCCAGCACCAGGTCCTGAATTGTGGTGTCATGCAGTTGTCGCGCCAACTGCCGCCGCTGGCGCTCCTCTACGGTGGCCATCTGCACGTTCAGCTCCCGCAGACGCAGGTTGGCCTGCTGCAGCCGCGCGCTGCGCTCGTCGAGTGCGGTGTGGAGGCCGCGCGACAGGCGCGCCAGCGTGGCATGGGTGGCCACGCGCGCCAGCAGCACCGCTACGGCGAAGGGCTTGACGATATAGTCAACACCGCCGGACTCGAAGCCGCGGAGGATTTCGGGCTCGTCGCCCTTGGCGGTGAGGAAAATGACCGGGGTCCGGCTGGTGGCATTCACCTGCCGCAGTCTGCGGCAGAGCGCATAGCCGTCCGCGTCAGGCAGCATGACGTCCAGCAGGATCAGGTCCGGCGGCCGCGCCGCTGCCGCCGCGACTGCATCCTCGCCACACGCCGCGGTGGCCACCGCGTAGCCTTCGTGTGACAGCAGTCCCGCGACATAGAGGCGCGTGGCCTCGTCGTCATCGACCACCAATATCTCGGCCTTTTGGGCTGACTCCATCAATGTGTCGAATCCGTGCAAGAAGGCTAGCCGGCGACGGAGCGGCCGGCGCGGGAAGCCTGCGTGTGCAGACACCTTTGGCAGCAAATTCTTGAGGCTACGGCAACACCCGCTGCCATCATGTCGGCCTCAGGTTGACATTGGCGCGCCTGTCAGCCCTCGGCATACTCAATCCGGACCGTCGGTCTGCGCACCCTCCCGCACGCGTCGCGGGCGGCATTGTGCAACAGGCAAATCTAGGCTAACGCCCGCCGGACTCACATTCCGGTTCAGAGGCTGTCGAAGGAGCGGCCAAAGCCGCATCCACCAGGTTCAGCACCGCCTCCAATTCGATGAGGACGGCGTGTGCCTGCTCGGCCCAGTTGCCCGCGTCACGCAGCACCGTCATCGCGTCAGTCGCCCGTCGTTGCAAGCGTTCCGCCCCGATGACACCGGCGACACCCTTCAGCCCGTGCACGATGCGCCCAGCGGCCTGGGCATCGGCGCTCCCGAGCGCCGCCCGCAGCGCCGATGGATCCTTGCCGTGCTGGGCATGAAAGGATGCGAGCACGCGTCGATACAGCCTGGCATCCCCGCCGGCCCTGCTCAATCCGAGGGCGAAATCCACCGCCATCGGCCGAATCCCGGCCGCTCCGGACAGGTCGGCAGCGCCGAACATCGCCACCTCGTCAGCGGACGCGGATTCCGTCGTGCGCCGCGCCCGTGGCCATCGGAGCCACTGCCGGCCCCGGTCGGTGTCCGCGGGGGCCGGATCACGGTCCGTCGGCGCCTGCGGCACAACCTCCAGAGCGCTGCATAACGCCGCATGCAGCGCCTCCGGCGACACGGGCTTCACCAGATGTGCGGTCATTCCCGCGACAAGGCTGCGCCGCCGATCGTCCGGCAGCGCGTGCGCCGTCAGCGAAATGATGGGCGGCGCGCGGCCGCCGAGGGCCTTGCGGATCATCCGTGCAGCCGCGAGACCATCCAGCTCCGGCATCTGGACGTCCATCAGGATCACGTCGCAGGGTTCGTCCACGGCCCGGCGCACCGCCGCACGGCCGTTCACCGCCGTGCTCACGCGGCAGCCGGCACGCTCCAGCAGTGAGCGGACGTACGTGCGGTTGGTCTCATTGTCCTCCGCCAGCAGCACACGCAGGCCAGGCCAGGCACCCGCGCCGAGCGCCTTGGCCGCCGTTGCTCCCTCCGCCGGCTCGGTGCCGTGCAATCCGGCGCGCACTTGCGCATACAACCGTGCGCGGGACGCGGGCAGCGACAATGCCGACGACTCCCCGTCGCCCGCGAAGCGCAGCACAGGCACGCCCTGTTGCGCCGCGGCTGCCGACAATGACTGCTGCAGCAAGGGCGAAGCCTTCGCGCTGCGCAGCGCCAGCAGCACCGCCCAGCCGCGGGCACCACGCGCCTGCGCATCGCCGGCGGACGACGGCGCCAGCCGCTCGAGCGCCGCGTGCGCGTTCCCCACCACTTCCACGGCCAGCCCGAAGGCGGCGATCTGCCGTGCCAGGGCCGCCGCCCGACCCGCGTGCGCATCGCAGATCAGGGCGGCAACCGGCTCGTCCGGCGGGGCCAGGTGCCAGTCCGGGCACCCATCGGCGGTGCGCTGTAGTGCGATGATGAAGCTGAAGCAACTCCCGAGCCCGGGCTCGCTGTCCACCTGGATGTCGCCGCCCATCAGGCCCACCAGCTCCCGGCTGATGCTGAGGCCAAGCCCGGAGCCCTGGAAGCGGCGCGTCGACGAGGCATCGGCCTGCCGGAACGGCTGGAACAGGCCGGCACGCTGGGACGGCGCGATGCCGATGCCGGTGTCCGTCACCGAGAAGCGCAGCCGGCAGTCGGCGGACGTCGCACCGACCACCTCCACCCGCACACAGACCTCGCCGCGAGGCGTGAACTTGATGGCGTTGAAGGTCAAGTTGAGCAACACCTGTTCCAGGCGCAGCGCGTCGCCCACCAGCCGCGAAGGCGCCGCGGGGTCCACGTCGAACCACAGCAGCAGCTCCGCCTGCCGGGCCTCCACCTCGGCGACGCCCTGCAGGTTCTCCAACACCTCGTCCAGCGAGAAGGCGGCATGCTTCAGCACCATGCCGCCGGCATCGATGCTGGAGAGGTCCAGTACGTCGTTGATGAGACCGAGCAGCGAGCGCGAGGCGCCGTGCAGCCGCTCCAGCCAGCCCCGCTGGCGGGCGTCCAGCTCGGTGTCCAGGCACAGCCGGGCCATGCCCATGATGGCGTTCATGGGCGTGCGCATCTCGTGGCTCATGTTGGCCAGGAACTGGCTCTTGGCCGCCGCCGCCACCTGTGCCGCATCCCGCGCGGCCACCAGGTCGCGGTTCAGGCGGGTCAGCTCATGCTGGCGATAGAGCAGCAACAAGGCGACCACGGCAGCCACCCCCAGCACCTCCAGCAGCAGGGTCAGGTCCGTGCGCTGCTCGATGGTGAACCTGGTCTGCTTCATTTCGATGGCGTCGCGCTCCGCGGCCGTCACCGCCGCCACCGCCTTCTCCATGACCAGATGCAGCAGCGGCTCGTCGCTGCGGGTGGCGACCGAGATCGGATAGCGGTTCTCCAGCTGGCCGATGATGTGCAGACCTCCGGCGCTGTCGTCCACCATCCGCCCGGCGTTTTCCAGGGTCGCCACCGCGGCCCTCACCCGGCCGGCGGCGAGCGCCTCCCGCATGGCCGCGGGAGACACCACCGGGACCAGATCCAGGTCCGGGTCCCGGCGGCGCAGCTCGGACTCGATGGCAGAGGATTCGGGCACCGCGATGGCCTCCCCGCGCAGGGCCGCGATGCCACGCACGAACGGCGTCTCGCTCGGCGCCACCAGCACATGTGTAAGGTTGAAGTAGGGCGTAGTGAAGTCGAGATAGGCTTCGCGCTCGTCCGTGCGCACGGCACCGGACAGCAGATCGCAGCGGCGCTGGCGCACGAACGCCTGCGCCTGGGTCCAATTCTCACTCGGAACGGGGACGAGCTCGACGCCGAGCTTGTGGGCGAAAAGCTCGAGGTAATCGCGGAACAGGCCGCGGTGCTCCCCGTCCGCGAGGTAGTCGTATGGTCTCCAGACCTGATTGAAGCAGTACCGCAGCCGGTTGCCCTTGGACGCCAGGTACTCGCGCTCCACGAAGCTGAGCCGCACCTGCCCCGGCAGCAACGGCGGGAAGGCCGCGAGATGGTGCTGCCGAATCAACTCGCGGCGGTCGGCCGGCAGCGCCGCCAGGGCCTTGTCGATGGCGCTCAGGAGCAGCGGCCAGTCCCGGCGCACGGAGAACACGAGCCGCACCTTGTGGTCGAGCGTGTAGGCCGACTCCGTCAACGGCGCGCCGCCCTCGGGGGCGAGGAAGTTGCCGGTGATCTCGTTGCCGATGACCGCATCCAGATCGCCCGCCAGCAGCTTGTTGATGGCCCCCGCACCGGTGCTAATGGGCACCGCCTCGACGCCCGGGATGGCGGCGAGATACTTCTTGTTCACCAGCACCCCGGCGCCATACCCCACGCGGCGGCCGGCAAGATCAGCCCGGCCGTGGATGCCGAGCGGGTTGCCGGCGGGCACGTAGACGGTGTGCAGCATCTCCGTGTAGGGATCGCTGAAGGCGAGACGATCGGCACGCTCCGGTTGTGGCAGCGAGGCCGTAAGGCCGTCGATCTCGTGGTTCAGCGCCTGCTCCACCAGCGTGGACCAGTCCCCGACCACCAGGCGGATACGGGTGCCGAGCAACGCATTGATGGCCTCGACGGTGTCATGGTCGATGCCGGCGGGCTCGCCTTGCGCATCCAGGTAGGTGAGCGGTGCCCAGTCCGGGTCGGCGCCGAAGGTGATGTCCGTATGGGCATCGAGAAAATCCCGCTCCTCCTGCGTCAGCGCGACCGGCGGCGTCGCGGCCGCGGCGGCCTCGCCGCCCAGAAATTCCGCGTGCAGCCGGTGCAGCACCGCAGGCGGAATCGCGGCGACGGCCGCATCGAGCACCTCGCCCAGCACGGCCTGATCCGCACGCACCGCGAAGAAGCTCGCGCGCTGTTTGGGCAGACCGCCGGCAAGGCTGCTGGGGCCTTCGACGACGTCGGCGATGCCCTTCTGCGCCATCACGTAGCGCGCATGGGTCTGTTCCATGACGGCCGCGTCCGCATCGCCGCTGGCCACCGCGCGCAGGGCCGCCTCGGCGTCAGTCACGGGCACGCGCACCGGCGGTGGCTCGATGCCCGTTGCCAGCGCGTCGGCCGCGCCGTCCGGCCACAGCGCCAAGCGCCGGCCGGAGAGGTCGTCGAGGGTTGCGAGCACGGGGGCGCCGGTGCGGCTGAAGATGCGAAACTCGAGGTTTCCGGACAGCTCGCCAAGGCGCAGCCAGCGCTGGCGCTCCGGCGTCGCCATGAGGTTCAGCACCGCATCCGCATGGCCATCCTGTATCGCTGCCAGGGCCTGTTCCATGGGTGCGCTGGTGAATTCGACCTGAAGCCCGAGCAGCGCGGCGGCGTTGCGCATCAGCCCCACCGTATAGCCCGTCGCATGGCCATTGCGGGTCATCGCGTAGGGCGGCATCTCGGCATGGACCAGCCGCAACCGCTTGCGCCCGCTCAGCCAATCCCGTTGCGTCTCGGTGAGCGGCAGCAACGGCCCCGGGCGCAGGTACGTCAGCGAGTCGTTGTCACCGAACCAGCGCGTCCACAGACGCATCAGGGCGGCGGGGTCCAGCGACGCCTGCGCCTTGTCCAGGATGCTGCGCAGCGCCGGCAGATCGCGGCGCACCGCGAAGGGGTGGGCCTCCAACGGCAGCTTGATTCCCGGGGGCTTCAGCTCGCCGGCGACGGCGAGGTCCGTGAGCCGCTCCGCCGCCAGTTGATGCAGCGCCACCTGTCGCGGCATGACCGCAGCATCCGCACGGCCGCTGGCGACGGCGTGCAGCGCCTCGGTGAAATCGGACACCGGCACGCGGAGAATGTCCTTGCAGCAGCGGCTCAGCAACGCCCCGGCGGCGTCGGCGCCGAGGCTCGCGACCCGATGCCCGCGCAATGCCTCCAGCGAGCCCAGGTCGCCGCGCCCGCGGCGCACAACGATGACCAGGTGTACCGGGTAGGACTGCTTGCTGAACAGCACGTAGCGCTCGCGCTCGGGGGTGCGGATGCTGTTGACGACGAGGTCCGCACTGCCCGTGCGCAGCTCCTCGCTGATGCGATCGACCTCGGCCTCGCGCCAGCTCAGCGTGAAGCCCGCCCGGCGGGCGATGCGCTCCATCAGCTCTACCGAATAGCCGGATGGACCCGCCGAGGTCCTGGCGACGAAGGGCGCGACGGGCACATAGCGCACGCTGAGCCGCGGGTGCTCGCGCAGGAAGGTCCGCTCCGCGAGCGTCAGGTCCAATGGAGACCCGGATGTGAACAGCAGCTCGTCGAGGTCCGGCGGTGCGTCGATGCGTCCCGCATCCACCAGCAGCCGGGCGACAGCCGTGAGGCTGCCGCGATCCGGCTGGCCGATGGGATGCACCTCCGGCAGCACGGCGCTGTGGGTCTGGTGCGCCTCGAAGCGCAGGTGCTCGGCGCTCTTGTTCTGGGTATTCCAGCGCGCGCGGATGAGCCGCACCAACTCGTCCGGGTGATCCAAAGCATGGGCCCACCCGCGGTTGGTGGCTGCCACGAGCGCGGCGGCGGTGTCGGGGTCGGCGCGGACGGTGTCGGCCGCGGCAAAGAGGTTCAGGTCCGGCACCGGTACGCCGTACTCCGCCGGATCGATGATGCTGAAGGGTACGCCGCGCCGGTAGAGCTGGTAGACCTCGTTGCTGCGGTAGGCGGCCATGGCGTCGACGTCGCCGCGGACGAAGGCGTCGATGCCAGGCTCGTAGGGCAAGGTGTCCAGTGCCGAAGGCGTGATGCCGGCGCGCCGCAGCAGCATCTGGAAATTGACGCTGTCCATGAGCCCCGGCGTCATCATGATGCGCTTGCCGTTGAGTTGCTCCGGCAGCACCAGGTCCGGGTGCACCACCAGCACCAGCGGCGAGCGCTGGAAATAGCTCGCCAGGAGCTTGATGGGCTCGCCTGCCGCATACCGGAGCAGCAGCGGGTCCGCCGCTGCCGTGCCGAAGTCGGCGCGTCCGGCGAGCACCGCATCCAGCGGATCGATGTCCGGACCGCCTTCCAGCAGGGTCACGTCGAGCCCCGCCTCGCGGTAGTAGCCCTGTGCCAATGCCGCGTAGAAGCCGGCGAACTGCCACTGATGGCGCCACTGCAGTTGAATGCTCACGGGCCGTGGCGGCGCGTCCGCGCTCTGCGCGTTGCTGCCGCTCGCCGACGCGGCGGACGGCAGCAGCGCGATCAGCAGCAGGAGCAACAGACGCAGCGACATCATGGTCAGGGTTGACGCGCGAGCCGGCGCGATCATGTACGGTGGGATAGCACCCGGAGCTCAGCCATAGGGGGTATTGTGCACGCCTTCGGGTGCGCACACCCACGGTTAACGCTCGAAGAGCCGCCACACGGCGCGCTTGGCGGACACTGCGCACGCGAACTCTCCCTTGCACAGGACCTTCAGGCCGATGACCGACACCATCACGCCACCGCCCGACCCGCCGTGGCCGGCATTGCCGGCCGCAGCCGCCCGCCGCGCGCTCTGGGGCTACACCGCCACCGTGTTCTTCAGCTCCGCGCTACTGCTGGTGCTGGAGATCGTTGCCGGCCGGCTGGTGGCGCCCTACGTCGGGGTGTCGCTGTATACCTGGACCTCCATCATCGGCGTCATCCTGGCGGGCCTGTCACTGGGCAATTGGCTCGGGGGCGTCTGGGCGGACAGCGGCGCCACGGGTCGCAGCGTGGGCTGGGTCCTGGCGGCAGGCGGCCTGTACTGCCTGGCGAGCCTCACGCTGCTGGACCCGCTGGGCGCCACGGTGCAGCAGAACGGGCTGTCGCTGCTCAGTGCCAGCTTCACCTTCGCGGCCGCGCTGTTCTTCGTACCCGCGGCGCTCATCGGCGTGGTGACGCCGCTCCTGACGACGCTGGCGCTGCGCCTGGATCCGCGCGCCGGGCACGTGGTGGGGCGCATGCACGCGCTCGCCGCGCTGGGCAGCATCGCCGGCACATTCGCCGCCGGCTACTGGCTGGTGCAGAGCTTCGGCACCCGCGTCGTCGTGTTGACTGCGGGCCTCGCGCTGCTCGCCCTCGCCCTGCCCTTCCTGCGCCGCAATCGGCCGGCGGTGCTGGGGCTGGTCGCCGTGGTCGGACTCGCGGCAGGCGGGCTCGTGGCGCTGCGCGGCGCACTGACGCCGGCCTGCGACCGCGAGAGCGCCTACTTCTGCATCCGCGTGGTGGAGCAGCCGGAGCTGGCCCCGCCCGGCGCCGCCCGCGGCCTAGTGCTGGACCACTTGTTGCACGGTATCAACGACCTGGCGGAGCCGGACCTGCTCATCGCACCCTACGTGCACGGTCTCGACGAACTGGCCCATGCGCAGTTCGCCGATCGCTACGACGATGGACTCGCGTGGTTCTTCGCCGGCGGCGGCGCCTACAGCCAGCCGCGGGCGGTGCAGGCGCTGAGCCCGAGTTCCAGCGTAACCGTCGCCGAGCTGGACCCCATGGTGACCCTCACCGCGGCCGAGTCCCTGGGACTAGCGCCCGCGGGCATGACCATCGAGCACCGCGACGCGCGCTTGGCACTGGCGGACGCCGACGGCGCGTTCGATGTGATCGTCGGCGACGTCTTCCATGATCTCGCGATCCCATTCCACCTCGTGACGGCCGAATTCGCCACACTGGTGCACGAGCGCCTCCGCCCGGACGGGCTGTACCTGATGAACGTAGTGGACGCCTTTCCGGACCCTCGGCTCATCAAGGCCATCGCCAAGACCCTGGAAACCCAATTCCGGCACGTAGACATCTGGATGGACCGGGTGCCGGACGCCGAGCGGGTGACCTTCATCGTCACCGCCAGCAATGGCCCACGGCTGCCGAAGACCGTCCTCGCCCGCCGCGGCTTCCGCCGGGCCTGGAGCCGCATGACCGAGGACATCATGGCCTTCGGCACCCCACCGGATCAGATCCCCGTTCTTACCGATGACTATGCGCCGGTGGAGCGGCTCATCGCGGGGCTCTTGCTCGGCAAGGACGGCTGAGCACGGCGCGCCAGGCGTCGCCACATGCGTTGTGGGAGCGGCGTCCCCGCCGCGATGGGCGCCGGCCCCTGTCCGCAATCGCGGCGGGGACGCCGCTCCCACGCCCCAATGCTTGACCCGTCTGCTGGCGCTCCAGTGCAGCGTTTCTCCTTACGTTGCTTTCGTTGTCGTTGTCGTTGTCGTTGTCGAGTATCCGACCACGACCACGACCACGAGCAGAAACTTCGACCAGCTTCTCGGGTTCCGGCCCCACCCGGGTCGGCGCCCTGCAAAGTTGGCTGAAGCGGGGTACTGATGATGCCTCCCGGCACCCGAGGGTTCCGTGCTCCGGAGCGGGCTCCGTAACGCACCCGCACCGCCAGGGGATGCGTCGTACCGCAGAGAGCTGTCACGAGGAGCGCTTACTCCCGCGCCACGGGCACGACGCTCAGCTTCCGCTCCTCCCCACCGCGGCGCACCGTCACCGTCACCGGCTCGTCCAGCTTCAGCGCGTTTAGCGCATAGGTGTAGTCGTAAATGTTCTCGATGCGCCGCCCGGCGACGGCGACGACGACGTCCCCGGCGCGCAGGCCGCCTCGCTCCGCCGGCCCGCCCTTGGCGACACCGTCGAGCAGCACACCCTTGACCTCGTTGCCGGCATAGTCCGGGATGGTGCCGAGGTAGGCGCGCAGATGCGCGCGGCTCGCACCGGTGCCGGGCTTTTCCTGGGCCACGTACTCGGGCCCCTCCTCGCGGCTCGCCACGGCCGCGGTGAGCCGGTCGACTAGGCGGGCGACGCGGCCGAGGCCCGTGTAGTTCAGCCGGTCGGCGGTATCGTGGGAGGTGTTGTAGTCGGCGTGCACGCCGGTGAAGAAGCTCAACACCGGCACCCCGGCCAGGTAGAACGAGGTGCTGTCGGTGGGCAGGTAGGCGTCCTCCTGCAACCGCAGCGGCAGACCCACCGGCGCGTTGCCGCGCTCCAGCTCCACCCGCCACAAGGGGCTGGAGCCGACGCCCTGAACGCTGAGCTGCTTAGTCAGGCGCCCGACCATGTCCATGTTCAGATACGCCAGCACCTGGTCGGTGATGTCGTCGCCGCCGTCGGCGAGCTGCTCGACGAGCGCCGAGGAGCCGAGCCGGCCGAGCTCCTCGCCGGTCCAGGCCGCGAACACGATGTCGTGCTTCAGCGCCAGCTCGCCGCGGGCGCGCCGCGCGGCCATGTCCTCGGCAATCTCCAGCAGCGCCGCGACACCGGAGGCGTTGTCGTCGGCGCCGGGGTGCACCTTGCCGGCGTCGGGATCGCGCGATTCGAGCCCGATGCCGGTGCCGATATGATCCGCGTGGGCGCCGATCATGACCACCTGATCGCTCGGTGAGCCCCCCGCCACCAGGCGGCCGAGCACGTTGCGGTCCGTCGCGTGCTCGAGGTGCAACCGGATGTCGGCGCCGAGGCGCGGGCCAGGCAGCGCGAAGCCGGCCGCCGGCTCGCCCGCGTCCAGCGCCCGCTGCACGTCGGCGAGTTTCTTGCCCGCGGCGTCAAGCAACTGCTGCGCCACAGCATCGGTGACCGAGATCACCGGCAGGCTGCCGCTGCCGGCGCCGGCCTCGTTCTCCAGCGCAATCAATTGATGCTTGACCCGGGCGCTCGGCCCGCTCGCAAGGATCAGCCCGCGGGCGCCGTGCTCGCGGGCGACCATGGCCTTGAAGCGCGGCTCCGCGTATTGGTCGAGGTATTGGCGCCGCTGCGGTGAGACATCCTCGGGCAGGTAGCGCAGCGCGAGCACCCATTGGCCGCTCACGTCCAGGTCGCGATAGCTGTTGTAGGCGGCGTGCTCGTCGTCACCGGGTGCGACGATGCCATAGCCGGCGAAGACGACGCCCGCGGGCGCCGCGGTGCCGGTGCCGGAGAACGCGAGCGGGCGCCAGTCGCGGTCGGCGGCGAGCTGGACCGCCGCACCGTCGCCGCTGGTCAGCGTCAGCCGATTGCCGTCCGCGAGCGAGACGCCGGACGTGAAGCGGTAGCGCTGGAACCAGCCGCCGAGGTCGCCGGCGGGGGCGAGGCCGATGCGGGCCATCACGGCGGCCACGTAATCGGTGGCGAGTCTGGCCCCTTCGGTGCCGGTGAGGCGGCCGGCCATGGGGGCGGCGGTCAGCGCGCGGACATGAGTCGCCAGGTCTTCCGGGCGGATCTCCGGGCTGGTCGCCGCCGGCGCGGTGGCAGCGTCCGGCGTTTGGCTTGCAGCCGGCGGCAGACCGAGCAGCTTGCGGGCGGCGGCATCGTCCCAGTCGGCGATGTAGATCTGCGGCTCTCCGCCCGGGGTGCGCGCGCTGGACCAGGCGAGCTGTTTGCCGTCCGGCGTGAACACCGGCAGGCCGTCGAAGCCGTCCGTGAAGGTGACCCGCACGGGCTTCGAGCGGCCCTCGGCATCGACGATGTAGAGCTCGAAATTGCCGTAGCCCCGGGCGTTGTTGGAAAAGATGATGTAGTCGCCGCTCGGGTGGAAGTACGGCGCCCAGGACATGACGCCGAGGTGGGTGATCTGGCGCTGGTCGCTGCCGTCGGCGTTCATGGTCCAGATCTCGGCGACGCGGCCAGACAGGTCGAACCGGCGCCAGACGATACGGCGGCCGTCGGCGCTGAAGAACGGGCCACCGTCGTAGCCGGGGGCATCGGTGAGTCGGCGGACGTTGCCGCCGTCGGCGTCCATGACATAGATGTCCATGAACCGGGAGGCGTCCTCCGCCAGCGCCTTGCGCTCCTCGGCGGACAGCGCCCGCGCATACGCATCGCGATTCGACGCGAACAGAATGGTCCTGCCGTCCGGTGACCAGGAGCCCTCGGCGTCGTAACCGCGCGCGTGGGTCAGCCGCCGCAGCAGGTTCCCATCCGTGTCCGCCTCGTAGATCTCGTAGGCCGGGTCGAAGCTCCAGAAGTAGCGGCTGCCCTGGCCGGACGCGCGTTTTTCCAGTTCCGCGCGCTGGGCGGCCAGCGCGTCCGGGTCCTCGTGGGTGGACGCGAACAGCACCCGCCCGCCATCAGGGTGAATCCAGCCGCAGGTGGTCTTGCCGATGCCGGGGGAGATGCGTGTCGTGTCACCCGTCTCCAGGTCCATCAGATAGATCTGGTAGAAGGGATTCCCCGGCGCACGCTCGCTCTGGAACACCATCTGGCGGCCGTCGGCGCTGAAGTAGCCCTCGCCGGAGCGGCGGCCCTCGAAGATGAGCTGGCGGGTATTTGCGAGCAGGCGCGCCTCATTGCCGGCGTCGTCGTCCGCCCGCGCCGCGGCCGCCGTGGCGCCCGTGGTGCCGATGGCGAGCAGCGCGGCCGCGAGCAGTGGGCGTGCGAGCGGGATGCAGAGCTTGCACATGATTGGCGAAATCCTCGTGACGGTGGTGACGGCGAGCGCCCGCGGCCGCCGCCCGCTGCCGGCCCATGCCGGCGGCGCGCGACGGCCATACCGAAACTGCGCGAACCAAGCCGAGCGCGTCGGACCGCTCGGTCAATCTCTTCTCACCCGCAACACATGTGGCCGTGGCCGGCGGCGAGCAAACGCGCCGCAGTAGCGGTTCGGGCGTGCCTGGTCACACCGCTCCAGTGGCGACCCTCGCCTGCCGGCGCTCTGCGCAGGCGACGCTGCTCCGCACTCGAGACGCTCTGCTCCAGAGCGGGCTCCCTGACATCCGCAGCGCCCCCAAGGCACCTAGCGCCGCAGAGTGCATTCCACCGTAGAGAGACGGGGCAAGCATTCGGCGTAGCAGCTCTTGTGGAGCAGCTCTTGTGGGAGCGGCACTCTCGGTGCCGCGACCGGCGCCAAGCAGCCCACCACGCCCCGAGTCGCTGCCAAGCCGTGACCAGACTCCCAGCCCCCATCGCGCCACAAAAGACAGTGGCGCTCCCACACCGGCGCGCCTGAAGTAGCCGTTACCCGCGCAGCTCTTGTGCGGCAGCTCTTGTGTGCAAAAATGGGTCTACCATCAGGTCTTCCAATCACGGGGAACCGAGGGTCAGGAACCGAGGGTCACCATTTACCCTTAGCGCCCTTTGCGGTAACGCTGTGACCATGCTCTTTCTTCATGACCTACTGCCTTGCGAGCTGAAATTAGATGAGGTTCGTCCCTACGCCTACGCCCTTCGACACCGCCGCGGCGACGGGCACTCGCGCTCGCGGCGCTCGACTTGCCAAGTGGCAATGCCCGTCCGCGACACTGAGGCCGCCGTTTCGGCTTGGAGGCGCCTTCTGGGTTGATCACGACTCCGACCAAGCGCTCGCCGTGGGGGAACGACTTCAGCGCGGCGACCGGGCGCCCGTCGCGCCGGGGACGGCGCTCCCACGGGAGTCGCGCCGGGGACGGCGCTCCCACGGGGGTGGACGGGCTGATGATCTTGGCCGCGCTTGCGGCCTAGCCGCCAGTGTCCTTGAGCCGCGCCAGCAGCGCGGCCACCTGCCCGCCCGGGTCCGGGAAGCGGGCGAGGTAGCGCTCGCACCAGGCGATGGCGGCGTCGCGGTCGCCGGCCTTGGCGTTGAGTCTCACCAGCGCGAGGGCGATGTCGCGGTCGTTGGGGTGGCGGTCGGTGGCGGCGGTGAGGGTGGCGATGGCCGCGCGCGGGTCGCCGGCCGCCTCTTGGGCCAGGGCGTGGACGTAGGCGTAGCGTGGCCGCTCGGGGGCCTGCTCAGCGGCTCGGCCCAGCAGCTCGGCGGCGGCGGGCAGGTGCTTGGCGCGGATTTCCAGCAGGCCCAGCGCGTGCAGCAGGTCGGCGTCGTCGGGTGAGTGGTTCAGGCCCTGCTCCAGCACCGCGCGGCCGTCGTCGTCGCGGCCCAGCGCCCGGTCCAGGTCGGCCAGGTTGACGTACGCTGGCGTGAAGCCCGGCTCCAGCGCCAGGGCCTTGCGGTAGTCGGCCTCGGCCGTCGCGGCGTCGCCGAGCAGACTGTCGAGCACGCCGAGGTTGAGCCAGGCCTCCGGGCGCTCGGCGTTGGTGAGCTGGGCGTCGCGGTACTCCGCGAGCGCCGGCGCCAGCGCCCGGCGCAGCGGCGATGCGCGACCGGGGATGTTCGCCTCCAGCCGCGCGAACGCGGCCAGCGCCCGCGCGGTGTCGATGCGCACCAGGCGCGTCGGGTCGTCCAGCAGCGGCAGGCCGATGCGCAGCGCGGCGTCCGGCGGCAGGCGCTCCAGGGCGCGGGCAGTGGCGGCGCGCAGCAGCGGGGACGCCGAGCCGGCGAGGCCCTCCAGCAGGTCCGGGTCGAGCGGCTCGGGTTGCTCGGCGAGCAGGTCCACGGCCGTGGCGCGGGCGATGGCGGGCGCGTCCCGGTCCGCGGCCAGCTTCGCCAGCAGCGCGGGTGCGTCCGGTGCCCCGCTGCGGCCGGCGTGCAGCGCGGTGGCGTAGTGCGCCGGGCGCTTGGGATTGACGTACCACGTGTCGATCTGCGCGGCCGCCCAGGCGGGCGTCTGGTCGGTGTGGCAGCCGGTGCAGGCGTTGGGCGTGCCGAGGGCCACAGACAGATCCGGCCGCGGGATGCGCAGGCTGTGGTCGGCGCGGGCGTCGATGACCATGTAGTTGCGCTCCGGCATGTGGCAGTCCAGGCAGGCGGTGCCGCTGCCCTTCGCCCGCGCACCGTCGCCCAGCGGGTGGTGGTGATGCGCGCTGGTGTCGTAGCGCGCCGGCGCGTGGCAGCGGGCGCAGACGGCATTGCCGGGCGCGCGCAGCGTGAGCGAATGCGGATCATGGCAGTCGCTGCACGTGACGCCCTGGTGGAACATGCGGCTCTGGATGAAGGAGCCGTGCACGAAGACCTCGTCCTGTATCTGCCCGTCGGCGTAGTAGAGCCCCTCCCCCAGCAACGCCAGACGATGGGTGTCCGCCAGGGGTGCGTCCGGCGTATAGGGCGCATGGAGCTGGCCGCGGCGCGCGTGGCAGCGGGCGCAGGCGTTGACCTCGGCATGGCCGCCGCGCGCGGGCTCGCGGCGCGGCAGGCCCGTGGCCGGGTCCTGCGCCCAGGTGGGGTTGTCGCGATCGGCCAGGTCCACCACCAGCCCCTTGTGCGCATCCCAGGCGCCGGCGTTGCCCGCGGCGACGGCCTCGGCCTGCCCCACGTGCGCGGCGCCGGGGCCATGGCACGCCTCGCAGGCGACATCGATCTCGGCCCAGGTGGTGGCGTAGCGGTCGGTGTTCGGGTCGTAGCCCTTGCGCAGGCCGGTGGAGTGACACTCGGCGCACTGGTAGTTCCAGGTCTGGTCGCGATTGGTCCAGTGCAGCGGGTTGTCGGGGCCGTAGTCGGGCTCGTCCGGATAAAGATGGAACCAGCGCTGGCCGCCCTCCGCCGCCGGCCGGGCGTCCCAGGCGATGCCCAGGGCCTGCAGCCGCCCGCCGGGGAAGCGCACCAGGTACTGCTGCAACGGGGTCCAGCCGAAGGTGTAAGCGATGCGGTAGTCCGCCGGCTTGCCGTTCGGGCCGCCCGTATTGACCCAGTATTCGTCGCCCTTGCGATAGAACCGGGTGGTGACGCCGTGGGCCGTGAGCTCGGCGTTGTCGAAGTCGCCGAGGACGTTGGCGGCAGTCGCCTCCGCCATGGCTAGGTCGTGGTGCGAGCTCTGCCAGGCGGCCAACTCGCCGGCATGGCAAGTGCCGCAACGCGCGCTGCCGACGTATCCCGCGGCGGTGGATGCGTCGTCGGCGAGCGCCGGCGCGCCGAGCAGCAGCAGGCCCAGCCCCACCCCCGCCAGAGCCATCGCCGGGCGCCAGACCAGTTCAAGCCGCCGGCGCATGGCGCGGATCGTCCGGCCGGCAAGGGTGCCGGCGAGGCCGGCGGCGCGCTGCCAACCCCCGTTGCGGAGCAGGCACCAGCGTGTCCACCGAGACGCGCCGGCCAAGCGCATCGCGGCCACCGCGGCAGAATCGGGATGGGGCATCGGATCTCCTGACTCGGGGTTTTCGTGCTGGCCGCACAGCTTACTAAGTCTCGGTTCAGAAACAATGTGAACATCGTAGGGTGGATGAAGCGGAGCGTATCCACCGTCTTGACTGCGGTGGATGCGCTTCGCTTCATCCACCCTCCTGCGCAATGCCGGAAACACGCGAAAGGGGGCGGATGAGTCACGAGCGCGGGCCCTTTCGCGCTTTTCGCGTATTTCGTAGTTCCGCTTCAGAACCCCCGGGGCGGCAGCTTGCGACCGACACGACTTTCGCTACGTTGAGTAACCCGCTTCCGTCCATGCCGCCAGTCGTGCCGCCAGTCGTGCCATTGGCAAGCCCGGGTGCACGCCGCCATCGCACCCGCCCCCGGTCGCCCGGGATGCACCGCCCGGCGTCACAGCGGTAACACGAATCAGGTATTCCCTGGCAATTTAATAGGGGTACCGCCATAATCCGCGCCCACTGCCGCGAGAACCCGCTTGTATCACCGCCCTTAGGGTTGCCCCTGTCTGGCCCGGGTCCGCGGCGCGAAGACTGATGGCACCTCGCGTTGCCGCACGGGCGCGGGGTCGCACACCGGGGGCATGGTAGAGGTCCGCATCGCGAATCGGCGGTGCAGCCTACCCCACCCCGGCGTGCTTCCTGATTCGGCTCGCCGGCGCCGACCCCGACAAGAACAAGGGCGCCCGCGGCACCGCAGCCACGCGGAGCGCCCTAATGCCCGACAGGTCCCTCATCTTGCTGGCCGCCCGCGGCGCGGCTGCCACGAGCTTCGCGGACGCCTGCGCCGGTCTCGGCTTCCGCGTGCGCGACCGCTCCCTCGCGCCCCCCGCGCAGGAGACCTCCCCGCTGCCGGTGGCGATCTTCGCGCAAGACGTCGATCTGACCATGCTCGACGCCCTGCAGGATCTCAGGCGCCGCCAGGGCACGCCGCTGCTGGCGGTGCTGAGCGGCGATGCCCGCTGCTGGAACGAGCGCCTGGCGGACCTCTGCTGCGACTGCGTGCGCTGGCCCTGCGAGCACGCGGAGCTCGCCTTCCGGCTCGCGCGCCTGTGCCGGCGCCTGCCGGCCGCCACCGGCAACGACGGCCTCGATCCGACCCTGCGCGGCACCCTCGCGGACCTGAACCTCATCGGCCGCTCGCCGGCCTTCACCCACGCCATGGGGGCGCTGGGGCGCATGCTGCCCTGCGCCGCGCCGGTGCTCATCGAGGGCGAGACCGGCACCGGCAAGGAACTGGTCGCCCGCGCGCTGCACTACCTGGGGCCGCGCGCCGGCGGGCCCTTCGTGCCCGTCAACTGCGGCGCCCTGCCCGACCACCTGCTGGAGAACGAGCTGTTCGGCCACGAGCGCGGCGCCTACACCGATGCGAGAACCGCGAGCACCGGCGCCATCGGCGCGGCCGCCGGTGGCACGCTGTTCCTGGACGAGATCGAGGCCCTGTCGCCGAAGGCGCAGGCGGCGCTGCTCCGGTTCCTTCAGGACCGCGAGTACCGCCCGCTCGGCAGCAGCCGCGCGCTGCGCTCCGACGCCCGCGTCGTCGCCGCCAGCAACGCCGACCTGCGCGCGCTGAGTGCCGGCCCCGCGTTCCGCGCCGACCTGTTTTTCCGGCTCGACGTGCTGTCGCTGCGCCTGCCGCCGCTGCGCGAGCGCCGCGGGGATATCGGCCTACTGGCGGAGCACTTCGTCAAGCGCTTCTGCGACGAGTACGGCAAGGCGCGAAAGGCGCTCGCGCCCGGCGCGCTGGCGATGCTGGAGGGCCATGACTGGCCGGGCAACGTGCGCGAGCTGGAGAACCTCATCCACCGCAGCGTGCTGCTCGCGGACGGCCCCGCGCTCTTCCCGCAGCCCGCTGCGGCAGATGCGAAGCCACAGGACACATCCCAGGGGTCCACGCTACCGGGCGAGCCCTTCGCGGTGGCCAAGGCGCGCGCCATCGAGGCCTTCGAGCGCAGCTATCTCACGGCGCTGCTGCGCGCCACCGGCGGCAACGTCTCCGAGGCCGCCCGCCGAGCGGACAAAGAGCGCCGCGCCCTCGGCAAGCTGCTGAAGAAGCATGCCATCCGGGCGCCGTAGGTCGTGCTGAGCGATAGCGAAGCGTGACATGGGTGGCCGGGTCCTCGCCGACCCGGGTGGGTCCGAGATGACCCGGGCGCTGTGTTGCCGCGACCCATCGGACATGGCGCGCGCCACGCTGGGCATGCCGCCTGATTTTCCCGCCCGTGATCGGCCACTTACGCAAACCTCGCCGGCAACGCGCCCGCCGCCGGCGGCCGTCGTCCGCGACCGCGCTGGGTCTTGCAGCACCCACCCAGCGCCCGCGGCGCCGGCGGAGACCGCTTAACAGACTGATTTGCCGAATCTTCCTGACCTGGCATCCGCTTTGCTGACTGGTCACAACCGCCCGTCGAGGAGCCCGCGCAGCACATGAGCAGCGATGACAACGCCGCCGTGGCGGCCCTGGCGGAGCAGATCGCCCGTTACCTGGAGGCCAACCAGGGGGCGCGTGACACGGTGGACGGCATCACCCGCTGGTGGATCGCCCGCCAGAGACTGCTGGAGACGCGAAGCATGGTGGAGAAGGCATTGCAGCAGCTCGAGACCCAGGGCCGCGTGCGCAGCGGCCGCACCCCGGGCGGCGAGCTGGTCTACGGTGCCACCGACGCGGGCGCTTCGGCCGAAGGCAGCGGCAGCGGCGGCAGCGGCGGCAGCGGCGGCAGCGCCTGAGGTCCACCGCGATGGCCTCCTTCCAAGGCGTGCATGGTGCGATGGCGGCGCTGGCCGACCGGCTCGACGCCCGGCTGCCGGACGCCTGGCGCAGCGGCACCACCACGGCGCGTGTGTCCATTCTGGGCAGCGCCGATCTCGCCGAGCCGCTGAGTGGCAATCAGCTCGGGCTCTATCTGTATCGCATCGGCGTGGACCCCCACGGCCACAACCGGCGCACCCCGCCGCCGGGCGCGGGCGTGCATGCACCGGATCGGGAACTGCCGGTGAACCTGCACCTGCTGCTCATCGCCAACGCCGCCAGCGCCTCGCTGGAGGCGGACCTGCTCGCCTGGGCCATGCTGGAGATCGCCAACGAGCCCCTGCTGGACCTCGCCGCGCTGGAAGAGCACGACGCCGAATGGCGCAGCGCCGAGCAGGCGACCATCGCCCCGGACGATCTCAGCATCGAGGACCAGATGCGCATCTGGGACCGACTCGACGCCGACTTCACGCTGACCGCCGCCTACGTCATCCGCACCCTGCAACTGCGCCTGCACCCGGACGACACGAGCCACGGCCCGGTGCGCTCGCGGGTCTTCCCGACAGGGGTGGTGTGACCATGGCCCCGCGCCTGCGTGTGTTGGAGACCAACCTGCTGCACGCCGACGGCGCGCTAGTGTGGCTCGACGCCACCACCGGCGACCCGGACGACACCGAGACCATGAGCAGCATCCGCGACCCGCTGGCGGTGACCCTGACCAGCCACCCGCGGGACCTGCGCTGGCTGGCCAAGCCCGGCCGGTTGGTGCTCTGGCGCCGCCCGAGCGGCCCGATGATTCGGGGCGAGGCCGATCACGCCGAACTTGCCCGGCCGACGCTCACGCCCTACCGCATCGCCGGCACCGCCGCGGACCCGACCGGCCGCTTCAATCCCCTGCGCTTCGATCTGACCGTCACCGGCAGCGCCGGACAGCCGCTGCTGTTGTATCGCTCGCCCTTCGGCGCACACACCGCCAGCGGGCCCGACACCGGCGCCGGCGGCGTGCTGGAGGGCACGCTCAGGTACGAGGCCACCGGCGACCCGGCGCTGGATGGCCAGCCGGCACGCTGGGCACTGCTGCGGCTCGACGTCACCCTGGTGCCGGCGGATGCCGACAACCCGGCGCAGGTGCGCAGCTTCGTCGCCCAGGCGGACGCCAACGGCGACTTCCGGCTGCTGCTGCGCCGGCTGCCGCCGCTCTCCGACGGCGTCGATCACTACGGCGCGAGCCTGAGCATCCAGGCGCCCGTCGGCGCCGCTGCCGATGCGCCGCCGGTGGCCGGGCTCGACGCCATGCATATCGGCGCCGTCGCAGCACCGTTCGGCTTCGCGCCGGCGCTGGCGCTCGACATCAGCCCCGGCGGCGTCAAGCGCATCGACTCCACCGGCCGCGATCACCTGGCGGTGACCCCCGCCGCATAAGCCGCACGACCCCAAGCCACATCCGCTCGCTGCCGCACCCTGAAGGAGGCACAAGGCCATGCCCGAGTATCTCGCCCCTGGCGTCTTCGTCGAGGAAGTCAGCTTCCGCTCCAAGTCGATCGAGGGCGTCGGCACGAGCGTGGCCGCCATCGTCGGCCCGACGCGCACCGGCCCCTTGCGCGGCAAACCCGAGGTCTGCACCAGCTTCGCCGACTTCCTGCGCACCTACGGCGACGCCGAGGACCTGACCCTGGACGGTGAGGCGGTGCTCAACCACACCGCCATCGCCGCCCGCGCCTTCTTCGACAACGGCGGCAAGCAGCTCTACGTGGCCCGCGTCGCCGCCGGCGTCAACGGCACCGACGCGCAGGGCGCCGGCAGCAGCGCCGACTTCGCCGGAGCCGCGGACGACGCCGGCATCGTCGGCTTCCAGGGCCGCTTCCCCGGCGCCCGGGACCTGACCCTGGAACTGCGCTGGCGCGACAGCGAGAACCTGCTCAAGCGCGAGCGCGTCAACGTGCCCGACGAGGGCGAGGTGGTGTTCCTGGAAGCCACCGGCCTGCCGCCCGAGGTCCGCGCCACCGGCGTCGCCGGCGATGTGCCGCCGGCGCGCTTCCCGATGAGCTTTCGCGGCCTGGTGAGGCGCAACGGCGACCACTACGTCATCGTCGACAACCTGGCCGAGATCACCGCGGCATCGGGCACCACGACCCCGGACCAGCTCGCGCCCGACGGCGAGACCGAGGGCCAGCTCATGCGCGCCGGCGTCGCCGCCGCCGCGTCCGCCACCTTCACCCGCGTCTACGCCCGCCAACCCGCCGGCGGAGCGCTGGCCGACGGCACCTCGGCGGAGATCGCCTTCACCGCCGAGACCGACCTGTCCGACTTCACCGGCGCCGACCACTGGGGCGCGCTGACCCGGCTGCGCGGCACCATCGACGCCGCCGGCTCCACGCTCACCATCGCCGCGGACCCGGTCAACCCCGGCGTCACGGCGCCGGTCACCCTGCGCCTGGCGGCGCTGGCGGCCGCGCCGGGTGCGGCCTCCGCCGTCATCGTCAAGCGCGCCTTCGACATCGACGTGCGCCTGGCGGACGCCGACGGCGAGCAGGGCGAGATCCTCTACAGCTACACCGGCATGACCACGGCCCCCGGCGGCGACACCAGCATGGAGACCGTCATGGCCGCGACGCCGGAGCGGCGGCTGGATGCGCTGACCTCACCGGTGGCCTGCACCATCGCCGACACCCGCGACCCAGGCGCCGTGGCCGTCACCGGCGACGACGTGCTGAGCGCGCTGGAGGGGCTGTTCGAGTCCGACTTCCTGAACCCGCCGCCCACCGACCTCACTGGCCCGCGCTACCTGATCCGGCTCACCGGCGGCAGCGACGGCGCTGTACCCGGCAGCACCGACTACGCCGGCGAGGTGGACGAGGTCCAGGGCAGCACCGGCCTCGCCGCGCTAGAGGACATCGACGACATCGCCATCGTCATGACCCCCGCCGCCGCCGCCCACGCCGACAGCCACCAGGCGGTGGTGGCCGCCATGCAGGCGCACTGCCGGCGCATGCGCTACCGGGTGGGCATCGTCGACCCGCAGGAGGGCATGGCCCTGTCCGAGGTACGCGACTTCGCCGCCAACTTCGACGACTCCCGGCTCGCTCTCTACTACCCCTGGGTGGTCACCGCGGACCCAACGGGCCGGCGCCCTACCATCACGGTGCCGCCGGGCGGCTTCATCGCCGGCGTCTACGCCAACACCGACGTCACCCGCGGCGTGCACAAGGCGCCCGCCAACGAGGTGGTGCTGGGCGCGCTGCGCTTTGCGCAGGACATCAACCGCTTTCAGCAGGAGCTCTTGAATCCCAACGGCATCAACTGCCTGCGCTCCTTCCCCGGGCGCGGCCACCGGGTCTGGGGCGGACGCACCCTGTCCAGCGACCCGGAATGGAAGTACGTCAACGTGCGCCGCTACTTCCTGTACCTGGAGCGCTCCATCGACGTCTCCACCCAGTGGGTGGTGTTCGAGCCCAATGGCGAGCGCCTCTGGGCCAACGTCACCGCCACCGTGGAGGCGTTTCTCTACAACGAGTGGTTCAACGGGCGCCTGCTCGGCGGCTCGGCGAAGGAGGCCTTCTTTGTGCGCTGCGACCGCAGCACCATGACCCAGAACGACCTCGACAACGGCCGCCTGGTGTGCCTGGTGGGCGTCGCCCCGTTGCGGCCGGCGGAGTTCGTGGTGTTCCGGATCGGGCAGAAGACTGCTGATGCTTAGCGGAAGGGACTCGTGCACGGCCTTGGAATTGTCGATGCCGTTCGCTGTCCGGCGCGAGCAAGTGTCGCCCTGGAGGACGACACTCCGGCCATCGCGACCCACGGTCCGAGTGTCGGCCGGAGTGTCGGCTTCCAAGGTGACACGGATCAGCGCCGCGGGCGGCGTTGAAGAGTTGAGAGGCAACCGCGTAATTCCCTGAACCGAGCATCAACCGCCGCAACCCCGTTATTTGAGGCCCCTTGCCATGCCCGTCCAGCGTCCAACCCCCTATTCCGCCTTCAACTTCCTGGTCGCCCTCGGTGACGGCACCGAGGCCGAGGTGGCCGGCGGCTTCGCCGAGGTGTCCGGCCTCAACGCCGAGGTCACCGTCGCCGAGTACCGCAACGGCAACGTGCCGGTGAATTACGTCACCAAGATCCCCGGCATCCACAAGGCCGGCGACGTGACCCTGAAGCGCGGCGTCATCGGCGCCCAGAACATCTACGAGTGGCTGGAGCAGGTGCGCGGCGGCGCCGTGGACGCCAAGCGCAACGTGGAGGTGCGCCTGCAGGACGAGAGCCAGAGCCAGACCGTCGTGTCCTGGCGGCTCATCGGCGCCATGCCCATCAAGTGGACCGGCCCGACGCTCACCGCCAAGGGCGGCACCGACGTGGCCATGGAGGAGCTGGTGCTGGCGGTGGAGACCATCCAGCAGGCGTAGGGGCTCGCAGCGATCATGGACCTCATGGGCGGCAGAGTCAGCCTGACCCCACGCCCGGCGGGCAGCGCCGAGCCGGTGCTCGCGGCGTGCTTTATCGGGCACTGCCCGGGTGCTGTGCGCCCGCAGCGGCTGCGCCAGCCCGCCCGGGCGGCGCTGCGCGGCATCGGGCTCGGCCGCGCGGTGGACTACCTGGACGCGGCCCATCCGCTCCCCGGCGCGCCGCCGGTGGACCTGCCCGCGGAGCTCGATGACGCCACGCGAGACAGGCTCGCCGCGCTTCAGCATTTGCCACTGCCGCTGCGCTCCGCCGCGGAGCTGGACGACCTCTTCCCGAACGCCCGCACCGCGCCCACCAGCTATGCCAGCAAGCTCGGCGGCGCCGGCGCCTGGCTGCCGCGGGCGGTGGACGACTGGTTCGCCAACGGCGGCGAGCTCTTGTGGCTCATCGTCGTACCCGAGGCCGAGGGCCGCGGCGGCTTCTTCGGGCTCGGCAGCGACGCGCTCGCGGCGGAAGCCGGTGCGGGCACCAGTGCGGACCTTGGCGCGACCGGAGCCACCGGCGGCCGCCTGGCCCTGCACGAGCCGCTCGGCCTGCGCGGGCTGGCGCTGGCGCTGGCCATCCCGGACATCGGCCTGCTGGCGCTACCGGACCTCGAGCGCTTGCAGGTGCCGGCGCAGCTCGCGGGCCCTGCGCGGGTGCGGCTGCCGAACCCGGCGCCGAGCTTCCTGCCGTGCAGTGCGCAGTACAACGACGGCCACCGCGAGCGCCGCGACGCCCCGGAGATGCTCACGCCGGCGCCACCCGTGAGCACGCTGACCATCCTCGACGCCATCGCCGGTGCACTCGCCGGCTACCGGCCGGACCTCCAATGCCTCTTCGCGCTGCCGCTGGCGGCGGGCGGCGTCAACCGCGAGCCCCAACCCGACCCCGTGTTGCTCGCCGACCTGGGCGCGCGCGCCGCTCGCGGCTGGTCCGCGGCGCGGCGGCTGCAACTGCTCTGGCCCTACCTGCGCGACGACCGCCAGGGCCTGCGCAGCCCCAGCGGCGCCGTCGGCGGCGCCCAGGCCGCGGTGTCGGCGCGGCTCGGCCCCTGGCGCTCCGCCGCCGGCGTGTCCCTCTCCAGCACCGGCACGCCCTACCCGCCGACACCGCGGGAGCTGGTGGTGGCACTGCGCGAGCACCCCGGCGTGGGGGTGCTGTATCGCAGCGCGGGCGTGCTGCGGCTGGACGACGAGCGCCTGCTGGTGCCGGCGCTGCCCGCGGCCGATGCCATCGGCGCCCATGCCGCCGGCTGGCGCTCCGGCGAGGTGCAGCGCTTCCTCGGCTGGCTCATGCGCCGGCTGCGCCGCCTCGGCGAGGCGCTGGTGTTCGACGCCGACCCCGACGACCCGCGCGTGGCGCTGCTGCTGGAGCGCTTCTTCCGCGCCCTGCACGACCGCGGCGCCCTGCGCGGCGCCAGGCCCGAGGACGCCTTCACGATCCGCCCGCTGCGGCCGGCGGGGCGTGCCGGCGATGGCGTGCTGGGCTTCGAGATCGAGCTGGCACCGGCATTCCCGCTGGACCGGCTGCGGCTCACCTTCGTCAACCGTGCCGGTGAGTGGGTCACCGGTGGCCCGCAGGCAGGCACTGCCCGCGCGGCGGCCTGATGGGCATGGCGACAGGAGCGCAGCCGTGATCGAGCACTTCATCCCCTTCCGCTTCAAGGTGACCCTGTTCGCCGCCGACGCCGCCGCGCCTACCGCGCAGGCGACCCTGGCCGCCGCGGCCGGGCGCACCAGCAACGTGCTCTGCGCCGGCGCCTTCAGCGAGGTGAGCGGCCTGGAGCTGACCATGGAGCCCAAGACCCTCCAGGAGGGCGGGCGCAACTGGGGCGAAATCCAGCTCCCGGGCCGCACCAAGTTCTCCACCGTGATCCTCAAGCGCGGCGTAACCACGGTGAACGACCTGTGGGCCTGGTTCGACGTGGTGAGCCGCCAGGCCAACTACGACTACCGCCTGGTGGGCGTCATCGAGGTGCAGGGCAACGCCGACCCGGCGCAGCCGGACGCGAGCCCGCCGGTGCCGCCACGCCCGCGCACCATCATGAAGTGGACGCTGCTGAATGCCCTGCCCATCAAGTTCAAGGGGCCGGACCTGTCCGCGACGGCCAACCAGGTGGCCATCGAGGAGCTGCACCTGGTGCACGAGGGGCTGGAGCTGCAGCGTCCTGTGCCGTGAGTCATTGACATTCACCAGCCGCCACAGCGCCATGCCAGACCCCACCCGCGCCAAGCTCCTGTCCGTCAGCGGCCCCACGGACCACGGTGATCCGAACCGGGCCATCGACGTGCACTTCAATCCGAGCAGCCTGAAGGTGAGCCTGGCCAACTCCCTGTCCGCCAACGAGAAGAACAAGAACGGCAACGCCGCCCAATACCTGGACAAGAGCGCCGGCACGCTCACCGCGGAGCTGGTGTTCGACACCAGCGCCAGCGGCGACGACGTGCGCGCTGAGACGCGCCAGATCTACGAGCGCTTCATGCAGCCCGTGCCCGCGGGCAACAAGCTGAAGGCGCCGTCGCGCTGCCTGTTCCAGTGGGGCGCCTTCGAGTTCGTCGGGCTGATGCTGAGCATGGACGAGACCCTGGACTTCTTCTCCGCCACCGGCGTGCCGCTGCGGGCCACCGTCGCGCTCAAGCTCCAGCAGGACCGCTACGTGCCGCGCGCCGGCACGGCCGCGCCGGCGGCCAGCGGCAGCGACCCGACCTTCGCCGACCTCAGCACGGCGCCGCCCGACTGGAGCCCACCGGCGCCCAGCACCGACTGGCGCAGCAACACCGCCTTCAACGGCCTGGAGTCGCCGCGCGATGCGCTGGGCCGCGCGCTCAGCCTGCCGGGCGTGGACGCCGCGGCGGCGGTCGGCGGCACGGCCGGGCTGTCGCTCAAGGCCGGCGCCGGCGTCGCCGGCGCGGGCTTCAGCTTCGGCGCCTCGGCGTCCATCGGCACCGGCATCGCCGGGGCGTTCTCGGCCGCCGGGCTGTCGGCGAGCGCCAGCACCAGCCTCGGCGGCGGGCTCGCCGGTGCCTCGCTCAGCGTCTCCGGGCCGTCGCTGTCCGCCGGGCTCGGCGGCGGCGCGGGTCTGGGGGCGTCGGCCAATCTCTCGGCCGGTGCATCCCTCGGGGCATCGGCCGGCCTATCTGCCAATGCATCCGCCGGCGCATCCGCGGGCGCCAGCGCCAGCGCCTCGGCCAGCGCATCCGCCAATGCGTCGGCCAATGCGTCGGCCAATGCATCGGCCAATGCATCCACCGGCGCCCGCGCCTCCGCCGCCACCAGCGTCGGCTTCGACTGACCGGAGACCCACTATGCCCATCCTCATCGACGAGCTGGAACTGGACATCGAGCCCGGCGGCGAGCCGGCGCCGGCCACGGACCCGCTGGCAAGCGTGACGCCGGTCACGCCCGCGGAGCAGGAGGTCCTGACCCTGCTGGCCCTGGCCGACGAGCGCCGCGCGCGCCTGCTGGTGGACTGAGCCCACGCGCCCGCCGACGTGATGACCCATGCCTGATCCCGCCTACAGCAGCGCCCGCCCCCGCCTCAAGGTCGGCGATGCCGAGCGCGCGGACCTCGCCGACGCCCTGCAGGCGGCAACGCTGAACATGCCGCTGCACGGCATGGCCCACGGCGAACTGCTGCTCAACTTCTTCGGCGCCGACGCGGACGACTCGGCGCCGGACTTCCGCTTCACCGACATCGCCCTGGGCGACCGGGTGCAGGTGGGCTTCGGCGAGGATGCGGCGCTGCGGGTCTTCGACGGCGAGATCACCGGCATCGAGGAGCGCTACGGCGACGGCGCCCCGCGGCTGGTGCTGCTGCTCCAGGACCCGCTGCACCGCCTGGGCCGCGCCCGCGCGCCGCGGGTCTACGCGGCCACCACGGTGGACGACCTGCTGCGCGCGGTCGCCGAGCGCGCCGGGCTGGCGCACGACGTTGCCGTCTCCGACGCCGCCAGCGACTGGCACCAGCTCAACGAAAGCGACCTCGCCTTCCTGCTGCGGGTGATCGGGCCGTTCGGCATTGCGCTGCGCATGCACAACGGCGTGCTGCGCGCCCGCGCCGAGGAGCCGGACCCGGCGCCCATCACCCTGGATACCGCCGACAACGCCATGACCGCGCGGCTGCTGGCGGACCTCGCCCACCAGCCCACGCGCAGCGCGGTGAACGGCTTCGACCTCGGCGCCGGCAGCGCGGTCGCCGGCGAGCGCGACCGCCTGGAGCCCGCACCCGCCGGCAGTAGCGCGGCGGACCTGCTCGGCACCCTCGGCTGGGACGGCGCGGAGATCGTCCCGCGGCCCTGGCCGGCGACCGCGGCGCTGGCCCGCGCCTACGCCCGCGGCCACTTCGAGCGCCGCGCCCGCGTCTTCTGCAGCGGCGAGGTGGTCTGCACCGGCGACCCGCGGCTGCGCGCCGGCCGCGAGGTGCGGCTCGAGAACGTCTCCCCGCGCATGGCCGGCACCTGGGGCGTCAGCCACTGCGTGCACAGCTTCGATACCGGCAGCGGCTACCGCGCGCGGCTGAAGCTCCGCCGCGGCGGCTGGGGCGATGCGGGCGGGGGTGCGGCATGAACCTGCACGGCATCGGCGCGCTCGACGCCCTGCACTACGCCGTGGTGACGGACACCGCCGACCCCGACGACCGGGGGCGCATCCGCGTCAACCTGGTCTCGCTGCAACTGGCGCTCTGGGCGCCGGTGGTGACGCTCGGCGCCGGCGGCGGCTATGGCGTCGCCTGCATCCCACGGGTGGACGAGCTGGTGGTGGTGGCCTTCGTCGGCCCTGACCAGCCGCTGGTGCTGGGCAGCGTCTGGCACGGCGCCAGAACCCCGCCGGAGGACGCCGACCCGCTGGACGAGCACTATTTGCTGCGCACGCCGCGGGGCTGCGTCGTGCGCCTGGACGACGGCGACGGCCCCCGGGTGACGGTGCAGACCCCGTCCGGCCACAGCGTCGTCATCGACGACGGCGCCGGCGAGGTGCGCATCAACCGCGACGGCGACGAGGTCAAGCTCGCCGCCGACGGCATCAGCATCACCAGCAGCGCCAAGGTCACGGTCAACGCCGGCGCCGACGTGGAGGTGAACGCGTCCATGGTCTCCGTCAACGCCGCCATGAGCCGCTTCTCCGGTGTGGTGCAGACCGACACCCTCATCGCCAACGCCGTGGTGAGCGCCAGCTACAGCCCCGGCGCCGGGAACATCTGGTGACGGCCATGCCAGCGAGCACTCATCCCGTCCTGCTCACCGCGCCGCACTACGCACCGGGCGGCGGCTGCGCGCTGCACCGCTACCTGGACACGGACTTCGTGCCGCGCTTCCGCCAGGCGCTCGACGCCGGCACCCTCGCCGACCCGGCCGCGGCCGACTGGCAGCAGACGGACCGCTTCAGCCGCCACGACGACGCCCTGGTGCTGCGGCTGCCGCTGCATCGGACGTTTTATCTCATCGCCTGCGAGGCGGTCTGCGAGCGCCCCGGCCGCCCGGCGCTGGACCCGGCGCGCATCGTCTCCGCCGGCTTCGTGATCCGCCGCGTCGGCGGCGGCGCCGAGCGGCTCTGGCGCATCGACGACGGCAGCCCCGCCGGCTGGCAGCCGCTGGCCCAGGACAGCCCCGGCGGCGCGGCCGCGCCCGACCGCGACCCGGACCTCAAGCGCCGCCTCCACCAGCGCCGCCTGAAACTGGAGCGCCTGCGCAACCCGGGCAGCCGCGCCCGCCCGCGCCCGGCGCCGGCGCCCGCCGCCTACACCGGCGAGGAGACCCACCCGCTGCAACCGCTCGCGGTGACCGGCCCGGACGGGCGCCCGCGCACGGTGCTGTTCGGCTTCCTGCCCCTCGGCGGACAGTACCACCCGCCGGGAAAGGCACTGGACAACGCCGCCGGCAACGCGCTGATCGCCGCGGACCGCGGCACGCTCCCCGACCCGCTGAACCGCACCGGCAGCCTGGCCCGCCATTGGCACACGAGCCAGGCGCGGCTGGTGCAGGCGGGCCGGCCCAACGCGATCTTCGTGGCCGTGCTGCGGCTCCTGGTGCAGCGCTATCACCTGGGCGAGGCGCCGGCACGCGACGACGACAACCTCGACCTCGCCGCCTGGGCCGCGGCGCAGCGCTTCAGCGCCGGCTTCAGCTTGCTGGATTACCTGTCCGCCCACGCGGCCGTCCAGTCGAGCGGACAGCCCAACGCCCTGGTGCGCTGGCTCGCCGAACGCGACCGCGCGGGCGATACGGCCGACACGCCGCTGCCGGCACGCCCCCGAGACGGCGGCGCGCTGGACGCCTCGCTTACCATCACCGCCGACGACGCCGAGGAGCTGCGCGAGGCCCTCGGCGGCCGGGTCCTCGCCATCGCCGAGCGCCTCGGTAGCGAGGTCCCGGTACCGAAGTTCCAGCAGGGTCCGGACGACCTGTTCCAGGTGCTGCCCTTCCTGCGCACCCGCGACGACGACGGCTGCGAGCGCGTCACCTGGGGCAACGCCGTGCGCAGCACGCGCTTTCGCGTCGCCGCCCCCTTCGACCCGGACGCGAGCCGCCCGACCCTGGTGCAGATGCCGTCGCTGGACGATCTGCGCCGCGGCATGGCCAAGGGCGCGGCCATGCTGATTCCGCCGGACACCCAGAACCTGATCAACGCGCTGAAGCTCAACAAGGGCGCGTCGGAAGACGTCATCGGCGAGCCCGGCGGTCCCGGCCTCGGTATCCAGTGGATCTGCTCCTTCAGCCTGCCGGTGATCACCCTGGTGGCCATGATCCTGCTGATGATCATGATCGCGCTGTTGAACATCCTTTTCTTCTGGCTGCCCTGGGTGCGCATCTGCCTGCCCTTCCCCAAGCGCACCTGACGGCCCGGAGCCGACGCCCGCATGAGCACCGCCACGCCCACCATCCTGAGCTGGAGCCTCGACGGCCTGAACAAGGACGGCCGCTACGCCTGGGCACGGGACGACGACAGCTTCCGCCAGGTGATCCTCGCCATCCTGCTCACCCGCCCGGGCGAGCGGCTGCTGCGGCCCACCTTCGGCGCCGGGCTGCTGGACTTCGTGCACGAGCCGAACAACGAGACCACCCGCTCCATGATCGCCGCCCGCGTGCGCAAGGCGCTGGCGCACTGGGAGCCGCGCATCCGCGTGCAGGCCGTCGAGGTGGTCGCGGACCCGCAGGACCCGGCCGCCGCGCACATCACCATCCGCTACCTGCCGAAGCACACCGGCGTGCCGACGGCGCTCGGCCTCACCCTGAGCCTCGCCCTGAGCGATGCGGCCGCCGGGGCACCCGCCTTCGGCGCCGGCGGCGCCTGAGCAGCGCGCGCAGCACAACGGAGCCCCTCACCATGCCACTGCCCGTGCCGAACCTGGACGACCGCCGCTTCGACGACCTCGTGGCCGAGGCCCGGGCGCGGCTCGCCGGGCACCTGCCGGAGCTGACCCAGATCGCCCCCGGCGACCCGCTGCACGCGTTCACGGACCTGTTCGCCTGGCTCACCGAGACCATCCTGTTCCGGGCCAACGCCATCCCGGAGCGCCAGCGCCGGGTGGTCCTGAACCTGCTCCAGGTGCCCATCCGCGCCGCCCGGCCGGCCCGCGGGCTGGCGTGCATCGACCCACCGGCGCGCAGCAGCCGGGTGCAGCCGCTGGTGCCGGCGGACAGCACCGTCTCGGGCGCCGGCATCGACTGCACCACCGAGGGCGAGGTGCAGCCGCTGCCGCTGCTCCTGCACGTGGTCGCCAAGGAGGCCCTGGCGCCGGACCTGCTGGAGACCCTCGGCTACACGCTGGAGGACCTGCGTGCCCAGCACGGCCTCGCCGCCGACGAGACACCGCAGGCCTTCCGACCCCGGCACTTCCAGCCCGCCGACGAGCCCCTGACCCTCGCCGGCAGCCTGGATCACTGCTACTACCTGGCCCTGGCGCTGCCCCGCAGCGCCGGCGGCAACATTGGCGAGCTGCGCGCCGACCTCGCCGGCAAGGTGCTGAACATCGGTCTCATGCCCCCCGCCGCAACCGGCACGGACGCCGACGGCCTCGCCGCCGAGCTGCCGGACCGCGCGCTCACCTGGGAGCTCCTGGTGCGCGAGACCGACGGCGCCGGGGTCGAGCAGATCCGCGCCCTGCCGCTGGAGGTGGCGGCCGATGCCAGCGGCGGCGCCCGGCGCCCCGGCGTCGTGCGGCTCAGACTGCCGCGCAACGCCACGCTGATGCAGGACCTCGCCGTCGCCGACCCGCTGGAGGCCGGCGTCGGCCAGCGCCCGCCGGAGCTGCCGGAGCAGGTGGACCCGGCGCGAGTGGCGCTTTGGCTCAGGCTCGCCTGCCCCGGCGAGCCGGACTTCCCGCTCGGCTGGATCGGCATCAACGCGGTCGCCGTCACCGCCCAGGGTCTGCGCACCGACCTCATGCTCGGCCTCGGCACCGGCCAGCCGGACCAGGTGCTGGACCTGCCGGACCTGGACGTGGACCCCGCCAGCCTGGCGCTGCAAGTGGAAGACACCGGCCGCTGGGTGGACTGGACCGGGGTGGACATCCTCTACGGCCAGCCGGACAGCGCGCAGGTCTACCGGCTCGACGCCCGCGCCGGGCGCGTGCACTTCGGCGACGGCATCAACGGCCGCCGCCCGCGGGCCGGCAAGCGCATCCGCGCCGCCCGCTACCGCCACGGCGGCGGTGCGGCGTCCAACCTGCCCAAGGACAGCCTCAAGTCCGTCGCCAGCACGCCGGACCTGCGCGTGCGCCAGGAGCGCCCGCTCGAGGGCGGCATCGACGCCGAGGACGTCGCCCGCGCCGAGCGCCGCATCCCGCAGTTCCTCGCCCACCGCAACCGCGCCGTCACCGCCGCGGACTTCCGGCTGCTGGCAGCGGACAACCCCATCAACCCCGTCGCCCGCGCCGAGGTCGTGCCGGGACTGCTACCGGGCACCAGCATCCGCACCCTGCGCCGGGACGTGCCCGGTGTGGTGAGCGTCTTCGTGGTGCCGCCGGGGCCGCCGGCGGCGGTGGCCGCCACGCCGCGCCCGACCCCGGGGCTGCTGCGGGACGTCTTCGACTACCTGCTGGCGCGGGTCAGCGTCGGCACCGAGCTCTACGTGCTGAGCGCGGAATACGTGCAGCTTGCCTTGGGCGTCGCCGTGGACGTGGCGGACGCCACCACCGAGCAGGCGACCCTGCTCGCCGTGCGCCAGGCGCTGGCCGGCTTCCTGTGGCCGCTGGCGCCGGGCGGCGCGAGCGGCCAGGGCTGGGGGCTGGGCACCGCGGTGCGGGCGGCGGAGATCGCGGTGCAGGTCGCCCGCGTCGGCGGCGTACGCGCGGTGAACAAGCTGACCCTGTTCGCCCGCGGCCCGTCCAACGCCGGCCCCAATGCCGGACCCTGGCGCGCGGTGTCCACCGGCGAGTTGGTGCTCACCGACTATCAGTTGCCCGACCTGGTGGGCGTGCAGGTGCGAGGCGGCAGCGCCGACCCGACCCTGCCCGCCGGCCTCGGCGACCTGCCGGCCGGCGGCGGTGACCACCGCCGCGTGCCGGCGCCGGTAATCCCGGACCTGTGCTGATCGGAGCCGCACGCGCGTGGACATCAACGGCACCCCGTTCTTTTTGATGCGCGAGCCCGAGGAGCTCGCGCACGGCTCGTCCCGCTTCCGCTGGGACGCCGGGCGCCGCGCGCTGGTGCTGGCCCAGGATCAAACCCTGAACCTGCCGGACCTGCCGATGGCGGAGGCGCTCACGCGCTGGCGCGATGCGAAACCCCTGGTGCGGGACGCCTTCGGCCAGCTCGGCAGGCTCGCCGCGGACGGCAGCGGTATCCACATCGACGTGGGCGACGGCGCCACGCCGCTGCTGGACGGCGACCTGCACCCGGTCACCGCCCCCGCCGGGCGCTTCACGGACCTCACTATCGGCACCGTCGGCGACGACGGCCCGGGCCAGACCGCCCGGCTCGCCGCGCCCTACAGCGACGGCGCCGCCGCGCACGGGCTGCTGTTGTTCGACCTGCGCCGGCGCTGGCATGTGGCGCTGGCGCTGGACGCCCCGCTGCTGCGGGCGGTCGTCGCCGCGGACGCCACCGTCTGGGCCCTGAGCGACACCACCCTGCTGCGCCTGCTGGGCGAGCCCCTGCCGCTGCCCTACCAGCCGCGGCCGGAGCGCTTCGAGCCGCGCACCGTCAACCCGCACCCGCTGCGCGTCGACTGGACCTGGCCGCTGCCGGCACCCTGGGCGCCGCTGGCGCTGGCGGCGGACGCCGACGCCCTGTTCCTGCTCGCCCACGACGGCGACGACCAGGCCATCCTGACGCGACCGGCGAGCGACGACCCGGCGGCGCCCTGGCAGGTCTTCACGCTGGCCGGCGCCCCCTTCTGCATCGATCTGGGCCTGCTGCCGGACGGCCGGCTCGCGACCCTGCCGCCCACGCCGGAGCCGCCCGCCGAGGCCGTGCCCGCCAGCGCCCTCCGCCACCCGGACTGTCCCGTCTGGGAGCTGTCACCCGACCTGGCGGCAGACGGCGACGCCGCCGAAGCCCCGCCCCCGGCCCGCCTGATCCGCGAGCGCCACCCGCTGCGCCGGCCCGCCGGCGACCGCTTGATCGCTTCCGCGGACGGGCGCCTGCGCTACCCGGCCCGGCCCGAGCCGGCTCGCCCGGCACCAACGCTGCAACCAACCCCGGTGCTGCTTTCGCTGCCGCGGCCCGCATACCACTCGGCCGCCCGGGTGACGCCCAGGCTCGGTGACCATGGCAAGGGGCTGGACTCCGGTGCCGCCGGCAACCTCTGGCACCGGCTGTACCTCGAGGGCTGCATCCCGCCCGGCTGCGGCATTCGCATCTTCGCCAAGGTCTTCGACGACCCCGACACCCGCGCGGCGCTGCCCTTCATCGAGCAGCCGGCGCTCGCCTGGAACCCCATCGGCACCGAGCTGCCCGGCAGCCGGCCGCTGCTGGCGCCCGTGCGCGGCGAGTCCGGGCTGTTCGAGCTGCTGCTGCAGCGGCGCACCGGCGCGAGCCGCGGGTTGCGCGGGCGCTTCCTGCAACTGCGCTTCCTGTTCACCTCCGACGGCAGGCAGACCCCGGCCATCCACGGCATCCGCGTCTACGCGCCGCGGTTCTCCTACCAAGAGGCGTACCTGCCCGAGCTGTTCCGCCAGCAACTGGACCCCAACGCCCCGCCGACGCCCGATGCACCCGCCAACGGCGCCGACGTGCGCGAGCGGCTGCTGGCCGCCTTCGAGGGCGTGCTGACCCCCATCGAGGGGCGCATCAAGGCCGGCGAGGCCCTGCTGCACCCTGACAGCATGCCGGCAGCGCAGATCGGCTGGCTCGCCGAGGCTCTCGGCATGAGCGCGCCGGACTGGTGGCCGGAGCAGCGCCGCCGCCGGCAACTCCGCGAGGGCACCGAGATCCAGCGCCGCCGCGGCACCCTGGCCGGCGTGCAGTTGGCGCTGGACATCGTCACCGACGGCGGCGTCGGCCGTGGCGAGGTCGTCGTGGTGGAGAACTTTCGGCTACGACGCACCATGGCGACGGTGCTCGGGCTCGACATGGACGACAGCGACCACCCGCTCACCCTCGGCACCGGCGCCAACGCCAACAGCATCGTCGGCGACAGCCTGTTCCTGTCCGAGGCCGACGTGCCGGAGGTACTGGCCCTGTTCGCCCCCGAGGTCGCCGGCCTGGAGGAGCAGGCCGCCGTCACGGCGTTCTTCGAGCGCTACGCCCACCGCGTCAGCGTGCTGCTGCACGGCCCGGCGCGGGCGCAGGAGGCACAGGTGCGCGACTGCCTCGCCGCCGAGATGCCCGCGCGGGTGCAGTGGCGCATCGTGCCCACCGAGCACCCCTTCGTGCTGGGCCTGGCGCCGCTGCTGGCCGTGGACACCTTCCTCGAGCGGCGGCCACCACCGCGCCGGGTGCGGCTCGACGACACCTACATCGGCCGGGAGGGTCTGCTGGTGAACGCCCCCGCGCTGTCGCCCATCCACCTGCAACGGGGGCCGGCGGCATGAGCCGCATACCCGGCGCCCGCACCGGAGGTTCCAACCCATGAGCAGCACGGATTCCAGCCCGGGCGACGACACCACGCTGCGCGAGGACAGCGCGCTGGACGAGCCGCTGCGCCGGGTCGCCTACGAGGCCGGCATGCTGCTCGGGCTCGAGGCCACCCGCGCCGAGCAGACGTATCACCGCCGCCGGCTCACCCGCCAGCAGTACTGGCTGCACGGCGCCGGCACCATTGCAGGCTTAAGGGTCTGGCTGGACCCGGCCGAGAGCGACACGCCGGACGCGGACATGCTGACCCGCGTGCTGGTGGGCCCCGGGCTCGCCATCGACGCCCTGGGCCGTGAGCTCATGATCACCGAAACCCATTGCCTGGATCTGCGCGCCTGGCTCCAGGCGCAATCCGCCACGGCGCTGGCCGAGGGCACCGACGGCGGCACGCTGCGGCTGCTGCTCACGGTGCGCTACGCGGACTGCCCGGTGGCGGCGCAGCCGGTGCTGGCACGCAAGCTCAACCTTTCCACCGACGCGGTACAGCCGAGCCGCATCGCCGACGGCGTGGCACTGACCCTGGCGCCCGAGCCGCCCGCCGCCGCCGCGGCCGGTTATCACCCCTGGCCGCGCCACCCGGCAGTGCCGGAGCTGACGGCCGACGAGGAAGCCGCCGTGCAGGCGACGACCGACACGCCGGAGGCCGCGGCGCAATTGCGGCTGCACGCCCGACTGCTGCACCTGTTCGACGACGACGCCACGCCCGCCCCGGAGCCGCCGGACCCGGCCGCCGCGGCGAAGGTGCCGCTGGCCAGGCTCAGCATGCAGGCGCCGGACCTGGACAACATCGTCGTCAACCCGGCGCACATCGCCGTGGACAACCTGATCCGGCCCTTCGTCACCACCGCCGCCCAGCTCGCGCGCCTGGCGCGCGGCGGCTGATGCCAGCGCCGCCCGGCCGCCACCGCCCCGCAAGAGAAACGAGGCCAAGCATGAGCACAACGCCCGCCTTCGTCCCCCTTGGCACCGCCGGTCTCGCGGCGGAGACCGTCCAGGGCAGCGCCGACCTCGACCCGCGGCTCACCCGCAGCCGCTACTTCGACGGCCGCCTGCTCACCGCCGACGACCTCACCCGCGATCAGATCTACCTGGATCGGCGGCTGCGGGAGTTCGGCCGTGTGGTCGGCAGTGGCGTCGTGCAGGGGCTGGCGGCGGTGCTGGACACCAACACGAGCGTCCTCACCGTCGCGCCCGGCCTCGGCATCAGCGGCGCCGGCCGGGTGCTGGAGCTGACCGATCCCCTCACGGTAGACCTGGGCGACCGCGCCGCCATCGCCAGCCTCAACGCCGGCGAGTACACCCGCCTGCCGCGGGGGCTCTACGCCCTGGTGCTGAAGTACGCCGAGCAGGGCGACGGCCGCGCCGAGGTCTTTCCGACGGACCTCGCCGCGCCGCGCACCGGACAGTACGCCATTACCGTGGAAGGCGCGACACTGGGGCTGGTGCCGATTCCCGGCGCCTCGCCCATCGGTCAGCCGCTCGCCATCCGCGCCGAGCTGATGGCCCGCGCCGCCGTCGGCGAGCTGGCCATCCCGACGCTGCCGGAGGACGGCCTGCCGCTCGGCGTGCTCGCCATCGCCGACGACCGCCCGCAGTGGCTGGACCCGGAGCTGCTGCGCCAGCCGGCGCGCACGGCGCCGGACCCGGACGACGTGCAATGGGACCTGCACCGCCGCTACCAGGCGCTGCTCGCGGACGTGCTGGCGCGGCGGCGCGCCGGCGGTCTCGGCGCCGACTTCCCGGCGGCGGAGTACTTCCCGCTGCTGCCGCCGGCGGGCAGCGCGCCGAAGGACGCCTTCGACCCCGTCAGCGGGCGTCAGGGCTTCTTCCCGGAGCAATACAATGTCTGGATCAGCCCCATCCGCCGCGCCGACCTGGACCTGGTGCTGCGCGAGTCCATGCCGCTGCCGCCGCTCAACCTGAGCGCCGGTGGCAGCGCCGAGGGCGCCGACATCATCGTGCTGGCGCCACTCGGCAACCTCGACTTCGGCCGCTACGCCACCGCGCTGGAGTCGGCGGCGCCGAAGCCCACGGACACGCCGCCGCGGCTCCTGCCACGCCTGGACCCGCTCAGCCTGCGCCTGAACCCGCTGCCGGCGCGGCATCAGCTCGACCTCGACACCACCACCTGGCAGGCCATCTGGGCGCTGGTGCCCCAAGACGGGCTGCGCTACGTGCGCCGCCCCACCCGCACCGCCGAGACCACCATCAGCGGCATCGTGCTGGCGCGCGGCAGCAGCGTGCCGGCACCGGATGCGCCGCCCGGGGACAGCACGAGCACGCCGCCCGCCACACCCACCGAAGTCCCGGAGCGCATCGTCGACGAGAACGCCCTGCTGCTGGAGCGCCTGGACTGGACGCACCTCGGGCGCCTGCGCCCGCCGCAGGGCACGGCCGCCACCGACGCCTTCAAGCAGCTCCGCGCCGGCGCCAAGGACGACGCCGACACCGTCTACGCCTGCGCCGAGCTGCTCATGGTCATCGGCCAGCGCTACGACGCCATGACCTGGCAGACCCTGCTGGCCCTGGCCAAGGCCGAGTCCCTGCGCAAGGCGCTGGACCTGCTGGTGGAGCGGCTGGCCGACACCGGCACCGCCGCGGCCATGGCGCAAGTGCTGAAAGACCTCGGCGCCGACACGGACCTGCGCAAGCGCTGGGACGAAGCCGCCCGCGCCGAGGCCTGACCCGCCGCGCCCCGCACGAGGAGCACCCCCGCATGATCCAACTCACCGCCCTCGACACCGGCGCCCTGTCCCGCCCGAACCTGTTCCCGAGCCGTGCCATGGGCGAGCAGGCTTTCGACCAGCTCCAGGCATACGCCGACGCCCGCCTGGCACCGCTGCTCGCGGGCCACGCGCCGGGCGTGCTGCACGGCCTGGAGGTGGATCTGCTGCCGCCCCGCGACGGCGCCCCGGCCGGCGAGGGCCTGCGGGTGCGCGCCGGGCTCGCGGTGGCCGGCAACGGCCGGGCGCTCGGGCTCTACGGCACCGTGCGGGATACCTGGTGTGATCTCGTGCGCCGCTACCTGCGCGACACCGGCGCCGGCAGCGCCGCCGGCGTGCACTACCTGGTGCTCGGCCGCCGCTACCTGCCCTGGGACGCGAGCCCCGGCATCGACCCTTGCCAGCGCGCCGAGCTGGACCCAAACCGGGATCTGCGCACCGTGGCCATCGGCAGCCTGGCGCTGCGGCGCCTGCCCATCAGCGCCGCGGCCCTCGCCGCGATGACGGCCGCGGAGCTGGCCAACCGCATCGCCGCGGACAACGTGGACGGCGCCTTCCTGCGCGACATGGGCCACGCGGTGCCGCTGGGCCTGCTGCGCCTGGAGGCCCTCGCGGGCGACCCCACGGTGCGCTGGCAGGACGCCGATGCGGACACCCCGCTTGCCGACCTCGGTTATGCGCTGGGCTGGTTCTCCCAGTCCGCCGGCCGCTACCCGGCGTTGGCGGGCGCCGGCCACCGGGTGCTGCTGGCGCAGAGCCGCGACGCCCTGTTCGCGGCGCGGGACGCGGCCCTCGGCGCTGGCGGCAATGTCGGCGACGCCCTGGAAGCGGGCCTCAAGCTCGGCCTCCTGCCCGCCGCCGGCGAGCTGCCGCTGGAGCTGCTGGAGGACGCGGCCGCCCGCGCGCCGGCGCGCCCGCGGCTGCGCTGGCTGCCGGCGCACGTCGCCGTGGACATGGTGCCGGTGCGCGAGGCCGCCGTGCCGGACCTGGTGCAGCGCCACCTGGAGCGCAACCCGGTGGACCTGCGCCAACCCAACGGCGAGCGCCTGCGCCTGCTGCTGGCGCTATCCGCCGCGGACTATCGGCCGGACCTGCTGGACATCCCGGTCATCGACGCCAAGCTCGCGGACGACCTGTACCGCTGCCACCGCCGCGCCCACCTGGCCTGGCTGGACTGGCACCGGGAATTCGACCGGCTCTACCACCTGCTCGACCAGGGCGACCTCAGCACCGCCGAGGTCAAGGCCCTGGCGCTGCCGACGCCGGAGCCCGTGCTGGAGACGCCGGCGGCCTTCTACGACCGCTTCAAGGGCGCCCGGCGCGATGCGCTGACGGCCGGGCCGGCCGACCCGCCCGATCTCTACCCCTACGACGCGCCGAATCCGGCAGCGCCGCAGGGCTACGCCGACTGGCTCGCCGCCAACGACGGCGCGCCGCCGGCGCCGCCGACACCCGCCGTCAACGGCCTGGTGGTGCAGTACCGCACCACCCAGGTGGAGATGGAGCGCACGGACAACCGCATCCGCACGCTGCGCCAGCGTCTGGAGAAGACCCGCGACTACGTGCTGCTGCAACGCCAGCAGCTCGACAGCCAGACCGTGTCGCTCGCGTCCCTGGCCGGCGGCGTCGCCGGCGACGGCAGCGGGCTGCAGGTGGCACGCTGGCTGCCCTTCACCGAGCTGGTGGGCGCCAGCGGCAGCGACGGCGGCGGCGACGCCAGCGGGGGTGGCCAGGCCGACGGCGGCGGCGACAGCGGCGGCAGCGCGCCCCCGAGCGGCGGCACCGGCGCCGGGATCTCGCTCAGCTCCATCGGCACCCTCAGCCTGGACCAGCCCGTGCAGCTCGCGGACTCGTTCAACTTCGCCAACGCCTTCAGCGGCGTCCAGGCGGCGAGGGCCACCACCGGCGGCAGCACCAATACCAGCGGCTCCGGCATCCAGGCCGCGGGCGCGCGGGGGAGCTTCCTCCAGTCCGCCGTGAAGGGCATCCCGGCCAGCTCCAGGCTGCGGGACGCGAATGCCTCCACCGTGGAGCTGGGCCTGAAGTTCGCGCAGTTGAACCGGCTCAAGGCAGCGCCCAAGCGCGCCATCACCGAGCCGGCGTTCCAGGGCCAGAGCTACCGCTTCGGGGCCCTCGACCAGATCCGCCCGGAGGTCAACGCCTACGCGGTGGCCTTCCGCGGCATGACGCAGCTGCTGGAGACCCTGGGCGCGCAGTTCGAAGAGGCCGAGGCGGCGCAGATCCGCGGCGAGCTGGAGGGCCTCGGCGGCCTGACGGACCCCAAGGACCTGCCCGACCTGCCCGCCGGTGGCGCGAGCGCCGACAGCGGCGAGATCAACGGCATCCAGGCGCGCTACCAGGGGCTGTTCGCCGCCGGCCAGCTCCTGACCCGCCGCATCGCGCTGATGGAGGGGCGTTACGACGCCATCGAGTCGGAGCTGGAGGCGGCGCTGCGGCTGCGCATCAGCCAGGAGACCAGCCTGGAGAAGCTCGCCAGCCAGATCGAGGAGAGCCGCCAGCGCCTGGACGGCCTCGAGCGCCGCCGCGAGGAGCGCCTGGGCGACTACGGCGTCGCCCGCACCCTCAGCACCGAGGACTTCGCACGGGTGCGCGGCGAGCACCTGCAACGCATGGACATCCTGGGCACCCGCGTGCGCGGACTCTTCTACGTGCGCGAGCGCGCCGCGCCGGTGAGCATGGCGCTGGCGGACCCGCTGTCGCTGCGCCACGCCAACCCCGGCGACCCGGTACCCGGCTGCGACTGGGAGACGGACATCGCGCTGGACGCCGAGCTGAGCCCGTTCTTCGACGCCTTGCTGGAGGTGCCCATGGACGCCTGGGCGGTGCTGCGGCCGCTGCGCCAGCAACTGCCGGCCCCGGTGCGCCAGGAATACCTCTACGCGCTGCGCGGCGAGCGGCTGAAGCAGCGCACCCAGCGCGCGGTCGCGCCCGTCTACAGCGCCGCCCTCGCCGGCCACCTGGCGCCGCTGCTGCTGGCCAACACCACCCTGCTCGGCGCCTTCGGTGCTAAGCGCGCGCCGCGGCCGGCGGGCTCCCTGGCCGGCTACAACGACGCCAGCGCCCAGGTGCTGTCCCTGTCCGACCTCCTCAGCGGCGGCAGCGGCGGCCTCCAGCGCGCCGCGCAGCAACTGCACAACCGGCTGGAACAGTGCATCGGCTGCCTGCGCCGGCGCCTCGCGGCCATGCAGCCGTCGCTCCGGCTGCGCTGGGCGCAGCTCGCCGAGGACGACCGGCTGCTCGTGGACCAGGTGGGCCGCTGGCCGGGCCTCGCCGACGCCGAGGCGGCCGACTTCGACAACACCCGCACCGCCGCCGAGCTGGTGGGCTGGTGGTTCCGCCAGCTCGCCGACGCGGCCGGCGCCGACGCCCGCTCGGCGCTGAGAGACATGATCCGCGCCACCGTTATCGTCGCCGCCCGTGCCGACCCGCAGGAAATCCTCCGCGGCAAGGTGGCCGTGCCGCCGCGCAGGCTCGCCCTCGGCGAGGTGCTGCGGGTGCAGCTCAACCGACCGGCGGCCATCGGCGCACAACTGCAATTGCTCGACGACGCCCGGCGGCCCGTCGGCCTGATCCGGGTGCAGGACCAGGACGAGCGCGGCGCGGTCGCCGACATCGTGCGCCTGGACGCGGTACAGGCGACGGTCACCACGCGCTTCACCGTGCTGGCCAACGCCGCGGTGCAGAAGCTCGCCTAGGCCGCCGCTCATGACCGGCCCATCCCCCGCCAGCGTGGACCCAGCCCGGGACCCAATCCGAGCCCCAACCCGGGACCCGGCCCGCCTCGCCGCGGACGACGTCGTCGTCGGCCGGCTGCGGCTGCGGGCGGACGCCGCGCGCCGGGAGCGGGCACTGGCCGCCCTGGACCGCACGGCCTGGCCGCGGCTGTCCGGCCCGGGCGCCGGCGGCGGCCGGTGGGTGGTCCTGCGACAGCTCCGGGTGCGCACCGACCTCGGGCGCGTCGCCCGCGAGACGGCGGCCCGGACGCGCGTCCTGCTGGACGGCGCGGTGCACGCGGGGCATGTCGGTGCCGCCGATGCCCCGGCGGTCTACTTCGACGACTACGACGACCTGCTCGCCCTGCTCTGTGCCGACCTCGCCCGCGGGCTGGCCGGCGCGCGCTGGTACTGGCGGCGGCTTCTCCCGCGGCTGCGGCTACAAGGCCGGGCCAATGATGCCGGCGATCCGGCGTCGGCCGTCGCCATCCACGCCCTGCTGGCGCGCGAGCCACTGCGGCTCGGCAGCGTCTGCGCGCGGCTCAGCGAGCTGCACGCGCTGGCGCGGGTCTGGCGGCTGCTGGATCAAGCCGCCGCCCGCGACCTGCAATTGCGCCTGGCCCACGCCACGGGCCTGGAGCTCCCAGCCGCGGACGGGCGGTTGGCATCCCCGCCGCCGGCATGGACGGACCCGCTGCCCGCGCACCAGGAACAGCGCTGGCGTCCGGCGCTCACCGGCCTGTCCACCAGCGACGAGCGCGCGCGGCTCGCGGCCTGCGTGCTGCTGCTGGAGTGGCGCCCCAGCCGCCTCCAGGCGCAGACACGGGCGCAAGCACAGGCGGGGCCGGCCGCCGCCATCGATGCCGTGACGCTGGCCCTCACCGCATCCCCGGCCACCGCACCCCGCGACCAGGAATCAGAGCCCGTTTCGACGCACGAGGCGCTGACAACAGCAGCGCCACCGCCATCCCCAAGGGGCGCAGAGCCCCTGTCGACAATGGGCTCTGACCCCGCATTGGAACCTCTCTCGCACCACCGCTTGGGTGACAGGCCCGGAACCCCCGGCAACCCACGCCCGCCGGCGGCGCGGCCGCATCCGCTCTTGCGCGTTCGCGAGTTGCCGCACGCAGACCAGCCGCCCACGGGAGCAGCCCTTGCCGTCACGCCGGCCGCCGCGCCAACCGAGACCGGGACCGAGATCAGGGCCGAACCCGGGGCGGAGACGAGGTCCAAGACTACGTCTGCTGCCGAGGCCCGGTCGGAGCCGCGGCCATCGTCACCGTCCGCCGATGCCGAGCCCGGCGGGCCGCCGGTGGACGAGGCCGGATTGTTCTACCTGATCAACTTCCTGAACCGTCCGGAGGTCGCGCCGTTGCTGGCGGCATCCGGCACGCCGGAGGACGGCTGGCTGCGGCTCTGGTGGCTGGGCCGCGCGCTGGCGCTGTCCGCCGACGGTACCGCGGCGCGCTTCCTGGCGGAGCGGATCGGCGTGGCTGATCCCGTGGACCTGCTCGAGCTGCCGCCCTGGCCCGCCGTGCCACCGCTGATGGACCTGGCCCGCCGGCTCTACCCGGTCGACGCCGTCTGGCAACCCGCCCTGCTCCAGGTGCCGGGGCGGCTGCTTCACACGCCCACCCACCTGGACCTGCACTGGCCGCTGGCGGCGGTACGGCTGCCGGTGCGCCTGGCGGCGCTGGACATCGACCCGGGCTGGGTGCCGTGGCTGGGCCGGGTCGTGACCTTCCATTACGACGAACCGGCACCGGTATGAGCTGCGTGCTGTCCCCATCGATCCCCACCGAGCCGGACCGGGACGCGTCACCTGCGGACCTCGCGCGCTCGCTCGTGCTGGCCACGCTGGCGCTGTTCTGGCGCCGGGCGCTGCCGCGTGACGACGACTGCTACCGGCTCCTGCTCGACGCGCTGCGGCAGACAGCACCGACGCTGCCGGCGGTTGCCGGTGACCACTGGCCCGATGCGCTGCTGCGGGAGCACATCGTCGCGGCTCTGGCGGCACTGCGCGACGGCGACCGGCCGCTGGCCCGGCTGACCGACACGCAGCACCTGTCCGACGCGGCGCTGTTGCTGATCTGTCTCGTGGGGAGCGTCGAGCGCGAGCACCTGGTCTGCGTGGCCCTGGCCGCGCTGCAGGCACCCGCGCGGGAGCCCCGGCCCACGCTGCACCTGTGCAATGCCCTGCTGCGCGACGTGCTAGGCCAGCCAACCCCGGACGCCGAGGCGACCCTGCGCCGGCCGCTGCATCTGGGCCTGCTGGAGCACCCCGGCGATCTGCCCATGCCGCTGCGCACCCTGCGCATGGACCCGCGACTGTGGCAGCTCCTTTGCGGCGGCGAGCCGCATTGGCCCGGCTGCGAGCCCCTGCCCACCGCCGACGTGCTGCCGAACGCCGCTCAGGCCGCCCTGCCGGGCCTCGCGGCCCGATTGGGCCATGGGCTCGACGCTGGGCCCGATGATGGGTTGGGCGGCGACGCCGCGGACTGCGTGCTGCTGCGCGGCGGTCCGGGCTCCGGCCGTGCCGAGGCGGCCGGGGCGCTGGCCGCGCTGCTGGGGCGGCGCGGACTGCTCGTGGATCTGGCGCACTGGCTCGCGGAGCCCGCGCTGCGGCTCGGCTGTGCGCTGGCCGGCCGGCTGGTTGCGCTGCGCGCCGCACCCGGCCCCGGCGAGGCGCTGGCGCTGCCGCGGGTGCAGCCGCGCCTGCCGCTGGTGCTGCTGCTCGGCGAGCAAGGGAGCGTGGCCGGCGCCCGCGCCGTCGAGCTCGTCATGCCGCTGCCGGACCCGGCGGAGCGGCGCGCCCTCTGGCTGGCGGCGCTGGCCGGGCCGGCGAGCGCCGGGCTCCATGCGCCAGCCAAGGCGCGCGGCACCGGGTCGGCACAGGCCCGGCCGCGCACCGGGCCGCCGCCGGCCGAGCTGCTGGACACCCTCGCCAGCGCCCGCCTCAGCGCCCCGGTCATTCTGCGGCTCGGCGCCGAGGCGCGTACCCGGGCGGCGCAGTCGGAACAGGATCTCGCACTGGCCCACGTGGCCGCGGCGCGCCGCGAGCAGGCGGCGGCCGACCTTCGGCTCCTGGCGCAGCCGCTCGGGCGCGACGTGGCCGCGGAGGCGCTGGTGCTGCCCGCCGCGGTGGCCGCCGGCGTCGAGGAGGTGATCCTGCGCGCCCGCCGCCGCGAGATCCTGTGGCAGCACCTTGGGCCGACGCTCGCGGCCACCGCGACGCCGGGCGTGCGGGCGCTGTTCGTCGGCGAGAGCGGCACCGGCAAGACGCTGGCGGCCGGGCACATCGCCACCCGGCTCGGCGCGCCGCTGTTCCGCGTGGACCTGTCCGCCGTCATGAACAAGTACATCGGCGAGTCCGAGAAGAACCTGGCGCAGCTCCTGGACCGGGCCGCGGCGGCGGACGTGGTGCTGCTGTTCGACGAGGCGGACGGCGTCTTCGGGCGGCGCACCGACGGCAAGGACACCGGCGAGCGCTACGCCAACATGCTCACCGACTTTCTGCTGGCGCGCATCGAGACCCATCCCGGCATCGTGCTGCTCACCACCAACAGCCGCGAGCGCATCGACCCCGCCTTCACCCGCCGGCTGGACGTGATCCTGGAGTTCCCGCTACCCGGCTTCGACGAGCGCCTGGCGCTGTGGCGCAGCCACCTCGGCGCGCGGGCGCCGGGCGATGCGGCGTGCCGCTTCCTGGCCGGCAACTGCGAGCTGGCCGGGGGGCAGATCCGCAACGCCGTGCTCACCGCCGCCGCGCACGGCCCGGCGGACGGCGCCATCCCGCCGGCGGCGCTCTACCGCGGGGTGCTGGCGGAGTACCACAAGCAGGGCCGCGGCGAGCCCGCCAAGCTCGCCCGCTGGGGCGCCGGCATCACCGCAACGGCAACCTTGGAGGAAGCCCCATGAGCCCCTTGGACCTGACGCGGGTATTGATCCTCGATCCCGAGCTCGGCTTCGCGCGGCTCGCGGCGCGGCTCGCCGAGCTGGGCTGGACACCCGCCGACGCCGGCCAGGCCACGGCGCCCGCCGTCGCCGGCGAGCCCGCGCTCGCCACCTGGAGCCGTGGCGGGCACAAGCCGCACCTGGTCTACAGCTGTAACCCGGTGGCCTGGCTGCGGGTGCTGGACATGGACACCTGCCCGCCGCTGCTGCGCGGGCTCATCGCCAACGCCCTGCCCTGGCTGGACCAGGACGCCTTGGTGCAGCGGCTGTACACCCCCGCCGCCGAAACACGGCTGCACGCCATCTGGGGCCTCACGGAGCTGGAGGCGCTGGATGCGCTGGACGCCATCGCCGCGCTCGGCACCGACACCGAGCCGCTGGTGGCCGACGCCGCGGCCCGCGCCGTCGAGCGCCTGGCCGCGATCGCCGAGGCGCGCGCCGAGACCATGGCGGCCCTGACCACGGTTGCGCAGGCGGCGGAGCCGGTGGTGCGCGGCCTGGACAACCCGGCCTTCACCCGCACACTGATGCCGGCGCGGGAGGACTGTCTCGCGCTGTTCGACGCCCCATTCGCCGACGCCCTGCTGCCGCTGCTGGCGGAGTTGGCCCGGCGCCCGCCGCGGCTCGCCCCCGGCGGCCGGCTCAGCGAGCTCGCCATCCACGCCGCCAACGCCGGCCTGCTGCGCTTCCCGAACCCCGCCAGCGCGCCGTTCCCAACCGGTTGGCGGGACATCGCCCCCTGGCTCCTGCCCGCGCCCGTCTGGCTGTGCTGGCGCTGGTCCACGCCCGGCGAGCGCGCGGGCGTCACTGGCGACGGCCTCGTCTGGGTCAACGGCCGCTGGGTCTGGCTGCCGAAGCTGCCGCGGCGCATGGCCCCGCTGCTGGCGGAGACCCTGCACCCGCACGGCCTGCACTGAGGCGTCGCCGCCATGCCGGATGCGGCCCTCGAGCCCGTGCCGCGACGCGCCGTCGACGCCCGGCCCGCGGACGCCGTGCCGGGCCGCCCGGACCCGGTGCGGCGGCTGGAATCGATACCCGCCACGCTGAGCCCCACGGTCGGCGCGGACACCAGCGCCGACACAGACTTCGACGCCGGCACCGATAACCGCGCCGACGCCGCCGCACTGCCGGGCTACCTCACCGGCGAGCCGGCACAGCGGCAGACGCCCGGCGGGGTCGGCACGCAGACACCGACCAGCGTGCCGGGCGCGAATGCCGATCAGGGCCCGTCCGCCGGCCGCGCCCCGACGCGTGCAACCGCCGAGCGTGCCGGCTCCAGCGGCGGCAACGGCCGCGAGCCGGCCGCCACCCGCGGTGATGCCGCGCGGGGCGATGCCGACCGCCGGCAGGGCGACGCGCAGGGCCAAGCCGGGGATCGATCTCAGGGGTCGGCTCAGAGATCGGATCAGCCGCGAGCACAGGCCGCCACGAACGACGGTGCCGGCGGCGGCGGGCCGGCGCCGGACCAGGGGACAGCACCGGCGACAGACCGGGCGACAGACCAGGCACCGGCGGATGAGCCGCTACCGGAGGTGCCGATCACAGTGCTCGGCATCGACCTGCCGGAGGTCCCCGCCCCGCCCGCCGCGGCCCGCGAGCGCGCCGAGCAGATCCGCACCCGCACCGGCATGCCGCCGTCGCTGCACCACGCCCAGGTGCGCGCCGCCATGGCGGCGCTGGTGGAGTCGGCGCGGGCCGGGCAGCGGATGATCGTGTTCGAGACCGAGCACCTCGCCCGCCAGACCGGCTTCGAGCTGATGTTGCTGACCGGGCCGGTGGCCGCGGCCATGGCCCGCGGCATCGCGCGGGTCGAGCATGGCATCCAGCAGGCCATCGACGCGGTGGACCAGGTCGCCGACGCGGCCCGCGCACACCTCGACACGCAGGAGCAGAACCTCGGCCAAAAGGGCAAGAAGAAGCGCGAGGAGGTAGTCGCGGAGGTCCACGACGGGCTGGTGGGCAACGACGCAGCCATGCGCCAGGCCTACGACGAGCTGAAGACCCGATTCGCCAGCAGCTACCTGGACAAGGCGAAGGAGCGGGTCGGGCAGATCCTGGAGACGGGCAAGGCGACGCCGTTGGCGTTGCCCCAGTTCCCGGCTCCCGAGGGCAGCGCCGCGGCGAAGGGCGAGCAGGCCCCGGCGCCCCGCTGCGCCAAGTCCAACGCGACGCGGACCATGTCGCAGGCGAAGGCCGCGCTGGTCAAGTACGTGAAGGCCCAGGACGAGGGCGCCATCGGCCGCTGGGTGGAGAAGCGCACGCTGCCGGTGCTGGAGCGCGATCACAAGGTGGAGCTGGCCCAGCGCAGGACCGAGCTCAAGCGGCGCGCCGGCGCGCTGAACCTCTACGCCGGGCTCTTCCTCAGCGCGGCGCTGGGCATCACCACGCCGGTCGGCAGCCGCTACCGCAAGCTGATGGAGGCGCGGCCCGAGGAGGCGCGGCGCGCCTTCGCCACCGACGCCGAGCGCCGGGCGGCGGACTTCGCCCGCTACCGCCGGCAACTGGAAGACAAGCGCAACGGCGTCAAGGACTACCTGCGCCACGACCTCAAGCCCCGGCTCATCAAGGGCCTGCGCAAGGCCGGCCGCAAGGCCATCGCCGGCCTGCGCCGGCAGGCGCGCACCGTGGAGCGCTCGCTGGCCGCGACCGCGCCGGAGCTGGCCGCCGCCTACCCGGAGCTGGTGCAGCGCGCCGCCGCGCTGCTGCCGCCGGGGCAGTTCCTGGACGCGCGCCGCCTGACACCGCTGCTGGACAAGGCGCGCGAAAGCGCCGCGGCGCTGCCGGAGCAGCAGTTGCCGATGCTGCGCGAGCGCGCGGGCGCGATGCACGCGCGCATGGCCGCGGGCGCGGCCGACACCGCCGCCAAGCTGGACGAGCAGGCCGGCAAGGCACTGCGCGGCATCGACGACCTGAAGCAGGGCGTCGCGGTGGACATGAACCTGTTCGTGTCCCAGAGCACCGGCGTGGTCACGGCGGCCATGGGCGCGACCCTGAGCCACGCCCACGACTACGCGAAGCGGCGCATCACCGCCCTGCTGGCCACCAAGGACGACCCGGAAGGCCAGCTCGCGCGCACCATGGCCGCCTACGCCGGCAGCATGAACCAGGACCTCGCCTGCGCCTGTAGCGCCTACCTCGATGCCGTCGAGGCCTATCGCGTGCGCATGCAGGACCAGACGCTGCGCCAGGTGATCAAGACCACCCGCGGCGACCTGAACGATCGGGCGCATCGGGCCGACGACGCCATGCCGGTGCGCAGCCTGGGCACCGCCGGCATGGTGGCGCTCACCGTCGTCAGCCCGGTCGGCGGCCTGATTTACGCGACCTCCACGCGCGCGAAGCCGGACACGGTGTTCGACGCCGTCGGCGGCCTGCCCTGGCCGGGCCCCGGCGCCGTCGAGGCCACCTTCAACGACCAGAACCCGGACACCCTGCGCCACCGCATCCGGGAGGTGCTGGACGCCGACGACGCCCGCACCGTGCGCGGCCTGCTCTCAGGCAATGCGCTCTCGCGCAAGCGCGCCCGCGACCAGGTGGTGGACGACTCCCTCGGCATCTTTTCCGGCGACGCCTGGTTCGGCAACTCCCGCCAGACCCGCGAGAACGTGCTCAGGGCGCAGGCCTTCGAGCTGATGGCGGACCCGGCCGCCGCGGCCCAAGTGGGGCCGGCCGAGCGCGCGCGCACCCGGGCGATACTGCGTGAGAAGCTCTCCGGCCCGGAGCTCACCATCTCCACCAGCTACCTGGACCTGAACCCCGCCGGCGCGCTCGCCGCGCGCATCGAGGAGCGCCGGGTGCAGGCCCGCGACCGCCAGGACGCGGAGCTCTTCAGCCTCGCGGCCGACGTGGAGCAGATGACGCGCCAGGAATTCGCCCTCTCGCCGACGGGCGCCGCGCTCACCAACGACGAGATCCAGGCCCACTTCGACGCCGCCATCATCGAGTTCGCCCGCCAGCGCAGCGGCGCCGGCGACCAAGCCCCGAAGCTGAAGGACGCCCGCGAGACCTTCATCCACGCGATGACCGCGAACCGCGACCGCACCGCGGCGGAGCAGGCGTTCGCGGACCCCACCGCCGGCCTCGGCGAGCACAACCGGGGCGAGGCCGTCGGCCGCGAGACCACGCGCTATGTGCGGGACCTGACCCGGCACGGCCTGTTCAGCGACCAGGCCTGGGCGTCCAAGGCCGCCTACGAGATGCACCATGCCGAGGGCGAGTCATTCGGCCCGTCGGAGGACAGCCAGCACCGCGTCACCCTGGCGCTGGAGGACCTGACGCTCGCGCGGCTGCGGCGCGACCTCGACGAGCGCCGCGCCTACTACCAGTCGCACCCGGCCGAGCACCAGGCGGCGCTGAACGCCCTGCACCGGGCCGAGCGCGAGCGCGCCGCGCGGCTGCGGCTGCTCGCGAGCCGCCTCGCCGCCGACGACGCCGCCCGCAACACCAGCGCCGGCAATGCCGACAGCGCCGCGAATACCGCCGCGAAGCGGGTCGCTGGCATGAGCGACGAACAGGTCCAGGCCAGCGTTTCCACGCGCACCCAGCGGCTCTTCAGCGGCGTCGAGGACGTGAGCCGGCTGCGCACGGGCACCACCGGCGCGGACGACCTGACCGACGCCGAGAAGCGCGCCCGCTACGGCCGCGAGCTGGTGGAAGGCGGCCGCGCCAGCGTCGTGTCGACGACATACCTCGCCACCGCGGACGCCGGCACCAACGAGACGCTACTCAAGCACGGCCTCACCGGCCGCTCCGCGCGGGAGATGGCGTCCGCCCGCGGCCAATGGCGAAGCGAGGAAGGCACCAGCTTCGACAACTTCCTGGGCCTCGGCGACCAGGGCGGCCTCGGCTCGGAAGTCTCGGGCGACCTCGCCTTCGAGCTCACCGAGCTGGCCCGCGGCGATCCGGTCACCGACCGCGGCCACATGGAGGCGGCGCTGCGGCACGAGCGCTTCCAGCGCGTGTCGGGCACCGGCGGGCTGGGCAGCATGGCCATGGACGGCACGCCGGAGCAGGCTTACATGGCCCGCCAGCGCGGCGCGCTGGCGCAGCAGATCATCGCCGCCGCCCGGGCCAACGCCCCGCCCGGCACCGAGATCCCGAACGACCCGTCGGCGGTGCTCGGGCCGGACGGCCGCATCGCCGAGCCCTACGCCACCTACGCCTTCGGCCCGGGTCCCAACGACGCGACCCTGCCGCCGGAGCAGCAGGGCGGGCACTTCCGCGGCGATCGCATCAGCATGCTGCGCAGCATGGACCACCTGGAAGGCGCCGCGCGCAACTACCAGGCGGAGCTGGACCGGCAGGAATCCATCCTGACCGGGGCCATCACCGCGCTGGCGGTGGCGATCTCGGTGGCGCTGATGCTGATCCCTGGCGTCAACCTGGTGGCGGCGGGCGTCATTACCGCGCTGGTGGCCGGTGCCGCCACCATGGCCGTGAAGGCCGGCATGCGCGGCGACCGCTACGGCTGGGAGGAGGCGGCCACCGATGCCGCGCAGACCGCCATAGAGGCCACCATGGCCGGCGTCGGCGGCGCCCTCGGCGGCGGGCTCGGCGACGACGCGGCGACCCTGGCGGGCAAGCTCGCCGGCGTCGGCAGCAAGCTCAACAGCACCTTCGGGCGCGTCGGCGGCGCGGTGGTGCGCGAGGGGCTCACCGGTGCCATGGGCAGCGTCGCCCAGACCGCCATCCAGGACGACACCTGGCACAAGGGTGCCGGCAACGGCCTCATGGAGCTGCTCAAGGCCGGCGGCCGCGGTGCCGCGGTGGGCGCCGTATCCGCCGGTGTCTCCGAGGGGCTGGATGCGAGGCTCACCCGCTCGCTCGCGCGCGGCGCCGACCCCGAGGATTTCTCGCGCATGGCCAGGCTGAGCCGCCGCCTGGGCCCGAAGGCCGGCGGCATGCTGCGCGAGGGCGTCGGCGGCGCGCTCGGCAGCATGGCGGGCGAGACCGCCGGCGTGCTGTTCGACGTGGGCACCGGCAAGCACAAGGGCACCTTCGACGACGCCCTGATGCAGATCGGCCAGGCCGGGCTCAAGGACCTCTGGTCCGGCGCCGCCCGCAACCGCGTGATGCAGCGCAACCGCAGCCGCTACCGGCGCATGCTGGCGGACGCGGTCCGCTCCGGCAGCCCGAGCCCGGCGCAGCTCCGGGCGCTCCGGCTCGCCGGCATCAGCGCCGGCGAGGTCTTCCCGCGCCAGGGCCTCGACGCGGTGGCGACGCAGGTGCAGGCGGCGCGCGACAGCGCCGCGGTGCTGCCGCCGGACCTGCGCCGGGTCGCGCTGGAACAGGGCATGAGCGCCGAGACCATTCAGGCGCTACTCCGCCGCCTGCATGGCGACACCGGGCCGGACGCCCCGGACCGCCGCCAGCTCATCGCCGACCTCATCGAGAAGCACCCGGGCATGGACGTGGCGGGCTTCATGGCAGACCTCGACGTGCACGTGGCGCGCCGCGAGCGGGCACGGCGCCTGTCCAACGTGCCGCCGGACCTGCGCGACACCCTCTCCGCCCTGCCCGACCACGCCCTGGTCCTGCTCCGCGTCGCGCAGGCACAGCAGCGCGACCTGTCGCCGGCGGAGCGCACGCGAATGCTGGACGACGCCCTGCGCGAGGCGCCAGGCCTGGACCGTCACGCGCTGGACACCGCGCTGGACGCAGCGCTGGACGCAGCGCTGGTGCGCACCCGCGGCGAGCCGGTCCAGACCGCCGCCGAGCAGGCGAGCCTCCGCGCCGCGCTGCTGGACTCGGTGCCGGACGCCCAACGCCACCTGGTGGCGGACACGCCTGTCATCCTCATGCGCGCCGACGAGTTCGAAGCCATGACCCGCTCCACCAGCGGCCAGGCCGTGACGCTCATCATCGACGGCCGCCCGGTGGTGGTGCTGCGCGAGGGTGCGGACCCGGCCGTCCTCGGCGAAGAGGGCCTGCACGTGCTCCAGGCCAGGGACCCGGCCTGGGCGAAGCACATCGGCAGCCTCGACGAGGTGAGCCTGAGCGACTGGCAGCGCATGCCGCTTGCCGAGCGCGCGGCTCGCTACGGCAACAAGCTCGATCTGGAAATCGACGCCCAGCAGCGACGCATCGCCGACCTGGAGCAGCGCGTCGGCGCCGCCGACGACCCGGCCCTGCGCGCCCGGCTCGCCGACCAGCTCGAGCTCACGCGCAGGGCGCTCGCCAATCTGAACCGCCGCGCCGGCGAGGTCGGCAGCCTGACACCGGAGACCCTTCAGGCCATGGACGCCGGCATCCTGACGCGGCCCGGCTGGCTGGAGCAGCCGGCGCGGCTGTTCAACAAGGCGGAGGAGCCGCGCGCGGGCGGTCTGCGCGCGCGGCTGGCGGATCTGGCCCAGGGGCTCGCGGAACGCCTCGGGACGCACGGCGGCACGGCGGAGCAGGTCCAACGGCTGCTGGCGGAGGCAGAGCGACTGGCCGGTCTCAGCACCGGCGCCGGCGCCCTGGCCAGTCGGCTGAAGGGCGAGATCGGCCCGCTGCTGGCGCTGCTGCACACGTCGCTGCGCGGCACGGCGGGCGCGGATGCCGGCCTGCGCGAGCGCATCGTCAACCTCGGTGACGCGCTGCTGGACCGCTATCTCCGCCCCGACCTCGGCGACCTGGCGCTGGATCTCGGCGACCTGGATCTGGCGCCGCGCTTCGCCCTGCCGGAGCCCGCGCTGCAACCCGCGCAGGTCTCCGACCGGGCGGCGGCGCTGCGCGCCTTCATCGCCGCCCACCCGGAACTGGACGCACCCGCCCGCCAGCGCCTCGACGGCGCCATCACCGATGCCATGGCCGACGGCCTGCACCGGCTCGGCACCCGGCTGGAGGGGCCGGCCTTCCTGGCGCTGCTGCGGCGCTTTGCGGCGTCCTATGAGACCAGCCCGCACTTGCGGCAGAAGGCCGCGGAGGCCCTCGGCGAGATCGCCGACCTCGCCCCCGGCGGCTATGGCATGCGCGAGCTTGGGCGGCTCCTGGAACAGTTGCCCGCCGACGGCCCCCAGCGCCTGATGTACCGCGAGGTGGAGCAGTTGCGCACCGTGCTCCAGCGCGGTGCGCCCTGGACGGCGCCGGCGCTGGAGGGACTCACGGCACGCCTGCGGCCGTTGACGACGCAACAGCGCCGGGACCTGCTGCGGGGGCTCGCGCAGCACCCGCGACTGGTGGCTACCCTGCGCATCGAGCTGGAGCAGGAGGCGATGCTGCGGATCGCCGGCAGAGCGGCCGCGCTCGCCAGGGACGAAACCGCGGTTGCCGCCGCCTTCGCCGACGACGTGGCCACGGCGGTGGAGCAGTACGGGCCGGACAATGCGCGGCGGTTGCTGGAAGGTCTCGCTCGCATGGGCGCCAACGAGACCATGGCACGAGTGGCGCGCGGGCTGGTGCAGATACCGGTGCTGGTGCCCAAGCATCTGCCGGATGCCCCGGAGCTGCGCCGGCGGCTGTTGCTGGCCGTCATCCAGGGCGGACGCTCGGACCTCTCGGCGGCGCTGCTGCCGCAGGTGCTGCCGCGGCTCGCGGCGGACGGACAGCGCCGGCTCGCAAGCCTGCTCGGGGAGGTCGGCGCCGGCTCCCGGCCCTTGCTGCTGACCACGGTGCGCGATCTGCAGGACACCGTGGCGGCGCTCCACCTGCCGCCGGCACGCCGCCATGAGCTGCTCGCCGGCCTGCTGGAAAGCGCCCACACGCCGCGGGACAGGATGGACTTCCTGGCCAACGCCGCTCGGCTCCTGCAGGCCGCGCAGGCGGACACGCCGGCGCGCCTGTCCGAGCTGGTGGATTATCTGCTCACCGGCCGCGGCAACGCCGAGCAGCAGGCTTGGCTCGGCAGCGACCTGGTGAAGGCCGTCAACCGGCTGGACGACGGCATCGGCATCGGCAAGCTGCTGGACCAATTGGCCAACGATCCGCCGGCGCTGGCCGGCGGCGACCCCTGGGTGCTGCAACTGCGCCAGGCCCGCGAGGACTGGCAGGCGCTGCCGGACCCGCCCCCGCTGTTCGCCGCGCTGGTGGCCGACGCCACCGCCAGCCGCACGGGCTGGAACGACGGCCACCGCGGCACGCTGCTGGAGCAGTCGGCGTGGCTCGCGAAGCAGCTCCAGTTGGAGCTTCAGCCCACCTTGCCCTTCACGCCGACGCGGGCGCAGGCCAGACAGATGCTGGCCGACCTGCGCGCGGCGCTGGACGCCGGGGCCGACGGCGACCTGACCGTCACGGTGGACGGGCATACGCTCACCGTTTCCCGCGCCGAGCTGCTGGCCAAGCTCGGGGCCGTCCTCGACGCCGCGCCGGTGCCGACCTCCTCGGACCGGTCCGGCCGCGTCGGCCGAGCCTTCCGCGAGGCCGTTGCCGATGCCGACACCGAGCTGCAGGGTCCGGCACCGCTGAAGGACCTGCTGGAACGCGTCGGCGCCGACCCTGACCCCGCGAACAATCCCGCGGTGCTGAAGCAGCACCTGGAGGCGCTCTACGAGCAGGAGCGCAAGTACCAGCGCCTGGTGCACTTCGCCGAGGAGATGGGCGTGGACACGGCAGGCCTCAATCAGCAGGTCACCGAGGTGGTCGGCGAGTTCGCGCTGACCAAGTACATGCTGGCGGAGACCGATGCCGAGCTGATCGGACCGTTCGCAAAGGGCACGGGCTTCGACCAGGTCTGGCGAGCGTCGGATGGCACCCTGATCATCGGCGAGGCGAAGGGGCCGGGCGCCAAGCTCGGCAACCCCAACAAGGGGCCGCAGATGTCCGACCAGTGGGTGCTGGCGACGCTGCTGGAGATGATCCGCACCGGCGGCTCCAGAGCGGTCAGCATCGACGGCGCCGCGGACCGGCCGCTCGCGGAGATCCTGCTGGAGGCCGCGCTGGGCGGGGAGCCCAGGATCCGCGGCGTCGTCATCGAGGCGCAGGACGCCCGAACGTACGACTGGAAGGCACCGACCCCGAACAGCGACACGGGTTGGAACGGTTACGACCTGCGCAACCTCGATCTCTGGGATCACCCGCACATCCAGGCCCTGCTCAGGAACCCGGACGTCGTGACCAAGCTCGACGAGGTGCTCAGCACGCTGCCGGATACCGACGAGAACAAGGAACTCATCGAGCAGATCCATGCGGCCATCACCGCCGCGCAAGGCGGCTAGTACAGCGACGTGGACATTCCGAGACGTGCTCGAGCCGAAGCGACATTCCGACACTGTGAAGGCATTCGGTATAGCAGCTCTTGTGGGAGCGGCACTCTTGGTGCCGCGACCGGCGGCGAGGCAGCCGACCACGCCCAGAGCAACTGCCAACTGGCAGGCAGCCTCTCAGCTATCGTCGCGCCACAAAAGGCAGTGGCGCTCCCACGACGGCGCGCCTGGAGCGGCCGTTACGGGAGGTCGCATCAACGCGGCGTAATCCGACGTTGGGCGACGGTGCGCCATTGATTGTCCGGTTACGCCGTCGCTGACCCAACCTACGATACTTGCCCGTGTCGCCAGGGCGACACGGATCAGCGCCGCGGGCGGCCTCGAGAGTGGCCTCGATACTTCCGTATACCAGCCATGCTCAACCAGATCACCCCAGCGCAGATCGCCCGCTACAAGCGCTTTTACGTACCCGGCGCCGAGGCGAAATGGACGCCCTTCCGCCGCCACCGCCATGCCTATCTGCTCGGGCTGCTGGCGAACCTGGAGGGCGACATGGCCGGGCTGCGGCGGCATTTCCGCGAGGCCGCCGTACAAGGCGTGGCCCTGCTTGAGACGCGCATTCCCGGCGAGATCACCGGCGGCGACGCCATCCGCCAATTGGAGATCCCGCTGATGACGGCGGCGGCCTTCGGCGACCTCGCGCTACGCGGCGCCCTGGCCGCGCTGCCGCGCGCGCTGTGGTTTCTGCCGGAGAGCAAGCCGGAGCTGGGGCTGGCGGAGGGCTTCGAGGCATTGCGACACCTGGCCGCCGAACAGCCAGTGGAAGCGCCCCCTCTGGAGTCCGTGCCGAATGAGGCTCCGGAAGACAGCCTCGCACCCCCCTTCGGCTGGGCGCACCCGCTGGCCCGTGCCATCCTCGGCATCCTGCGGGGCGATGCCGGCGAGCTGCACCGCGGCTGCGCGAGCCTGCTGGACGGCCACGAGCACGAGGCGCGCGCGGGCAGGTGGACCCGCGTCCCCGAAGGGCTGGTCGCCCTCTGGCCGCTGGCGCTGGAGGCCGTCGCCCGGCGCCGCGGGGTGACGGCCGGCGTCACCAGCCCCTACCTGCCGCTGGCGGCGCTGGACGTGCCGGCGCCGGCTGATGACGACGCAGCATCGGGCACGTGAAGGCGTGCTTCAGAAGACAGCGCAACGATCCGCTCCGAACCGGTCAGCGATGCCGCACGTGCCGATCGGGCTGGCACGGAAGCGCCAGACAATCAGGTAGTTACGGCGCGCGATGTCGGGCTTCGTGCCTCAGCCCAACCTACCGGAGACGCACGCCCTGTCTCCCTTGCAAGGGCGCGCGCGTCGGCTATGCTCTGGTGACAGGACACCTCTGCAGTGGAAACCCGTCGCGAGGCGGGGCGCGCAGCGGTTCGCACGGGCGTTGCCCGCGCGGGTCATCCAGTCCGAAGCGGCATCATGCCACGCGCGTTGCTGCGCGAGTCTTCGGCGGACCTGCGACAGCGGCAATCGAAACGCCATTCAACGTGTGGTCGCCAAGCGTCAACGGCGGAGCAGTACGGCGGGCAGCGCACCTTGCGCGTGCCCGCCGGCGTGTCCTCTCCCCTCCTCCATAGCCATGCCTCCTTAGGAACAGCGCCGCGATCGCGCACGCGCGCCCGTGGGAGCGGCATCCCCGCCGCGACTCCCTGGACACCTCCCGGCGGACTCGGGCTCCGTGAATTTCGCCGCGAATCCGTGGAAGTATTGCTCGCAACGCCGAAATGGCGCAGATCGTAGGTCGGGTTAGCGACAGCGTAACCCGACCATCAACGGCGCGCCGTCGCCCATCGTCGGGTTACGCTGCGCTGAACCGACCTCCCATAATGGCTAACCCAGGCGCGCCGGCTTGGGAGCGCCACTGCCTTTTGGGGCGCGACAATGGCTGGGAGGCTGCCTGCCGCTTGGCGGTGACTCGGGGCATGGTGTGCTGACTTGCCGCCGGTCGCGGCACCGAGAGTGCCGCTCCCACAAGCGCTGCTACACCAAAATATTTCCACAGTCTCTGCGCCCATCCAACCCGGCCAAGGCCCGCCGCCCGGAGGTCGCCGGAAAACCCCAGCCGATGCCAGGTCAACTATTCATCGCTCCGTCATGTAACCCGCAGGGTGTACCGTGTTAGCCTTTACGCCTGTTGCCGCCCGCGCGATGGCGGAACGCCAACGAGGCAACGCACTGCACGAACGAGGTCTCCTGTGCAGCAAGCACAATCCAACGTCCAGCCGCCCGCGGAGTCACCAGCGAGCACCGATCCGCGGCCGGGCATCCCCCACCTGCTCTTCACCTTCGCCGTTTCTCTGCTCCTCTGGGTGCTGCTGGTCGGCAGCCTGGACGCGCAGGAACTCCTGGCGGGCGCCGTCGTCGCACTGTTGGTGACAGTGGTTGCGGCGCCGCGGCTCGGCATCTTCACCGGCATGCGCTTCTCGCCGGCCGCGCCGATCCACCTGGTGCGCTACCTGGTGCGCTTCTTCGTCGCGCTGGTGATCGCCAACTTCGATGTGGCGCGGCGGGTGCTGTCGCCGTCGCTGCCTATCCGCCCGGCCGTCGTCGAGGTCCGCACCGAGCTGCGCTCGGCGCTCGGGCGCATGCTGCTCGCCAACAGCATCACGCTGACCCCCGGCACGCTCACCATCGATGTCGAGGACGATCGCCTGCTGGTGCACTGGATCGACTGCCCGCCAGGCACGGACCTGGCGCACGCGACGGCGGCCATCGCCGCCGGCTTCGAGCGCCACATCAAGGGGTTCCTGAAATGACGCTGAACCTGCTGGAGATCGCCGCCTTTCTGCTGGTGGGGATGGCGCTGCTGCTCGGGCTGCTGCGGTTGGTGCTGGGGCCCGGCGCGGCGGACCGCATCGTTGCCGCCGATACGCTGTCGGTGACGGCGACGGCGGGCATCGCCGGCTTCGCGCTGTTCTACGACACGCCGCTGTACCTGGACGTGGCGCTGGTGTTCGGGGTGCTGGCGTTCGTCTTTGTCGTCGCCATCGCGCGCACCATCGAGGCAAACCGGCCGGGTGCCGACATGGAGGAGCAGGCGTGAGACTTATCGGGGATCTGTTCCTGCTGCTTGGCGCGACCTTCCTCGCGCTGGGGGCGCTCGGCATCGTGCGCATGCCCGACGTCTACAACCGCATCCAGGCGGGCACCAAGTCCGTGACCCTGGGCGCCGTATCGTTCCTGCTGGGCGTCGCACTGGTGCACCCGGCCTGGTGGGCCAAGGTGCTCTGCATCGCTGGCTTCATCCTGTTCACGAGCCCCGTGGGCAGTTCCACCATCGCCCGGGCGCTGTTCCAGGCCGGCGTGCGGCCCTGGCGCGCCGACGACGGCGGCGCACCCGCGCCGGCCGCACGCCAATTGCCGGACGCCTCCGGCCCATCCGCCACGGAGTCGTGAGGAGCCGACGTTGGACCTGCAAACCCTCTTTGCCCTGTTGGCCGTCCTGCTGGTGCTGGTGTCCGCGCTGCTGATGCTGGTGCTGGACAACATGATCGGCGCGGTGGCCGCATCCGGCGTGGTATCGCTGGGCGTCGCGGTGCTGTTCGTGCTGCTGCACGCGCCGGACGTGGCCATGACCGAAGCCGTGGTGGGCGCCGGGCTCTCCGGCGTGGTACTGGCCTTGGGGCTGCGCCGGCTCGGCCTGTGGCGGCTCGACGCCGGCGCCACTCGCCAGAGCGCCGCGGGAGACGAGCCCGATGCGTAACATCGCCTCGCTGCTCTTCACCGCCGGGCTCGCCTTCCTGCTGCTGGTGATCGCCGCGCAGCTCGGCTTCGGCGAGCCGCCCATGCGCATCGGCGGCGACATCCTGTCCCAGGCACCGGCCGAGGTGGGCGCCACCAACATCGTCACCGCGGTGCTGCTGGGCTACCGCGGCATCGATACCTTAGGCGAGTTGTCCATCCTGTTCGCCGCCGCCACCGCCACCGGGCTGGTGCTGGTGCGCGGGCGCAAAGACTGCGAGCACCACGCCGAGGAGCCGCCCGGCGGCTTCATCCTGCGCACTGGCGCGGACCTGCTGTTTCCGCTGCTGCTGGTGGTGGGCTTCTACATCATCGTGCACGGTCACCTGACGCCGGGCGGCGGTTTCCAGGGCGGTGTGATCCTGGCGGCGGCCTTCTTCGTGCTGGTGCTGGCGCGGCCGGGCAAGGACGGCTCGGGCGGCATGAGCCACACGGCCATCGCCGTCGTCGAGGGACTCGCCGGCGCCGGCTTCATTGCGCTGGGGCTGTGGTCGCTGTGGGACAACGGCGATTTCCTGAAACCCATGCTGGGCCATGGGGTGATGGGCGAGTTGCTCTCCGCCGGCACCCTGCCGCTGTTGTCGCTGGCCGTCGGCCTCAAGGTGGGCGCCGAGCTGGCGGGGCTCATGACCCAGCTCGCCGAGCAGCCGGCGACGGCCCAACATCCGCACCAGCACCCGCACCCACACTCGGAGGACGGCGGGTCATGAGCGCGCTCAACCTCGACACCCTGAGCTTCGCGGCCATCCTCTACGCCGGCGCCATCGGGCTGCTGGTGATCGGCGCGGTGGGCATGGTCATGGCCAACCACCTGTTCCGGATGGTGCTGGCGCTGGCGATCGCCGAGGCGGGCGCGAACCTGCTGATGGTGCTCACCGGCTGGCGGGGCGAGGCCGTCGCGCCGATTCTTGGCGTGCACGAGGCGGGCGTTCCCATGGTGGACCCGATTCCGCAGGTACTGGTGCTGACGGCCATCGTCATCGGCGTCGGCGTGCAGGCGCTGGCGGTGTCCGTGCTGCTGAAAATCCATCGCATCTACGGCACGCTCGACGTGCGCGAGCTGCGCCGGCATCTGGAGCTGGACATCTGCCGCGACGCCGGCATCGTGCCCGACGGCAGCCGCGAGGCACCGGCGGGCGAGCGGCCCCTCCCGCCGCCCATACCGCCATCCATTCCAGCACGAGCCGCCGCTGCCGCATCCGACCGGCCCCTCTCCGACCCCACGGGCGCCTCCCAATGACCGGCCTGTTCTCCGTCACCCAGAACCACACCGTGCTGCCGGTCGTGCTGCCGCTGCTGGCGGCGTTCCTGATGCAGCCGCTCGCCCGAGTCTCCGCGCCCGTCGCGCGACTGCTGGGGCCCGCGACACTGGCGGTGTCGGCCTACCTGCTGATCCGGCTCTGGCTCGCCTTCGGTAGTACGCCCTACTCGCTCGCCATCGGCGGCTATGCACCGCCACTCGGCATCGTCTTCTACGTGGACCGCCTCGCGCTCCTGTTCGCCACCGCGGTGCCGGTGCTGGCGCTTTTGTTCTGGTCCCGCGGCGAGGGCGACGCGGACGCGGCGCGGCGCGACGCGGTGATGCTGCTGCTGGCGGCGGCCGCCACCGGACTCGCCCTGTCCGGCGACCTGTTCAACATCTACGTCTTCTACGAGCTCACCGCGGTGGCGAGCTTCGGGCTCATCAGCCTGCGCGCCACCGGCGCCGCCTACATCGCCACGGTGCGCTACCTGCTGCTGTCGGCCTTTGGCTCAGTGCTGGCGCTGGTGGGCATCGCCATCGTCTATCTCGACACCGGCACGCTGAACCTGGCGCATCTCGCCGTGCTGGCGCCCGAGAACCTGGCCGGGCCCACGGGGCTCGCGGCCTTCGCGCTGCTGCTGATCGGCTTCGGCATCAAGGCGGAGCTGTTCCCGTTGAACACCTGGGTGCCGGAGGTCTATGCCACCGCGCCGGCGCGCATCAGCGCGCTACTGGCGGGGCTGGTGTCCAAGCTCGCGGTGATCGTCGTGGTGCGGCTGTTGGTGCTTGCCTTCGACGGCACCGGGGCGGCGCAGCTCATGCTGGCCCTGGGCGCACTCGGCTTCATCACCGGCGAGCTCGCCGCCTGGCGGGCGCGGGACCTGAACCGCATGCTGGCCTACTCCAGCATCGGCCAGCTCGGGCTGGTGTTCATCGGCTTCTCGCTGTCCGGCACCGCCGGCGTGCTGGCCGGGCTGGCGCTGGCGCTGCACCATCTGGTGATCAAGTCGGCGCTGTTCGCACTCGCCACCCGCTGGCGCGGTGCCCTGGAGCGGCTCACCGGTGCGGCGCGCTCAGCGCCCATCGCCGCCGCGCTGGTGGTGCTGTTCGCGCTGTCGCTCATCGGCGTGCCGCCGCTGCCGGGCTTCTGGGCCAAGCTGCTGGTGCTGTTGGGGCTCGCGGACCTGTCGACGCCGCTGGCGCTGGGTGCGCTGGCCCTGGTGCTGCTCGGCACCGCGGTGGAGGTCAATTATCTGTTCCGGCTCGTGGTGCGGCTCTACGGCCGGCCGGATGACGCCGCAGCGCCGGCGCCGCCGCGGCCGAAGCTGCTGGACCTCGGCATCGCGTCGGTGGCCGGCGTGCTGCTGCTGGTGACCACGATCGCCGTCGGGCCGGTGTCCGGCTGGCTGCGCGGCATCGCCGAGCAGGCCGCGGACCGCGCCGTGTACATCGAGACAGTGTTGCCTGACATGCTGGTTCAGGCGCGGACACCCTGAGCGCGGACTTGCGACTGCGGCCGGTCTGCCGAGGAGGCGTCCCGGCCGGCCGGCGGGACGCCGGCCATCCCAGTTGCCGGCGGGACGCCGGCGCTCCCAAGCGCGGACATCGTGCGAGCGCCGGCACACTGGGAGCGCCGGCACACTGGGAGCGCCGGCATCTTGCCGGCACACCGGGAGCGCCGGCATCTTGCCGGCACACCGGGAGCGCCGGCGTCCCGCCGGCACACTGGGAGCATCGGCGTCTCGCCA
>NZ_JAJDNQ010000140.1 GCF_022340605.1 Thiohalocapsa sp.
CGGCCTTGATCATAAGTCCGTCCACCGCCGTGGGAGCGCCGTCCTCGGCGCGACGGGCGCCCGGTCGCGGCGGGGACGCCGCTCCCACAGGACGAGCGCTTGGTCGGAGTTACGATCAAGACCGAAATTCCGAGACCCTGCTGCCTCGTTGTCGTTGTCGTTGTCGTAATCGAGTATCCGCACGGTTGAGATGACGATGACGATAACGACAACGACCTGAGACGGTTTCGGGACTTGCGCACTGTTGCACGAGTGCCCTTGCCCAATTTCCTGCTACCCGTGGCGACAGACGCTTCGGGAGCTTCGGGATCTAATCAGTCGCATGCCGGCGCGGTTTTAGTGGTCGGCGCCCCGTGGCGGCGGCGCCAGCTGCGGCGAGTCAGCCATATGCCCGCCGGCTCAGGGGAGCAAGTCGGCGACTTGGATCACCGCATTCGGCGCCCCGAGCGGGTTCACCGCGCCGGTTTTTCCATAGCTCTCCAGAACCGCAAAGTCCTCGCCGTGAGGCTCGCGGTAGACCTCAAGCAATCCCGTCTTCAGGTCCAGTATCCAGAACTCGGGGATGCCGTTGCGGGCGTAGAGCCGCTTCTTGGCGACGCGGTCGAAGTACAGTGGCGCCGCTCAGGAAGCGCGGGGTAGGAGCCCGTAGCACATCCAGAGACTGTGCCATCGCCGCTGCGCCGACGCGGATCAGTGAGATCGGGCAAGTATTCGCGCTCGCCACCGAACGACGCGCGCTCCTGTAGGTCGGGCCGACGAAGGAGGCGCGGCAATCAGGCGGTTACGTTGCGCGCATCCTGTCGGGCTTCGTACCTCAGCCCGACCTACGACGGATTCTTACCCAGTCTCGCATCAGCGCCTCGGCGCGCGGTGGCGCTGACCTTGGAGACGATGCGGCTTGCTCGCGCTCACCGCATACGACGGGTTGCTTCAGTCGTCACTCGCGCGCTGGAAGGCGTCGCTCAGTTGCTTCTGGATGTTGGCGGGCACCGCCTCGTAGTGGCTAAGCTCGATGGCGTAGGTGCCGTCGCCGCCGGTGATGGACTTGAGCCTGGACTCGTAGCCTTCGAGCTCCGCCAGCGGCACCTCGCCCTCGATGACGATGCGCCCGCGGCTCTTGGACTCGCTGCCGTTGATGCGCCCGCGCCGTCCCGACAGGTCGCCGGCGAGGTCGCCCATGTTGCTGTCGGGCGCGGTGATGCGGATCTTGACGATGGGCTCCAGGATCACGGGCTTGGCCTTGTCCACGGCCTCCAGGAAGGCCTTCTTGCCGGCGGTGGCGAAGGCGATGTCCTTGGAGTCCACCGGGTGGGACTTGCCGTCGTACACGGCCACGCGGACATCCTGCAGCGGATAGCCGGCGATGGCGCCTTCATCCAGAACCTGGCGCACGCCCTTCTCGATGGACGGGATGAACTGGTTCGGGATGCAGCCGCCGACGGTCTCGTCCGCGAACTCGAAACCTGCCCCCTGCTCGCGCGGCTCGATGCGCAGGTACACCTCGCCGAACTGGCCCGCGCCGCCGGTCTGCTTCTTGTGGCGATGATGGCCCTCGGCCTTGGCCGTGATGGTCTCGCGGTAGGGGATGCTCGGCGGCTTGGTCTCGATGTCCACGTGGAACTGCTCGGAGAGCCGCCGCATCAGCACCTTCAGGTGCAGCTCGCCGAGGCCGCGCATCACCGTCTCGTTGGCGGCGGCGTTGTGCTCGACGTGGAAGCAGGGGTCTTCGGCCTCCAGCTTGTGCAGCGCGTCGGTGAGCTTCTGCTCGTCGCCGCGCTTGGCGACGTTGACGGCGAGGCCGAACAGCGGAATCGGGCACTCGATGCTCTTCAGATGGAAATGGTCCTCGTCGTGACTATCGTGCAGCACGGCATCGAAGTGCATGTCGTCTACGCGGGTGACGGCGAGGATGTCGCCGGGCACGCCCTCGTCGTCCTCGATCAGCTCGGCGCCGTGCACGCGGAACAGGTGGTTGACCTTGAAGGGCTTGCGGGCGTCGCCGATGAAGAGCTGGGTGTTCGGCGTGATGCGCCCCTGGTGGATGCGGAAGATGCCGATCTTGCCCCGGAAGGGGTCGTTGATGATCTTGAACACGTGTGCGATGGCGTGCTTGCCCGGGTCCGGCGTTACCGCGACCGGCTGCATGTTGGCACCCTCGCCCTTCATGAAGGCCGGCGGGTTGCCTTCTGCCGGGTTCGGCATGAGCCGGGTCAGGATCTCCAAGAGCTCGGGGATGCCGGTGCCGGTCTCGGCGGAGCAGAAGCAGATGGGCACCAGGTGTGCCTCGCGCAGGGCCTCCTCGAAGGCGTCGTGGAGCTGCTCGGGTCTAAGCTCCTGGCCTTGCTCCAGGTAGACGTCCATGAGGTCCTCGTCCACCTCCACGACCTGGTCGATGATCTGGCTGTGGGCCTCTTCGACGCTGGAGAAGTCGGCGCCCTCGCCGGCCGGGTTGAAGAAGCAGTCGATGACGCGCTTGCCGCCCTCCGCCGGCAGGTTGATGGGCAGGCACTCGGCGCCGAAGGCGTCGCGGATCTGGGTCGTGAGCTCGCCGAGGTCCACACCGTCCGCGTCGATGCGGTTAATGATGAACATGCGGCAGAGGTTGCGCCGGTCGGCGGCGTTCCACATGCGCTGAGTCAGGTTCTCAATGCCGTTCTCGGCATTGACGACGATGGCGGCGGTCTCCACGGCGCTCAGCACCGACAGCGCCCGGCCGAGGAAGTCGGGGTAGCCGGGCGCATCCAGCAGGTTGATGTGCTTGCCGTGGGTGGTGAAGCCGGTGATGCCGACATCGAGCGAGTGCTTAAGGTCCTTCTCCATGTCGTCCCAGTCGCAGACCGCCGTACCCTTGGCGACGCTGCCCGGCTCCTTGATGGCACCGGCGGCAGCAAGAAGTGCTTCCACCAGCGTGGTCTTGCCGGCTCCGGCATGGCCGACGAGGGCGACGTTGCGGACGTCCTCCGCGTTGTATTCGGACATGGATTGACCCTTGATCGTTAAGCGGTTTTCGGGAATGGCGGTCGGCGTTGTCCAGGGCAGGACCGCGCGTTGGTCGAGTATATCGTAACGCCCTTGTCACGCGCGGCGGGGCGCCGGCGCGAATCGCCACAGACTGTGCTTTGCGTCAAGTCGGCCGTGCGGCTATGGTGCCAAGGGCTAGGGACCAGGGACCGGGGCTGGCCGCTGGATGCGTTCTTCCTGCAGTGGAGTCGCCGTCGATGTTCGACGCCATCACCTGGATTGCTGTCGCCTTTGGCGCCGGCGTTGCCGCCAAACAGTATGGGCTGCCGCCGCTGGTGGGCTATCTGGTCGCCGGTTTCGTGCTGCATGGGCTCGGCGCCGAGTCGGGACCCCTGATAGAGACGCTGTCGGAACTCGGCGTCACGCTCCTGCTGTTCACCATCGGCCTGAAACTCAAGCCGAAGAGTCTGGCGGCGCCGCAAGTGTGGGGCGTGGCATCGCTGCACATGGTGGCGATCGTCGCGCTGCTGGTGCCGTTGCTCCTGACCTTCGGCAACCTCGGTCTCCCGCATCTGGCGGACATGGAATACGGTCCGGCGCTGGTGCTGGCCTTCGCGCTCAGCTTCTCCAGCACCGTGTTCGCGGTGAAGGTGCTGGAGGAGAAGGGCGAAATGGGCTCCCTCTACGGCACCATCGCCATCGGCATCCTCATCGTGCAGGATCTCATTGCGGTACTGTTTCTGGCCTTCACGGCTGGCAAGATCCCGACCTTCTGGGCGCTCGGGCTGCTTGCCGTCTTCTACGCGCGTCCGCTGCTGTTCTGGCTCCTGGAGCGGGTGGGACACGGCGAGCTGCTGCTGTTGTTCGGCCTCACGCTCGGGCTCGGGTTCTCGGAGCTCTGCGAGCTCGCGCGGGTCAAGGGCGATCTCGGTGCACTCGTGATCGGCGTCTTGGTCGCCCAGCATCCGAAGTCCGGTGAGCTGGCGAAGGCGCTGCTCGGCCTGAAGGATCTCTTCCTGGTGGGTTTCTTCTTGAGCATCGGGCTCACCGCGACGCCGAGCCTGGACATGCTGCCGGTGGTGATCCTGCTGCTGGCGGCACTGCTGCTGAAGGGCTTCCTGTTCGAGCAACTGCTGCTCGGCTTTCGGCTGCGGGCACGTACGGCCCTGCTCGGCGCGTTGACCCTGTTCAGCTATAGCGAGTTTGGTCTCATCGTCGCCGCCGTGGCCAACAAGAATGGGTGGTTGTCCTCGGACTGGCTAGCTATCGTCGCTATCACCGTGGCCCTGTCCTTCGTCATCGCCTCGCCGCTCAATGCGCAGTCGCACGCGCTCTACGAGCTGTTCAGCGCCCGGCTGCGGCGCCAGGAACGCAGCAAGCGCCTGGACGTGGAACGCGAGATCGACCCCGGCGATGCGGACGTGATGATCGTGGGGATGGGGCGCGTCGGTCGCGGCGCCTACGACTTCCTGGTCCAGGAACGGGGGCTGCGGCCGGTGGGCATCGACGCCGATCCGGACAGCGTGAAACGGCACAAGGCCGCGGGCCGCAACGTCGTGCAGGGCTCGGCGACGGACGCCGACTTCTGGCACCGGCTGCACCTCGACGACGGTCATATCAAGCTCGTGCTGCTGGCCATGCCGCAGGCGCACGAGAACGTCTTCGCCGCCGAGCACCTGCTGAAGGAGGGCTTCAGGGGCAGCGTCGGGGCCATCGCCAAGTTCCCGGACGATGAGGCAGCGCTGCGCGCCGCCGGTGTGCATCAGGTGTTCAATCTCTACGCCGAGGCCGGTGCCGGCCTTGCCCAGCACGTGTGCTCGGCGCTGACGCCGAGCGCGGATGATCCGGACAGCGGCGCACCAGGAGCGGGCACGTCGGCCTGCGTCACCTGAGCCGTGCCGGCGCTGCCGCGTCGTGGCGTCGGCGTCTGGCCAGATTCGGTCCTTCGTGCAAGACGCGGGCAAAAAAAAGCGGCCAATTGTTGGCCGCCAAAGGACGCACAGCTAGGGACCGGTGTCGTGCAGCCACGCTGGTCGCGGGCGCGCGGTGATCGAAAAGAGAATCGATGCGCTTGCGTCTCTGAAAATACCCCGTCAGGTTCTGAGTTAAAGATTAGTCCTACTGACCCCTAAGCATGAACCCTGCTCATCGGGCCTGACGGCACGTCTGTCGGGGTTGCCTGCGGCGTAGCGCGTGCGCTCGATGGTCCAGAGCTTAAGCATGCAGCATCCGCGGCGGTGCCGTTGTGACGGGCGTCTTGGGATGCCGGTGCCGGACGTGGCGCGGCGACCTGCATCATCGATCCCACCCGAAACAGCGGCCGATGTTAGCATTCCGCGCCGACGGATCTGGGGCTGGACAGAGGACGCTGCAACGGCGTCGGCGGCCAGCCGGCCAAGACTGTCACCGCCATCTCTCGCACATAGACCTTCATCGTTTCGTTAGCGGTTGGCCGGGTAGCCGGGCAATCCTTTAGGGGTATGTATGTACTATCTGATCAAAGACTTGTTGGACGGATTGTTTGGAAAGCCATCGCCTCGCCGGGCACCGCCGGCCGCGGCGGCGGATGCGCCGGCGCTGGCGGCGGAGCTCAGTGCCGCGGCTCCGCCGGCCGCGGCCGCGCAGCAGCCCCCGCGGACCGAGCCGCCGGCCACGGCTTGGCCGGCGCCGAGCGCGGTTCCGGCCGCGGCCCCGCGGCAGTCATCGGAGCGAGCTCTCGCGGCAGCGCCAAGACACACCAATCCGACACCCGCCGCATCGGCCATGGCGACCGGCAGCCTGGCGGCTCTCGAGCAGGCTGCGACCGAGAAGACAACCGCCTTGAAGGCGCCGGCCGCGAAGAAGGCGACCGCGCCGAAGTCGGCGGCGGAAAAGAAGGCCGCCAAGAAGACTGCTGCAAAGACGACCGCAGCGCAGAAGAGCGCGCCGAAGAAGACGCCGCCCGGGAGTGCGGCAGCGAACAAGGCGGCCACCAAGAAGGTGGCAGACAAGAAGGCCGTAACCGATAAGGCGGCCGATAAGAAGGCCGCAACCAAGGCCAGCGAATCAGCCGCCAAGCCGGCTGGCGCCAAGAGGGCGCCGGCCAAGCCCAGCGCGTGACCGGCGCATGACTGGCGCGGCCGAGGCCGAGTTCGGGGCTCACGGTCGTGCCACGGTCACCGCGGCCCTTTCGGGGGCAGGCACCTCGGCCGGTGCCCGCTCCGCCCGGGCGCTGGCGCCGGGCCGGGCAAGCGAACGGACGGGCGATGTGCCGCCGTGCCCGGCTCAGGCGGCGAGCGGCTGCGGCTCGTGGCTCAGGCAGCCCTTGGGGCAGACCCGCGAGCAGGACTCGCAGCCGATGCAGTCCATGACGTTCTTCAGGTTCATGACCATGCCGGGCGCCTCGTCGAACTCGTCGTCGAAGTCGTCATCGTCGTCGAGGTCCAAGTCGTCCCGGTCGATGAGCTCGAAGACGTCGCGCGGGCAGACCTTGAAGCAGCGCCCGCAGCCGATGCAGTTGTTCTGGTTCAGTGCCGTGACGAATGCCGGGGTCCACTGGGACCCGCCGCGGGTCAGGCCGGTGATGGTGCTCATGTCGCTCTCCGTTGAGGGGCAGGGGACTGGCCGGTGGGGCGGGCTCGCCGCGCCAAACCCTGCCGTGCTCCCGATGTCGAGCCCCTTTGGTTCAGGTGATGCTCAGGCGGCCGCCTCCGCGGCCTTGAGTCTTGCGTTGGCCTCCGCCCAGGCCTGGCAGGCTTCGTACGTAGCCTGGGCCACGGCGGGGATTTCCTCGTAGGCCGCCGGCAGGCGGTCCTCCACCAGGTCGTGCAGCTCGCTGGCACGCTCGCTGGCGATGCGCTTGGCCTTCTTGACGGCCTTCTCCAGGCTCTTCAGGTCTTCGTCAGTCATGGGTCTCTACTCTGCTCAACTTGTCACGGCCCGGGGGCTGAAATGAGGGGCTGAGGGCTGAGGGCTGGGGGCTGGGGGCTGGCTGGGCCAGCCACGCAATTCGCACTTCGCACTCAGAACGTCGGAGCGTTGGCGGCGGTGTTGCTCAGTTGCCCCGATGCGCACCCGTACTTTGTACCCCGTACTTCCTACAGCCCCGCCACGTCCGGATACTCGCCCACCAGCTCCAGCGCCACGGACAGGTGCTTGTCGGCCTCGTCCTTCATCTTGCTCAGGCTCGGGAAGCCGAAGCGGTGCACGTCGCGCACGGCGCGGTCCAGCACCACCAGCTTGCCGACGGTGATGAGCACGCGACCGAAGCCCTCGTGGGTGAGGTTCACCAGCGGCACGGCCATGCGCCCGCACTCCTGCTCGATCAGCGCGGAGATGGCGTTATAGAACACCTTGATGCGTGCGACGACGATCTCGTCGGGGTCGCCGACGATGGGCAGCTCGCGCTTTTCTTCCTTGGTGAGCACGAAGGGTGCCAGGACCTCTGCCGGGGACTGGTTGTCGGCGGTGCCGTAGGCGTCGATGGCGCGCATCTGGCGCACCATCTCGAGGCCGAAATCGGTGGTCAGAACTGGGTCGTCGGCGGCGATTTTGGAGGTAGTGGTCATGGTTGGCTTGGGTCTTTCTAAGGGTTCAATGCGAAGTGCGAAGTGCGAAGTGCGAAGTGCCTGGATCGCAGTGGCTCGGCCCCGCGCACTTCGCACGCCGCACTGCGCACTATTCTTCATCCCGCCACTGTCGGATGCGGCGGCTCGCAGGTCACGTAGCCAGCGGTGGTCGCACGCCGCAGCAGGACCGGGCGAAAGCGGGCCTTGGCGCCGCTGCCGCCGGTGATGAGTCCCGCAAGCCAAAGCCCGGCGAGCAGGCCGACGACGCCGGTGGCTGCGCCGGCGGTGTCGCCGAGCCCAGCCGCCTGGGCGCCGCCGGCGGCCCCGAACAACGCCAGCAGGGGCAGCAGGTACGCGGCCAGCGACGCGCGCACCAGCATGCGGCTGCGGATGCCGATGATGACCCGCTCCCCGGTGGCGAGCCCGAGGTGGTCGATCACGCGCAGGCGGGTGCTGTTGCCGTTGCCGAACAGCTTGGCGACGGTGGCGGTGCCGCAGGCGTTGCCGTGCCCGCAAGTGGAGCAACTGCTTTGGCGCGGCACCTCCACCAGGGCGGCGCCGTCAGCCACGGCGACAACGGCGGCTTCTTGTTCAATCATGGTCTGCGCTCGTGATCGGTTTCTCTTGTTCACGTCGGTTCGGTGCGGTTGCCAGCGATGCGCGCCAAGGACCGAGCCCTGGGGTTGTCACGCGGCTTGTGGCCCTGAGCACTCGGCGCTCGGCCCTTCCTATTCGCTCCAGCCCTCCGCTTCCATGGCATCGAAGCGGCTTTCGCTGCGGGGTGCGCGACGCTCGATGGCGCGCGCGAGCCAGGCGCTGGGACCCTCGCGCAATTCCTGCTGCAGCTCCCGCAGCAGACCGCTGATGAGGGTGTCCGGCGCCACCTTGATGGGCTGGATGCCGTGGTTCTTGAGCTGGCCGATGGCCGAGGCGCCGACGGCCTGGCAGTAGACGGCGACGCAGTCGGCCAGGGCGTCGATCTTGGCGGCGAGCTTGTCCTCGTTGCCGTCCATATCGAGGCGGCCGAACTGGGCGGCCTCCTTGAGCTCGTAGCGATGTGGACCGACACGGTAGATGACGAAGCCCTCTGCCGCACCGAAGTGCTGGTTGACGTGCTTGCGGTCGGCGCTGGCGAAGGCCACCAGCACCGTGCCGCCACCGTCCTCGGCAAGGCCGGCGGTGGTGCCGCCATCGATGAGCTTGAGCTTGCGTTGCAGGGTCATGGTCCTCTCCCGCCGTGACGGGGCTCGCTGGATCGGTTCGCCGGATCGTTTGGTCCGGGGCTCAGGCCGCGGCGGCGTCCTGCTCCGCCTCCGGCCATTGTTTGAGGCTGGAGCGGTAGGCGTGGATTTCGCCCTTGTGCAGGCCGAGTACGATATTGGCGAGCTCGAACAGGGTCGCCCGTGTGCCGGTGTAGCCCACCCACTGGCGCTGGTAGCCGCCGAGGAGGTCGAACTGCGGGAAGCCGGCGCGCAGCAGCGGGATGCCGAGGCGCTCTGCCGTGTGCACCCCGTGGCTGTTGGTGATGAGCACCTCGGCGCCGCTGGCGCGGGCGGCCTGCTCCAGGTCCTCGAGGTCGCCGATCTTCACCGATCGTGCCGCCACCTGCTGCAAGGCCGGGCTGTTGCTCGGCGCCACGGCGGCGACGGTTTCCGCACCCATGCCGGCCAGGAGCTGAGTCAGCGCCACCAGCAGGTCGCCGTCCGCGGCCACGGCGAAGCGGGCCTGGCCTAAGGCGAAATGGGCGTCGAGCATGGCGTCCTGGAGCTGGCTGCGGCTCCGGGTGATGCGCTCCGGCACCGGCTCGGCGCTGATCTCCGCCAGCGCCGTGATGAAGGCGTCCATGGCCTCGAGGCCCATCAGGTGCGCGAAGCGGTAGTCCGGCACGCCGGTGCGGGCGGCCAGCGCGTCGGCCGCGCCGGCGAGCGAGCTGCCGATGACCAGGGTCGCCACCGAGTCGCCGGCGTGGGCCAGCTCGTCGAGCCGCGTGCCGCCGATGGTGACGGCGCTGAAGTCCGCGTCGGTCAGGTGGCCGTCCAGGGAGTCCGAGATGTCCGGCAGCACCAGCGCCCGCAGCCGGAAGCGCTCCAGCAGGTCCTTGATGTGCTCGATGTCGCCGACCGTGAGGTGCGCACCGGCGAGCACGTTCACCTGCCGCCGCCGGCGGCCGGGCTTGGTGCCGGCGGCGCTGGCCTTGGGCACGAGGCGCTCGATCATGGCCTTGAGCGCGGCGTTGAAGCCGGACTCGAGGCTGCCGGCGTAGTCGGGGGTGTTCACCGGCACCACGGCGATCTGGTCGTACTCCGGGTGCTTGGCGCGGAACATGGCCACGGCGCGCTCGATGTCGGCGCCCTGGGTCTCGGTCAGGCCCGTCGTCGGCAGCCCGATCAGCGCCGGCGCGTGCTTGGCGGCGATGGTGGCGAGCCCCTCCACCACGGCGTCGTCGCTGCCCATGATGGTGCTGACCTGGTCCAGCGCCGTGGTCTGCATCGGCATGGGCTCGCGGAAGTGCTGGATGAAGAAGATCTTGCCGAAGGCGGTGCAGCCTTGCGATCCGTGCAGCATGGGCAGGCAGCGGTCCATGCCGAGAAAGGCGAGGGTGGCGCCGAGCGTGGAGCTGGCCTTGAGCGGGCTGACCGCCAGCGCCTTGTTGCGCTTGACGATCTCGGGTGGGGTGATGGTCGTCTCAGGCATGGGTGGCGACCTCCGGTGCCGCGATGGTCTGCTCGGCGGATCGCGCCGGGGACGGCGCTCCCACGACATCCGCCTTGGTGCGGGTGGCCCAAGGCGGGGCGCTGCGCACGGCGGCCCAGATGGGGCTCTCCAGGGTCACGCAGAGCTGGCGTGCCAGCTCCAGCATGCCGTCGTAGCCGGCGTAGCCGAATTCGCGCTCCTGGTTGATGTCGAGGAAGGGGATGCGCGCCTTCAGCGCCGTGTACATGTTGCGACCGCCGGCGATCATGATGTCGGCGTCGAAGCGCCGGTACTGATCCAGCAAAGCGCGCGGGTTGCCGTCCTCCAGCATCGGCGCGTCATCGCCCATCAGCTCGCGGATGCGGGCCTTGTCTTCTTCCGTGGACTTGCGGGTGCCCGTGGCCACCACGGTCATGCCGAGATCCTGCAGCGCCGAGATCACCGACCACGACTTCACTCCGCCGGTGTAGAGCAGGGCGCGCTTGCCGGCGAGGCGCTCGCGCCAGGGAGCCAGCGCTTGGTCCATGCGCGCTTCTTCGCGGGCGATCAGCGCCTCGGTGCGGCGAGTGAGGTCCGCATCGTCGATGAGGCGGGCGAAGTCGCGCAGCGCCTGCGACATGTCGGCGACGCCGTAGAAGCTGCCCTCGAACCAAGGGGTGCCGTAGGCGTCTTTGAGCTTGCGGGCGACGTTGATCATGGCCTTGGAGCAGACCATCATGTTCGCCTTCGAGCGGTGCATCGTCTGCACCTCGCGGAAGCGCGCGTCGCCCGAGAGCGTGCACAGCACCCGCAGCCCCAGCTCGTCCAGCACCGGCAGCACGTGCCAGAGCTCGCCGGCGATGTTGTACTCGCCGATGAGCGTGATGTCGTGCACCTTGAAGCCGTCGCGCTCGATACCCGCGGGCACCGGGTCCGGCTCGCGGGTGCCGCAGACGCGCTTCACCATGGTCTCGCCGGCGATGCGATTGCCCAGGTTCTTGGTGCCGTAGAAGCCGGCGGCGTCCACCGGGATCACGGGCGTGCCCCAGCGCTCGGCCGCCGCCTTGCAGACGGCCTCGATGTCGTCGCCAACGAGCGCTGGCACGCAGGTGTTGTAGACGAATACCGCCGCCGGATGGTAGGTCTCCACCGCCTGCTTGATGCCGTGGAAGAGCCGCTTTTCGCCGCGGCCCATGATGACATCCTGCTCCGTCAGGTCGGTGGTCATGCCGAGCTTGAACAGCGTCGGGCCGGTGGAGCGGGTGCCGCGGTTGTCCCAGGCGCTGCCGGCGCAGGCGATGGAGCCGTGCACGATGTGCGCGACGTCGACGATGGGCAGGAGCGCGATCTGCGCCCCGTCGAAGGCGCAGCCGCCGGCGGTGGCGCCGGGCTTGGGCTTGGCGCAGCCGGACTTTGCCTTCTTGTTGTGCTCGCACGCCGGTTCGTCTAAGAGCGCCGCGATGTCTTTCTGCTTCATGCTCGATCCTGCTGGGATGCTTTCGGGGCCAGAGAAGCAGAAGCCGTGCCAGCGCGCCGGCGGCTGTCGCGCGCGGCGCGATGTGCGCGCTAAGTGATTGTTGGAGAAAGCTCGCGTGGCCGTGGCTGAGAAACCGCAACGGGACCGCCGGCGCCTGTCGGAAAGCCGACAAGCCGCACTGGATGAAGGGTTTGGCACAGCGTTGCCTGGCTGCTGTTGAAGGGGGGGCACGCGAAGACGCGAAGCGGGGCAGGGTGATGCACTGGGCTGGTCCGGCGAACCAATACTGTGCTTGTCTTGAAACCCGTTGAATTCGAGATGGGCGTCGATCGCCTATCCGCCTTCGCGCGTTGCCATAAGGCTCTACTTCCTTCGCGTCTTCGCGGCTTCGCGTGACCCACCTTCGTCAGCTCGCCGGTCCGCGGCTTCGCGTGAGCAGTCGTCACCTGCCCGCGGACGGCCGCCGTTCGGGCTAGACTGGCGCCAATCTTGCGTATCTCGCCGGGATAACCCTCTGCCCGACAACGAAAGGACACCAAGCCCATGTCCCTGTCTCTCGATGCCCTCGCCCGTGCCGTGCAGCGCGGCGACCTGATTCCCTACCTCGGCCCCGGCGTGCTGGCAGACGTGACGGACGCCGAGAGCGGCGCGCCCATGCCGGCGCTGAGCGACGACCTGATCCTGGCCATGAACAATGGCCGTCCCATGGCGCCGCGGCTTATGTGGGAGTTCCCGCGCGCGGCCATGGACGTGGAATTGAAACGGGGCCGCAGCGCCGTGAACCGCTTCTTGGACGGCCTCTACGGCCAGCGCCACTGGACCCGGAGCGCGCTGCACGACTGGCTTGCCGCCGCGGCGCCGCCCTATGTCATCGACATCAACCGCGACACCCAACTCCAGGACTCCTACGCGGGGCGCCCGCACACGCTGATCCGCGGCATCGCCCGCGTCGGCGGCACCGACTATCGCTTCAAGCTGCATGCCTACGACGGCGAGCGCTACCGCGAGATCGACCAGGCCGATGCCGACCCCAAGCTGCCGATCCTGTTCAAGCCGCTAGGCAGCCCGCGGCCGGACGCCACCTATATCGCCTCCGATGCCGACTTCGTCGACTACATCACCGAGCTGATGGGCGGTTTCGGCCTGCCGAAGTTCCTGAAAGAGTACCGGGTAGGGCGGCAGTATCTCTTCCTCGGCATGCGCTTTACCCGCGACACGGAGCGGATGGTGATGTCCGACATCATCTACGCGGCGGGCGAGCCCGCGGGCTACGCGCTGATCGCGGAGCCCACCGAGAAGGAACTGCGCTTCTGCGAGAAAAAGGGCGTCGAGGTCATCGCGGCAGATGTGGCGGACTTGCTTGCCGCGGTTGGCGGCGCCGACGCTGCACCGGCGCAGTCCGCGTTCGAGGCGGGCCGCTGAGGGCGCTGCGATACGGGGTATCGTTAGCGCGCTGGTGGCCGGAGCGCGAGGAACCGTCGTCCTACGGTCCCCCGGGAATCGCGCACCCATGTGCCACATGAGCACTCGCGACCGCTTCGGGACTTGCGCACTGTTGCGCTAGAGCGGCACCCGCCCGGAGTCGAGCCCTTCCAGGTAGCAGAGAACCCGCTGATAGACGTATTGGTTGCAGGAGCCGTCGAACATCTCGGCGTTGAAGTGCCCGTAGGACTCGGTGAAGACCTGAACGGCGGCCGTCCCCTCGCGCTCGATCACGATCTTCACAAAACCGCCGAGCTCCGGGACGGCCACGACCTCCACCGCGTAGGCGGCACCCGCAAGGCGCTCGCGCCACGCGGGGATCAGCAAGTCCTGGAGGTCATGGAGTTGCTGTGCGTAGCCGTTGGCCTCCTCGCTGCTGAAGCCGGACTCGGTGTGGTACTGGAGCAGATGACGGACCTCTTCCAAGACCGCGGGCAGCTCGGCTAGGTCGTTGACGCGCTGGCTGATTCGGGGCATGCGACTTCCTCGTTGTGGGCGGGAGCCATCGGAGCTTGGGCGCATCCGCCGTCGGCTCAGGCCGCAGGGCGGCGGCGCAATCGGAGTCGCAAATGATAGTTGTGCCCCGGCGTCGGATCATTGACCCGGCCCGTTGTTCCTAGGGAAACGCCGATCTGTGGGCGCTTTTCGTGCAGAGCAGGACGGTCCGCCATTTTGAGACGCTGCCGGCGGAGGGCCATCGGTTTGTCGCCAAGGATCGGCGCCGCGAGCGCGTTGCGGCGCTCGATGTTACTGAGCTCGCCGCAGGCGCGGCAGCGAACAGCGTAACGGGGGGCGGGCTCCGGAGCTCGGCACGAGGGATGTTGCCACTGATTTATGGCGGCTGAGTGCCGGACGCTCGACGAGGCTAATATCGACACCGGCGCCGCGCGGCGCCGGTGGTCGCGACGACGCTGAGTGATCCCTGCTTCAACATCAGGACTTCCTGCCCATGAGTGCTGCAACCATCTCCGTGTCCCGCGCCGAGGCGCCGCTCGCGCCCATCGTCGCCACCACCGTGCTGTTCCTGCTGTTCGGCAGCGACTGGCTCGCGGCGCCGGGCAACCCGCTCTGGTTCGTCTTCCATTTCGTTTGGCTGTTCGCCGTCATCCTTTGGGCGGCGCTGCGGGTGGTGCATCATGCCGAGTGTCTGGCAACGAAGCTGGGCGAGCCCTACGGCACGCTGATCCTGACTCTGTCGGTCATCACCATCGAGGTGATGATGATCGCCACGCTGATGCTCCACGGCCGCGACAATCCGTCGCTGGCGCGGGACACCATGTTCGCGGTGATCATGATCGTGCTGAACGGCCTGGTGGGTCTGACGCTATTGGTCGGTGCGCTACGCTACCGCGAGCAGGTGTACAACCTCCAGGGGGCCAACGCCTATCTGTCGGTGATTATCCCGCTGGCGGTGCTGGCGCTGGTGCTGCCGGACTACACCGTGTCCACCTCGGCGCCGACCCTGTCCGGCTTCCAGGCCGCCTTCCTGGTGGTGATGTGCGTGGCGCTGTACGGCACCTTCCTGGCCATCCAGACGGTGCGCCATGCCGGCTATTTCGCGGCCGGAGATCCGGGGCACCCGGACAACCACGGCGACCACGGCCGGGTGATCCGCTCGCTGCCCTTTCACGCGGCCATGCTGCTGGCGTACATGCTGCCGGTGGTGCTGCTGGCGAAGAAGATCGCGATCCCCATCGACTACGGCATCGAGACCTTCGGCCTGCCGGCGGCCCTCGGCGGCTTCGTGGTGGCAGCGCTGGTGCTGACGCCGGAGGCCATCGGTGCGCTGGAAGCGGTGTTGGAGGACCGCTTGCAGCGCTCGGTGAACATCCTGCTGGGCTCGGTGCTGGCGACCATCGGGCTCACGGTGCCGGCGGTGCTGATGGTGAGCCTGGCGACTGGCGAGACCGTGGAGCTCGGGCTCCAGCACGCCGACTTCGCCCTGCTGCTGCTGACGCTCGTGGTATCCGTCGTGACGTTCAGCGCCGCGCGCACCAACCTGCTGCAAGGCATGGTGCACTTGATTCTGTTCGTGGCCTATCTGATGCTGATCTTTGCGCCTTGAGCGGGGAGCGCCGGCTGCCCGTCGGGTATTGAGAACGGGAGCGTTCTGCCACCGAGGGGGGATTCGCAGGGTCAACTGCTGGACGGCTGTGCCTCGTCCCGTACCGGCGGCTGGAAGCCGCCGGACCCGGTTGCCGGCAATATGCCGGCGCTCCCGGTTGACGCTCCCAGTTGGCGCTTCCGGTTGGCGCCCACGATGGCGGCGAGCGGTGGCTGCTGCCGTGCTTGGCGGTGACAGCGACAATGGCCCGGCATGCTTTCCGGCAGCTTTCGGTGCCGGCTCGCTCAGCCCGACCCGCTCACTAGCACCCGCCCGTAGTTGGATGGCACGTCGACCTCGACATCGGTCTCGCCCGCGGGCAGGTCCAGCACCAGGGCGGCGTCGGTGGCGGTTCCGCCGAGGCGGTCGGTCCACTCGCCCGGGCGCGGGAAGGGGACGCGGATGACGCTGTCGATGCCGCTGAAGTTGAGCAGCACCATCACCGTCGGCTCGGCGCCGTGGTCCGGGCAGCGCTGGTAGACGATGAGGCCGTGGGCGGGGTCCGAGCGGTCCTGGTGGTACCAGGCGTTGCGGCTGCGCAGGGCCTGCAATTCGTGGCGGAGCTGGCCGAGCCGGCGGTAGAGGTTGGTCAGCGCACGTCCACCCGGCTCATAGAAGAAGTTCCAGTGCAGGGGGCGGGCGGCAAGCACGCGGGAGCCGCCGTCGTCGTGCTGGCCGTAGGTCTCGCCGAATTCCTGCCCCTGCCACAGCAACGGTATGCCGACGGCGGTCATCAGGGCGATGGCCAGGGGTTGCAGCCGGTACCAGGCCTGGTAGTCCCGACCGAACAGGTCGAAGCCGCCCTGGTAGGGGTTGTGCTCGCCGCTCAGCAGGTACATGAGCCGGCTCTTATCGTGGGACTCGATGAACTGGAGCGGCGCCACCGGGAAGCTGTCGCCGAGTTCCGGGTTCTCGTAGTGCTCGGGCCACGGCTCGCCGAGGTCGATCAGCAGCAGGTCGTGGATCAGCCCCTCGGGCACCGGGCCGTGCGGACCCCGTATCATTGCCATCGCCTTGTCCATGGGCCACCAGCGCTTGCTGGCGGTGGTGTAGGTCTCGCGCAACACGGCCTTGGGGCGGTCCAGGTACTCGGCCACTTGGAGGATGCCGCTGTGGCCCTCGGGCTGCTGAAAGCGCCCGATGGCCTTGCTCGCCTGGTAGGCCTCGAACACCAGCCGCGCATAGCCGCTGCCGGTGGCGCCGTCGTAGAAGCCCGGCACGTAGTCATAGCGAAAGCCGTCGAAGTGCAGCGTCTCGATGAAGTAGCGGTTGACGGCGCTGAAGTAGTCGTGGGTGAAGGGCTTGTAAAAGTCCGTGCCGATGCCGAACAGATCGCCGGCGAAGGGGCCGATCATGGGGTTCGGCTCGCCGGTCAGGTCGTAGACCTTGCGGTAGGCGAACTCCTCGTGCATGTGGGCGTAGACGGCGTCGTGGATCACCGCAATGCCCTCCGCGTGACAGGCATCCACCAGCGCCGTGAGCCCGGCCACGCCGCCGTAGCGCTCCTCGATGGCGAAGTAGCTCATGGGCATGTAGCCCCAGCGGTAGGGCTCCGGCACATTGGTGACCGGCATGAGCTCGATGCAGTTGACGCCGAGACTCTTGAGGTAAGTGAGCCGCTCGCGCACGCCGTCGAAGTCGCGCGCGAAGTCGTCCACCATCAACTCGTAGCAGATGAGCTCGTCCAGGGCCGGCACGCGGAAGCCGGCGTCGGTCCACGCCATGGGCGGCGCGGCGGGCAGCTCGAAGGCGCTCATGGTCCCCGTCCCGCTCAAGCGCGCGAACGGGTCGGCGAAGAATGGCACCAGGGTATGGCCGGCTTGTTCCAGCCGGTAGCGGTAGAGATAGCGCCCCGGCTGGCCGAAGTGCCCCGTGCCGCCGGGCAGCGCGGACAGGTGGCCGTCGAAGGCCCAGCGGTCGTACTCGCCGCCGGCGTGTAACAGCTCCACGGCGATGGCGGGTATGCCGGGGTCGAACTGGTCCGCCTGGTGAATCAGGTCGGCGAACAGCCGATAACCCTTGTCCGGCGTGATGGCCGGTAACAGGATGCCGAGGCGCAGGCGGTCCGAGCCCGCCGTGGTGTCCGGCACGGCGCCGAGTTGCTCGAGGTCGATCATCTTGGGTTCACCCGCGGTGCTTCAGGCTGTGGAAATCGTACGGCACGCCTGTCGGCGGCTCACACGGCGCCGATTATTGGCCAATGCGGGGCGATATTCAGCACCGGCGTCGCCGGCGGCCTGAACTGCGGGTTAGCGCGGCGTAACCCGACGATGGGCGCCGGTAAGCCGTTTATTGTCGGGTTACGCTATCGCTAACCCGACCTACGATCCGCTCGCTTTCGGCGTTGCGAGCAATACTTTCACGGTCTCTAAGGGCTAGGGGCGGAGCGCAGGCGGCTGGGCACGTCAGCGCTGGCCGTCTTCAGGCGCTGGCCGCCTCCGGCAGCCGCTCCCGGGAGGCGATGGCCTCGGCGTAGAACGCCAGATAGCGTCTGGCGCTGGCCTGCCAGCTCAGGTCTTGCCGCATCCCGGCGAGCACCAGTTGGCGCCATTGCTCCGGGCGCTCGCGGTGCATCCAGAGCGCGTGCTCCACGGCGTACCAGAGCCCGTCGGGGTTCGGGTCGTTGAATAGGAAGCCAGTGGCGGTGCCGGTGGCCAGCGCGGCGTCGCTGGCGTCCACGACGGTGTCCGCGAGGCCACCGGTGCTGTGCACGATGGGCACGCTGCCGTAGCGCAGGCTGTACATCTGGTTCAGCCCGCAGGGCTCGAAGCGCGAGGGCATCAGGAAGGCGTCGCAGCCGGCCTCGATCAGGTGCGCGCGCGGCTCGTCGTAGCCGACGAAGACGCTGACCCGGTCCGGGTGTTGGGCGGCGGCGTCCTGCAACGCCTGCTCCAAGGCGCGGTCGCCGGCACCCTGCATCACCAGTTGCACCTGGCCTACGGCAACCAGCCGCGGCAGGATGGCGATGATGAGGTCCACGCCCTTCTGCTCCACCAGCCGGCCCACGTGGCCGAGCACAAAGGCGTGCTCGTTCCGCGGCAGGCCGAAGCGCTGCTGCAGGGCGCGCTTGTTCTCGCCCTTCAGGTGCACGTGGTCGCTGTCGTAGCCCTGCGGCAGGGCCGGGTCGTCGGCGGGGTTCCAGATGCGGTAGTCGATGCCATTGAGGATGCCGCGGAAGCGCCCGCCCAGTTGCCGCAGCAGGCCGTCCAGGCCGCAGCCGAAGCGCTGGGTGCGCACCTCGTCCGCGTAGCGCGGACTCACGGTGTTGACCCGGTCCGAGAAGACGATGCCGCCCTTGATGAACGACATGCGCTGGTGGAATTCCAGCCCGGCCACGGCCCAGAGCGACGCCGGCAGGTGCAGCCGGTCGAAGGTGGCGCGGTCGAACAGCCCCTGGTAGGCGAGATTGTGGATGGTGAACACCGTCGCCGGGCGCTCGTCCTGGTCGCGCAGCAGTGCCGGCGCCAGGCCCGTTTGCCAGTCGTTGCAGTGCAGGATGTGCGGGCGCCACTCGAGCGGCGGCAGCCCCATGGCGAGGTGGGCGACGACACGGCTGAAGAGCAGGAAGCGCTCCGGATTGTCGCCCCAGTCGCGCCCGCTGACGTCGGTGTAAGGGTTGCCCTCGCGGCAGAAATAGGCCGGTGCGTCCACCAGATACACCGGCAGGTCGCGGTCCGGCAGCAGGCCGCCGAGCAGGTGAACGCCACCGACGGCACCGGCGATGCGCAGGTCCATCAGGTGCTTCAACTCGCGTACTTGCTTCCTGGCGCTCGGGTAGGCGGGCAGGACGAGCCGCGCGTCGTGGCCTAAGTCGCGCAGCGCCATGGGCAGGCTCGATGCCACGTCGCCGAGACCGCCGGTCTTGACCAGCGGATGGGCCTCGCTGCTGGCGATCAGTACGCGGTAGCCGGTCGGGCTGGCGTCAGGAGAAATCTCACTGTGGTCCATGGGGGTCGGCGCAATATTGGGTTTCTTCGTGGGTGGACTCCGATGCTGCGCGGCCGGGGTCGAAGCTGCGCGGCCGGGGTCGAAGCGGCGCGGCTGGGTTCGACGCTGCGCGGCTGGGTTCGACGCTGCGCGGCTGGGCTCGACGCTGCGTGGGCGGGTTCGACGCTGCGCGGGCTGGCGCCGTGGCCGCGCTATGTGCGCGAACCGGTGCGGACGGTGCGCCGTTCCCAGATCCTGCAGCGCCCGATCCCATCTCTGCAGCCCGCTCCGCTGACCGATGGGGGCGGTTGGCCCGTATCCCGTCCAGGTCTGCTGTCGGGAGCCCGTACGTCGGACGACCTGCGGCGATGGCTAGGTTTTGTTCAATCAAGCTAGCACAAAGTTCAGCCAATGTACGACAGACATTTTCCATCGGCGGAGGATATTCCATGCCCACATGCTGCACGCTCGTGATCTTCGGCGCCACCGGCAATCTGTCACAAATAAAACTGTTGCCCGCGCTCTACAACCTGGAGCGCGCCGATCATCTGGCCCCATCGATGCGCATCGTCGGCTTCGGCCGCCGCGACTGGACCGACGAGCACTGGCGCGGCGAGGTGCGCGAGATTCTCGGCCAGCAGCTCGGCGAGCGGCTGGACGGCGCCGTGCTGGAGCGGCTCCTGGAGCGGCTTCACTTCGTCGAGGGCGATTTGGAGGACGACGCCGGCTTCCAGCGCTTGGCGCAGCGCCTGCGCGACGACGATGGCTTCCCGCCCAACCTGGTGTTCTATCTGGCCATCGCGCCCACCTTTTACGGTGAGGCTGCGGACCGGCTCGCCGCCTGCGGGCTGAGCCGCCCGGAGCACGGCTGGGCGCGCCTGGTGGTTGAAAAACCCTTCGGTTACGACCTCGAGAGCGCCGAGATCCTGGATGAGCATCTGCAACGCCACTTCCACGAGGAGCAGATCTATCGGATCGACCACTACCTGGGCAAGAGCACGGTGCAGAACGTGCTGGTGTTCCGCTTCGCCAACCTGCTGCTCGAGCCCCTGTGGAACCGCAACTACATCGACCACGTGCAGATCACCCATGCCGAGGCGAAGGGCATCGGCAAGCGTGCCGGCTTCTATGACGGCGTCGGTGCGCTGCGGGACATGATCCAGAGCCACCTGTTGCAGATGCTCACGCTGGTGGCCATGGAGCCGCCACCGAGCCTGGACGCCGAGGCGCTGCGCGACGAGAAGGTCAAGGTGCTGCGCTCCATCCGGCCCATCCCACGCCAGGCGGTGCATGCCCACGCCTTCCGCGCGCAGTATCGCGCCGGCCAGGAGGAGGGTGTCCGCGTGCCGGGCTACCTGGAAGAGGAAGGCGTGGACCCGCACAGCACCACCGAGACCTACGCCGCGCTCAAGCTCTATATCGACAACTGGCGCTGGCGCGGCGTGCCCTTCTACGTGCGTACCGGCAAGCGCATGGCGGCGACGCGCTCGCTCATCGCCATCCGCTTCCGACACCCGCCCCAGCAGCTCTTCAGCGACACCCCCATCGAGCAGCTCAAGCCCAACTGGCTGCTGCTCAACATCCAGCCCAACGAGTGCATGCGCTTCGAGCTGCTGGTGAAGCAGCCCGGGCTCACCATGCGCACCCAGACCGAGCGCCTGGATGCCAGCACGTGCTCCATCGGCCGAGACCACATCGACGCCTACGAGGCGCTGATCCTGGACGTGCTGAGCGGCGATCATTCCTTGTTCTTGCGCTCCGACGAGGTTGAGCGCGCCTGGAGTGTCGTCGACCCGGTGCTCAAGCTCTGGGCCACCGAGCGCGAGTTCATCCACACCTACGACGCCGGCAGCTGGGGGCCGCGCGAGGCCAATCGCCTGTTCGACAAGGAGGATCAGCACTGGCGCAACGGACTGGACGAGTGAGACCCGTGCGCCGACGCCGCGCATCGCCCGGCGTGTCGGCCGGCGTGTCGGCCGGAGTGTCGCCCTCCAGGGCGACACACACTATCGGTTGAAGATGACTCCAAACCCCAGACCGCAGCCCCTCAGCACATTGACCTTGCGCTTTCGCATTGGTTATGGCAACGCCATCGGCGAAGATGCCCGCATGAACACGCAAACGCATCCCATTGCCATTTCCACCATGAGCAAGCGCATCCTCCCGCGATTCCTGCCGGTGCTGCTGGCCGCCGTGCCGCTGCTGCTGGCCGGCTGCAACCAGTCCGCCGACACCGAGCAGTCCAGCACGCCCAAGCTGCTGCAAGTCGCCGAGCGCGGCGATGTCTCCGCCCTGGACGCCTTGCTGCGCCGCAACCGCGACGCCAACGTCCGCGACAGCTGCCAGTGGACCGCGTTGATGAAGGCCGCCAACAACGGTCACCTGGAGGTCGCCAAGCGCCTGCTCGCCGCTGGCGCGACGGTCGACGCCGCCGACAAGGGCGGCTACACGGCCCTGCTGCTGGCGGCCGGCAACAACCACGTGGACGTGGTCAAACTGCTGCTTGACAACGGCGCCGCGATCGACGCCCAGGAGCAGACACAGGGCTACAGCCCGCTCATCTGGGCCGCCCAGCGCGGTAACACCGACACCGTCAAGCTGCTGCTCGCCCGCGGCGCCGACACCACGCTGCCGGACTTCCAGGGTCATGACGCGGCCTGGCATGCACAGGAACTGGGGCATGCCGACGTGGCAGCGCTGCTCGCGCCGGCCGCTCCGAGCGCGCAGCCCGCGGCGGGAAGCTGAGCGACGTAGGTCGGGCCGACGCCAGGAGGCCCGACGACCAGTCGGCTGCATCGAGCCCATATCGGGCTTCGTCCCCGAACTTCCCTTATCATCCCTCCCATGGTCAGCCTCCGCGAAACCATGGCTCGGAACGGATTCGAGTCCAACGACGACTACGAATTCCAGGTCTGCTGCCTGCTCCACGGCCCCGCCGACGGCATCCGCACGCTCAGCATCGAAGGCGACGGCGAGCGCCGCAAGACCGCCTTCGCCACCGCCCTCGCGCACTCCCTGGAGCGCCCGCATGTGCTCTACCACGACTTCGCCGACCGCTCCCGCGCCGTGGCGGACGACATCCGCACGGAACGGGTTCACTTCGAGAAGGGCGCCACGAGCGCGACGGTACAGGGCACCATCAAGGGCTACGAGACCGTGGACTACGTGCTCGGTGCGCGCAAGGGCCAGTCCATGAACGTCAGCATGGCCACGGACAACGGGGCCAATTACTTCAACATCATCGCGCCGGGCAAGGCGGACGAGGCGATGTTCATCGGCTCCACGTCCGGCAACCAGTATGAGGGCACGCTGCCCGCGAGCGGCGATTACAAGGTACGCGTCTATCTAATGCGCAGCGCCGCGCGCCGCGACGAGGTGGCGAAGTACCGGCTGGAGATGATCATCGACTGAAGCGGCGTACCGGGGGCGGCTCAGCGGCCGGCAAAGAAGGCGCGGACGGCTTGCTCGGCGGCATCGGCGAGCAGGGGTTGGGCGTTGGCCAGGGCGGCGTCCAGGCTCATCGGCCCGTGGCAGAGGCTGAAGACGGCGTCGATGCCGATGGCGTGCAGCGCGGCGATGTCATCACCGATGCCGCCGGCGATGGCGATGCACGGAATGCCATATGCCTTGGCGCGGGCGGCGACGGCGGCGGGGGCCTTGCCGTGGGCGGTCTGGTGGTCGATGCGGCCTTCCGCGGTGAGGACCAGGTCGGCGCCGGCGAGGTGGTGGTCGAGCTCCAGCAGGTCCAGCACCAGCTCGGCGCCGGGCCGGAGCGTCGCGCCGGCGAAGGCGGCGAGGCCGGCGCCGATGCCGCCGGCTGCGCCGGCGCCGGGGAGGTCTGAGATCCTCAGACCCAGGTCGCGCTCGATCAGGCCCGCCAGGTGGGCGAGGCCGGCGTCGAGGGCGTCCACCTGTGCTTGGCTCGCACCCTTTTGTGGGCCGTAGACCCGGGCGGCGCCGCGCGAGCCGGTGAGGGGGTTGTCCACGTCGCAGACGGCTTCGATGCGGGTTTGCGCCAGCCGCGGGTCCTTGTCGGTGGCGTCGATGCGGGCGATGTCGGCGAGCCGGCTACCCATGGGCTCCACGCGTTGGCCCGCGGCGTCCAGGAACCGCCAACCGAGGGCTTGGGCCATGCCGACGCCGCCGTCGTTGGTGGCGCTGCCGCCGAGGCCGACGATGATGTGCTTGGCGCCGAGGTCCAGCGCGGCGCGCATCAGCTCGCCGGTGCCGAGCGTCGTGGTGGCCGTGGCGTCACGCTGGTGCTCGGCGAGCAGCGCGAGGCCGCTGGCGAGCGCCATCTCGACGACGGCCGTGCGGTGGGCGGGGCTCCAGACCAGCGCCGCATCCACCGGTGTGAAGCGCGGGCCGGTGACGGTGAAGGTTCGATGCTCGCCGTCCAGCACCTCGGTGAGCACCTCGGCCAGTCCGTCGCCGCCGTCGGCCACCGGCAGTTGCACCAGCTCGGCGTCCGGCAGCGCGCGAGCAATGCCGCGGGCCATGGCGGCGGCTGCCGTGGCAGCGGTGCAGCTGTCCTTCAGCGCGTTGGGGGCGAGGATGATCTTGGGCATGCTGGGGCAGGCACAGAATCCCGTCGTTGCGGTCGGATTGCTGTGGGAGCGGCGTTCCCGCCGCGATGAGCGCAGACGCCGCCGATCCGTGGGAGCGGCGTCCTCGCCGCGATGCGTCCTCGCCGCGATGAGCGCCGGCGCGGCCGATCGCGCCGGGGGCGGCGCTCCCACCCGAGCGCGGCGATTGTATCGTGCCGCACACGCCGCTCGCGCGAGCGCCCCCGGCCTGTTGGGCTCACTCCTCCGGCGGCACGTCCCCCACCCGCAGCGCGGGCACCGCGGGCAGAGGCTGGAAGTAGAGGATCACCATGGCCACCAGAAAGGCCACCGCGAGGCCGTTCAGCAGCGCGGAGAGCACGTCGGCGGTGAAGCGCTGCTTGGTGGGCGGCGTGTCCGGCTTCAGGCCCGGGGAGGCGGGCAGCAGCGGGTCCACGCTCTCGGGCGTGTCCAGTGCCTGCGCCAAGCGGGCGGCGGTGTCGAAGGGCAGCCGCTGCGGCAGACGGGTGAACACGCCGGGCACGAAGCCGGGGCCGGACTCGCCGAGCAGGTCTTGCTGCTCCGGCACGCGACTCACGAGCACCATCTGGGCGGAGACGGTGTCGAGCGCCTTGGGCTGGCGCGGATAGGTATTGGCGGAGATCCGCGCCGCCCGCAGGAAAGGATAGCGCAGCGCCGGGCTGGTGCCCCCGAAGGCGTCCAGCGGCACCAGCACGAGGTCCGGGTCGTCCAGCAGCTTGACCACGCCGGCGTGGCCCTGCTCGATCATGAAGATCAGCGCGTCTACGTCGCCGTCCGTCAGTTGCAGCCGCGCCGTCAACGGGTTGTGGATGGGCGCCAGCTCAACTTGGTCCAGCAGGCCGGCGGTGTTCAGGATCAGCCAGGCGAGGTTCCAGCTGCTGCTGCCCTCGACACCGACGCCGACGCGCCGCCAGGCGCGTGGGTTGGCGTCTTCGGCGCGGGCAATGACGTGCGCGAGCCGGCTGCCGACGGCGCCGACGGCCTCGATCTGCTGCGCTGGCGTAATGCCGCCCTCGGGGCCGATCTGGTAGACCTCCTCGGCGCCGACGAGCCCGAAGCGGGCCTCGCCGTCGCGCACTGCGACGGCGGGCAGGTCCGTCTGTTGCACAAGCAGGCGGCGCGCGGGCATGACCTCGCGGATGGCCTCGGCGGCGCGGATGGGCAGGTAGCCGAGATCGGAGATGGGCGTGACGGCCAGGGTCACGCTGCCGCGGGGCTCCTCCGCGGCCGGCGCCTGCGGCAGCAGGCCGAGCTTCTCCAGGTGCCCCCGGGCGACGTCGCGGTAATCCTCACCCTTGCGGTCCACCCGGGCGTTGAGCCGGCGCATGTCGTCGGTGCTGATGCGCCCGGCGAGCTTGTTCCAGGCGGCGGCGAGCTTGGGGTGCTGGTCCAGCACCGCCTGGCGCACCAGCGGCGCCGGGCGGTAGATGGGATAGAAGCCGAGGTCGTCTGCCAACGGCGTGATGCCGTAATCGTCGAGCCGGGCGTCGGTCAGGAACGCCTCGGCGGCGTCCACCTGCTGCTCGGCGAGGGCGTTGTAGATGCCGTTGCGGTCGCCGATGGGGAAGATCTTGGTCTCGCCGAGGTTGAGCCCGTAGCGGCGCGCCAGCGCATAGAGACCGTCCACCGGCCGCTCCAGGTAGCCCGCATCCACGGCGAAGCTGATGGGCTGATCCGCCGCCGCCAGCTCGGAGAGGGTCTGGATGTCGCGGCGGATGGCGGTGGAGCGGCGGATGGCCACGGCAAAGCCGTTCTCCAGACCGAAGGGCTCCAGCCACGCGAGCCCAAGCGGCGCCATCTGCTCGCGCGTCTCCTCGGTGGCGAGCCGGGTGTCCACCACCCGGGGCGCCCCGCTCATGCTGAGCAGTGTGCCGTCGTATTCCGGGTAGGCGTCGATGACGCCGCGCTGGATGGCCTCCAGGCTCTTGCGGTTGTCGCCGTAGGGGATGGCGCGCTCCACGCGCACGCCGGCGTTCTCGGCGAGCAGGGCCATCATCTCGGCGAGGATCTTCTGCTCGGTGAAATCGTGGGAGCCGATGCGCACCCGCTGGAAGTCCTTGCCGCAGCCCCCGCCAAGGAGCAGTAACGGCAGGAGCGTAAGCACGGCGAGACAGCCGCGCAGGCCCGGCCGCCGGCGCAATCGAATGAACCGCAACGTCCTCATGCCCGCCTCCTCCCTGCAATGGGCTCCTCGCGCAGCGCCCGCAGGAAGGCGACGAGCTGCAGCACCAGGATCAGCGTGAAGGGCACGGCGCCGAACGCGGCCATGGCCTTGGCCACCGCGACGCTGCCCGAGAGCAGGATGGCCAGGGTCAGCAGCGTGATGGCCGTGCCCCAGGCGAGCTTGAGCGGCATCCCGGGGTTGAGCCGCCCCTCGGAGGTCATCATGCTGATGACGAAGGTGCCGGAGTCCGCGCTGGTCACCATGGACAGCCGCGCCGACTCGGCGCTGGCGCGCGCGACGTCTCCCGGCGGGTGGGCGAAGTGGGTGATGGGCTCGGCGACGCCCCAGAACACCAGCCCCGAGCCCATGCCGCCCGCGAACAGCATGGCCAGCCAGGACGCGGTGGAAAATTCGGGGCGGGAGTCGTCCGGGCCAAGCCGCAGCCGCCCGTAGGGGCTCAGCGCGAGCACGGCGGCGAGGATGACGAAGCCGGTGCAGAGCGCCAGGTAGAGCCAGCCGACGCTGTCCAGCACGTAGTTCAGCAGGCCGACCGACGCGGAGGTCATAGTGTCCGGTGCCAACAGCCCCCAGACACCGAACGCCAGCACCAGCAGAAACGAGATAATGACGACGATGCGTGCGTTGCGCGGCGCGCCGGCCGCCGTGGCGGTGGAAGACAAATCGACTCCCGTGATTGTCTGGGCCGAGGTGCTATTGCAGCAGGTTCGGCGCGCGGGATACACCCCGCGCGTTCGGTGTCCGGCCCGCTGGTTCCCCGAACGGGCCGCTTGCAGGGCGATCGCTAACCCGACCTGCACCCAATTCTCGCCCGGTCTCGCCCCGCTGTGGGAGCGGCGTCCCCGCCGCGACCGGCGCCCATCGCGCCGGGGACGGCGCTCTCACGGCGCCCATCGCGCCGAGGACGGCGCTCCCACGGCGCAGCGCGCTCGCCCCCGTCTCCAATCAAAGCTGCCTCTGATCGAGGCCGCCTCTGGTGCCGGCGGGGATTAACAGGTCACGCGTGGGCGACAGGTGGCCGTCCGGCCGCTATCATCCGCGCCCCAGGCGTCGCTGACGCCCGTGATCACTCATCCCGTCTCTTTGGCCCCGCGCGGGGCCGTCCAGTCATCTATCCAAAGAGGATCAACCCATGGAACAGACCTTCGTCATGGTCAAGCCCGACGGCGTGCAGCGCGGTCTCGTCGGCGAGATCGTCGCGCGCCTGGAGCGTCGCGGCCTCAAGCTGGTGGGCGCCAAGTTCATGCGCGTGTCGCAGGAGCTCGCCGCCGAGCACTACGCCGAGCTCAAGGACAAGCCCTTCTACCCCGGCCTCATCGACTACATCACGAGCTCCCCAGTGCTGGCTATGGCCTGGGAGGGGCGCAACGCCGTCGCCGCCGTGCGCCAGACCCTGGGTGCCACCAAGCCGTCGGAGGCCGCCCCCGGCACCATCCGTCACGACTACGGCATGGACGTGGGCCGCAACCTGACCCACGGCTCCGACTCGCCGGAGAACGGCGCCCGCGAAGTGGCCCTGTGGTTCAAGCCCGAGGAACTGGTGAGCTGGGACCGGGCGACGGACGCCTGGATCTTCGAGTAAGCACCGGGACGCGTGCGGCCGGCGGTTTCGGCGCCGTCAGGCTCGGCGCCGCGATGTGCCGCAACCGCGGCCGCGACCAAGCGGTTGCCGCCGCCGGCGGCCGGGGTCGATGCAGGCCGGTGAGGGCCAAGCCCTGGCCAACGAGTCACGGCCGGTATTCGTCGCGAGGAAGGCAGCCGCTACACTTGCCGGTGGTCAGTCCAGCAACGCCGGCCGGCTGGACATGGCACTGCGCTTCAACGGCCAGGTCTACCTGTTCGAGTTCAAAGTGGTGGAGCTGGCTCCCAAGGGCCGTGCCCTGCAGCAGAGCAAGGACGCCGGCTACGCGGACCGCTACCTTGACGACCGCCTGCCGATCCATCTCATCGGCCTCGAATTCAGCCGCGAGCAGCGTACCCTGGAGGGGTTCGAGGTGGAGACGTTGCAAGACTAGTGCTCCAGTGCGAAATTGCCGAGACCGTTCGCAACGCCAGCCGCAGTGCCGATCCGTGTCGCCCTCCAGGGCGACACCTCTCCGCGTTGGGACAAACGGTGTCGGCATCTTCGCAGCCTTGCACCAGGCGGCTACTACGCGAGATCGCGGTGCGCAATCACGCAACCCGCCCAACCCGCTCGCACCGGCCCGCCGTTCTCTATCTCCAGCCCTTTGACCGCCGCGGACGGCCCGCGGATACTGCCTGGTGAACAACCAACCATGACGCAACTGTGGCGCCCGCGTCAGTCGCGGCGGGGACGCCGCTCCCACGGGAGATGTAGTCATGACGGAGCAAGACACCCACGGCCTCCCCGCCACGGCACCTAAGCCGCTCCTGGAGCGGGAAATCAAGCTCGACCTGCGCCAGCTCGGCAAGGCGCTCGTAGGCGGCGGGACCGACGCGCTGAAGGGCGACTGGTACGGCGCCGCCCGGCGGCTGGGCGAGGGGTTCATCGACGGGCTTGGGCTTGCGGCCGACGACGCCGGGGCGCTCGCGTGGCGGCTGGTGCTGACTTCGCTGCGGCGCGCGGTGCTGGGGCTGGTGGATGAGTACCGTCTGCTGCTGTTGCGCCGGCCGGAGAACGCGGACGCGCTGCCGGATAAGATCGCCTTGGTCCTCGAGGAGACCGAGCTTCGCGTCGACGAGCGCCTGCCGACCGAATCCTGGAAGCTGCCGCTGCTGAAAGCCCTGGAGCCCGCCTTCGCCCGCTGGCTGTGGGCCTTTGGGGTCGAAAAGGACAGCGCTGAAGTCATCGCCGCGCGCCTTCCCCGGCGCTTCGGCTTGGCACTCTGGGACGAGTGGGCCGCGCATCCAGACACCTATCGGCCGCTGTTCGATGCCGTGATGGCGCCCATCCAGCGTCCGCCGGACCTGGATGACCTGCGCCAGCGCTACCTCGATTACCTCAGCGACAGCTATCGCTTTCGAGCACGCTATCGAGCGCGGCCGGGCGCTCGTGTTGCTGGACGGCCTCGACGAGGTGCAGACGGACCGCGGCGCGCTGGTGAAACGGGTGGAGGACTTCGCCCGCGAGATCGTGCCGGCGGTGGACGCGGACCCGGACCGTTCGCCCATCCCGCCCGGCAACCGGGTCGTCGTCACCAGCCGCTTTGTCGGCTACCGGGAGCATCCGCTCGCCGACCCGCGCTGGCTGACGCTGGCCGTCTGCGACTGGGACCGGGACGGCATCACGCGGTTCGCCGAGCGTTGGACCCGCGCCGTGGAGCTCGCCATCGCCCGCGGGCAGGAGACGCCGAAGGTCATCGCCAAGGCGGCGCGGGAGCGGGACGAGCTGCTGGCGTCCATCTTCGCCAACCCGAAGATCGAGCAGCTCGCCGGCAACCCGCTGCTCGCGACCATCCTCGCCTTGATCAAGCGCCAGGGCGTGACTCTGCCGCAACGCCGGGTGGAGCTGTATGAAGCTGTACCTGAAGACCCTGCTGGAGTCCTGGCGCAAGGCACGCAATCTGGAGGGATCGCCTATCGGCCCGGATGCCGACTATCTGGAGCTGCTGGAGGTCCTGCAGCCGCTCGCGCTCTGGCTCCGGGACGAGAACCCCGAGGCGAGCCTGATCCCGCGCGAGGCGCTGATGGACTGGCTCCGCGACTGGTACGAGCGCGAGGAGGGCCTGCGCCGCCACAAGGCAAGGGAGGCCGCCCGTACGTTCCTCGATGCCGTGCACCGCTACTCCAGCCTGCTGCTGGAGAAGGGGCCGGACCGCTTCGGCTTCCTGCACCTGACCTTCGAGGAATACCTGGCCGCGAAGGCGCTGGCGCGGCTCCCGCCGGAGGAGGCTGTCAGGCGCATCAAGGCGAATCCCGAGGACAGCCGTTGGCGCGAGACTTTCCTGCTGGCCGTCGGTGCGCTGGGCATCGTTCGGCAGAGTCCGGACGGGGCCGCCGCCTTGTTGGACGGGTTAGTCAACGACGCGCCGGGTCATGATGCTGAGCAAGCAGCCGACGGCGACACGCAAGCCGCCCAAGCGTTTCTCGCCGCAGAGGCGCTGAAGGACGTTGGTGCGGTCGGTGCCGGCAAGCGCGGCATGCGCACGGTCATGGGCGCACTGCTGCGGACCGCCCAGTCGAGCGCTGTGAAGCCCACGCAACGCCGCCGCGCCGGCCTGCTGCTGGGCGACCTCGGCTGGGTGCCGGATGACCTCGACGCCTGGATCGAGATCCCGCCTGGCCCGTTTCTGTATCGCGACGGCAAGGAGCCGCGGAAGATTCCGTATCGCTATTGGATTGCCAAGTACCCGGTGACCAACCTGCAATATGGCCGCTTCATTGCCGCGGGCGGCTATGCGCGGTCGGCCTTTTGGAGCCAGGAGGGTTGGGCCTGGCGGGAGCGCGAAACGGTCTCCGCGCCAGAGCCAGGGCGCCGCGCCGATTTCAACAATCCCCTCTGCCCGGTGGTCGGCGTGAGCTGGTACGAGGCCGAGGCTTACTGCCGCTGGCTGGGTCGCGAGGGGCTTGCGGTGGCAGCGGATAGCGATGCACCGCCGTCCGGGCATCGCCAGAGCCGGCCCCGCGCGAGCCGACGCGGCGCCGGAGCGCCGCAAGCTGCGCGATGGCGCTGGAGCACCGTCGCGATCAAAGGGCGTACAACGCGCCCGCGTTGGCGCGCCGCCCGTCCGCAGTGGCGGCCCGAGCGCCCCGCAGGCGCCGGTCGCGCCGACGCGACGCGGGAGCGTCGGCACTTGCTCCAACGCTGGAGCGTTGGAGCCAGGGTAGCCTGGGCACATTGGGCTGCCGACAAAGATTGGTTTCGGAGACGGCATCGCGAACGCAAGATTGCGCTTATCGAAGCCGGTTCGGTTTGGGGGGCACCTACTGATCGCCGAGCAAGCTTGCCACGGCATCGCGCAACGTCAGTACCCGGAGGTCACCGATGGACTTGCGGTACAGGTGTCCAAAATGGGCGCGATCTCCGGTGACCAAGAGGTCCACTTGTGCGCCGGCAGCTGCCGCGAGAATCGGCGCGTCCTTGTCCGGCAGTCCTTGCTTCGCGGCGTCGGCTATCGACGAAGCGCCGGGCTCCGGCGCGTATTCCAGCTGCCTCCGCAGGGTGTCCAGTGTCGGTGAGCGCCCGGGACACTTGAGGGAGATGTTTCGGTGTGCCTCGTCCCACGCGAACCGCGAGGTCACCAGGCAGGATCGGCCTGCCGAGGCCAGCTCGAACAGCAGCAGCGCGGGGCTGCCATCCCGGTAGACAGCACTGAACAGGATGTTCGCATCCAGAAATAGGCGCACCTCAATCGCCCTGACCCAGCGATGCACGGACTTGCGCCTGAAGATCCTCGGGGACCGTGTTCTCGCGCTCGAGCTCCGCAATACGCTGTTCGGAATAGACCTCGATCGGGTAGACGGCCGCCGGCTTCAGCAGGATCGCCCCCTCGGGTGTCGTCTCGACGAGCAGCGGAGCATCCCCGCTCAGGCCGACCGAATGCAGGATGGCCCGCGGAATGGTCACTTGGCCCTTCTTTCCCAGCTTCACCAGTTCCATGCTCGATACCTCTGCATGCCACGTTGCTGCTTGACAGCTTACGCCGAATTCCGGCTTTCCGGAATCCGGCCGGCGGACCGGGCAGCGGTTGCCGTTCTGTCGTCAGTGCAGCTTCTTCGCGCAGATCCGGTGACGGTCTACCGAATGGCCAGCTTCGATGGCCGAGTCCGACATGCGTTTCCGGTCGTCATGGCGCTCCGGCCTTGCGGCCTGTACCGCGCGCCAGAGCGGCCGGAAAGCGTTCCGCACCCGAGCGCCGAAATGATCAGCGGGTCTGCATCGCCTTCAGGTAGGCCACCACGGCGTCGATGTCCGCGGGCGCGAGGAGGGCGCTGAACGCGGGCATCTTCGACCGCGGGAAGAGCCAGCGCTCGTGACGCACGTAGGCGCCGAGCTGCGCCGGCGTGGACAGCGCTGACGCGCTCGCGGCGCGGTCCAGCGCCGGGCCGACGCTGCCGCCGACGCCGCGCATCTGGTGGCACTTGCCGCAGTGGGCCTGGTAGATGGCGAAGCCGTGCTCGACCTCTGGGCCGGTGCGGTCCGGCGGGCGGGCGGGGGCGAAATAGGCGGCGCGGTCGAAGCGGCGGATCTCGGTGAGCTGATAGGGCCAGGGCAGGGTCTCTGGGCCGAGGTCCACGTCGGCGCCGGGCTTGGCGGGTGCCCAGACGAGGAAGAAGGGGTCGAGGCTGATGGCCTCGGTGCCGTGCCGGTATGGCTGCCAGTGGCGGCCGCTGTCGGCGGGCACGGCGGTGTCGCGCAGCGCCAACAGCCCGCGCACGGGTTCCTTCAGCGCCGCGGCCGCATCGAACGGGATGCTGTAGCCGTCGGCGCAGACCAGCAGCAGCTCGGGCGCGCCGCCGAGACCGATGTGCCGCAGCAGCGCCGGCAGGTCGAAGCCGGCGTAGGTGCGATGCGACCCGAACAGCGGGTCGTCGGGGACGGTGAGCTCGCTGAGGCCGACGGCGGCGACGAGCTCGGCCACCGGGTAGATGCGCTCCTCGGTGCCGTCGCGCACGCGCAGCACCCGCTCATCGGGGGCCGCGGCGGGCGCCGCCAGCGTGATGATCGCCAACAGCAGGGCAGACAGCAGTGCCGATGCTCGCAGCAGGGTGACCGGTGCGGCGAGCGGACTTGGTCCGCCGCGGCGCGCGCGAGCGGTGCGAGCCGTTGCGCGAAGGGTGGAGTGCGTCGCGCTGATCCACCCTGCGGCGCGTGTGCGCCGACCTGGTGATGGCTCGCCGCGTTCCACCGGCGCCGGTGGCAACGCAAGGCGCAGGGCTGATCCGCGCCGAGCGGCTGCTGGGCGTCTGCGGTGGGTCGCTTCAGGCGCCGGCATCGGAGATCTCGCTTTCATCTGCCGTTGCCGGTGCGATATCCGAGCCAGCGCTCTGCGGCGCCGCCGTGCCGGCGGGCTCGGCCGCGTCACTGACGCTGCCCGGTGCGAGCACCGGCGCGGCGTCGATGCGCTCGGCATCCATCAGCGCGGCGATGCGCTGCAGGGAGGCGAGCAGCATGGTCTGCTCCCAGTCCGCGAGGCCGGCAAAGCGGGAGGCGAAGGACTCCTGCAACAGCGGCGGTGCGCGCTTGAGGGTTTGCTTGGCGTCGGGCGTGGCGCGTACCAGTACCCGGCGGCGGTCGGTGTCGCTGCGGGTGCGGGCCACCAGCCCGCGGCGCTCCAGGCGGTTCAGGATGTCGGTGATGGTGGCGTGGCTCAGGCTCACGCGCTGCGCCACTGCACCGACGGGCAACTCGCCGGCGGCGACGATCTCCTTCAACACCAGCGCCTGCGGCGCCGTGAGGCCGTGGCTGCGCACCAGGGCGCGGGAGTGCAGGTCCACCGCGCGGATCACGCGGCGCAGGGCCACCAGCACCTCGTCACAGCGATGGGCGCAGGGGTTGGGGCCGCGGCCGTCGGCCGGGGACTGTTGTAATGATTCGTTCACAAAATATTCCTGAGGGCTACCTCAAGGCCGTGAAGGCATTGAACTATGTTGTTTTCTCGCGGTATGGCATCCTTACCTGGCATGCGCCTGCGCCTATATTGTAGTAAAGCCCGGTTGCATTAATTCGAGTTCTAAGTAGTATGCGGACGCGTAGCAACCCGGCGGCACGGTCGCCACCCCGCCTGACCTTGCCGGCGACACCCACGCGAAGGCCGCGATGACGCCCAGTGTGGCATCCAGTGCGGCGTCCAGTGCGGCGTCCAGTGACGCACTTCGGTAGTGACGGGCACCACACCCGGTTGTCCCGAGCCCATCGTTCCAAGACAGGCCGAGTCACGGCCCGCCGCATTGCAGGCCCCAGCGGCCACCGACGCGCTTCGCTGACCCGCACACTGCGCCAGCCGCGGCATCCGGCGCCGCGGTACGGGCGCCGGCGCGCCCGGCGCAGAGAGTACGACAGCCAGAGGACGAGCCCCATGCATTCCACCGTTCAGACCGAGACGCCGCAGCACCAGGACTACGGCGATGATCCACTCGCGGTGCGCGAGTCCGAAAAGTATCAGGAAGAATACGTCCAGTCCTTCGTGGACAAATGGGACGAGCTCATCGACTGGGAGGGCCGCGCTGCCGCCGAGGGCCGGTTCTTCATCGAGCAGCTGCGCGAGCGCGGCGCCAAAAAGGTGCTCGACGTCGCCACCGGCACCGGCTACCACTCGGTGCAGTTGCTCAAGGCCGGCTTCGAGGTCACCAGCGCGGACGGCAGTCCGGTGATGCTCGCCAAGGCGTTCGAGAACGCCCGCCGCCATGGCCACATTCTGCGCACCATTCATGCCGACTGGCGTTGGCTCAACAAGAGCGTGCACGACCTCTACGACGCCGTCATCTGCCTCGGCAACTCCTTCACCCACCTGCACGAGGACAACGACCGCCGCAAGGCGCTGGCGGAGTTCTACGCCACCCTCAAGCACGACGGTGTGCTGATCCTGGACCAGCGCAATTATGACGCGCTGCTGGACCACCAGGTGCAGCCCACGCACAACTACTACTACTGCGGCGACGAGGTGCGCGCCGAGCCCGAGTACGTCGACGACAGCCTGGCGCGGTTCAAGTACAGCTTCAACGATGGCTCGGCATTCCATCTGAACATGTTCCCCCTGCGCAAGGGCTACGTGCAGGGGCTGATGCGCGAGGTGGGCTTCCAGCGCGTGGACACCTACGGCGACTTCCAGGAGACCTACCGCGAGACCGAGCCGGACTTCTTCATCCACGTGGCCGAGAAAGAATACCGGGAGGTGTCCTGACATGACCCAGCCGCAGCAAGCTTATTCCGAGGCCGTGCAGACCGCCCGGGACTATTACAACAGCGACGATGCGGATAACTTCTACTTCCACGTCTGGGGCGGCGAGGACATCCACATCGGTCTGTACGAGGGTGCCGACGATGCCATCGCGGGCGCCTCCGAGCGCACCGTCGCCTTCATGTCCGAGCGGGTGAAGGACAAGCTCGCCGCCCCCGGGGCGCGGCTCATCGATCTGGGCGCGGGCTACGGCGGCGCCGCGCGTTGGCTGGCCAAGCGCTTCGGCTGCCGCGTCCTGGCGCTGAACCTGAGCGAAGCGGAGAACGTCCGCGACCGGCAGATGAACCGCGACGCCGGCCTCGATCACCTGATCGAGGTGGTGGAAGGCAGCTTCGAGCAGGTGCCCGCCGAGAACGGCACCTTCGACGCCGCCTGGTCGCAGGACGCCATCCTGCACTCGGGCCGTCGGGACAAGGTCATGGACGAGGTGGACCGGCTGCTGAAGCCCGGCGGGGAGCTCGTCTTCACCGACCCGATGCAGGCCGACGACTGCCCCGACGGCGTGCTGCAGCCGGTGCTCGACCGCATCCACCTCGAGAGCCTGGGCTCCTTTGCCTTCTACCGCGCGCAGGCGCGGCGCCTGGGCTGGAAAGAGGTCGAGGTCGTGGACCTGACCGGGCAGCTCGTCACCCACTACGGCCGCGTCGCCGAGGTGCTGCGGGCCGAGCGCGAGGCGCTGGCGGGCAAAGTGTCCGATGGCTACATGGACCGCATGCTCCAGGGCCTCCAGCACTGGGTGGACGCCGGCCGCAACGGCTATCTCGCCTGGGGCGTGATGCATTTCCGCAAGCCCGGCTGACCTGACCTGCCTCTTGTCGGACCGGATCATTCGATCCGGTCGCATCTCTCCGAGGCGCCCCCGCTCCAGCCCAACCCGGCCCACCAAGCCGACCGACCGCCCGCCACGGGCTATCCGGAATCCGGTGTCTCGACCGGTGCCTCAGCGCGCTCATCCGTGTAAGCGGCGCTTGCAGGCGCACGCTTTGCACCCACATTTGCCGCTGCGCCCGGGCTGGCCACTGTGCCGGCGTCCGGGCGCCGTCGAGGACGCGGTTGGCGCACCTGCCGGCGCAATTTGGCCGGCGCCGACCACCGTGCATCCAGCAGGCGGCCGGTTCGAGGGGAAACCCTTTGCTTGCCGGCCGCATCCGGCGTCAAATGCTGATTTTTGCGTGTTGGAAAAAGGGTGTACGCAATGGCTTTGTTGGCGCCGCTGCTGGAGTCTTTGCTGATCTTGGGGCTCGCGGTGCTGGCGCTGCTGTCGCTGCACCTGTTGACACTGACGACCTTGCGCTGGCTCTTGCCGGAGCGGCCGCGATCGATGCGCCTGCCCGCGGAGGAAGCCCTGCCGACGGTGCTGGTGCAGTTGCCGCTATACAACGAGGGCGAGCTGGTGGAGCGCGCGCTGGCGAGCATCGCCGCGCTGGACTGGCCCCGGGAGCGGCTGGTGATCCAGGTGCTGGACGACAGCACCGACGGCTCCCTGGCGGCGAGCCGGCGCGCGGTTGCCGGGCTGCGGCTGCGGGGCTGGCGCGTGTCGCTGCACCACCGCACCTTGCGCAGCGGGTTCAAGGCGGGTGCACTGGCGGCGGGGCTGGAGGTCTGTGACGCGCCCTTCGTGGCGATATTCGACGCCGATTTCATGCCGGCGCCCGACTTCCTGCGCCGCACCATCGGTGTGCTCTTGGCGGATTCGAATCTGGGCCACGTGCAAGCGCGCTGGCTGCATGCAAACCGCGATGCCTCAATGCTGACCCGCGCCCAGGCGCGGCTGCTGGACGGCCATTTCCGCGTCGAGCAGGCGGTGCGCCACAGGCTCGGCTTGCCCGTGCCCTTCAACGGCACGTGCGGCGTTTGGCGCCGGGCGGCCATCGAGGGCGCCGGCGGCTGGTCCGGTGACACGCTGACGGAGGATCTCGATCTGAGCCTGCGGGCACGCCTCGTCGGCTGGAGCTCCGCGTATCTCGAAGACTTGGGCGTGCCCGGCGAGTTGCCAGTCTCGGCGCGCGCCTGGCGGGCGCAACAGTTCCGCTGGACCAAGGGCTTCGTGCAGTGCCTGCGCAAGCTCGCACCACAGATTGGCGCGAGCCGGCTGCCCTTGTGGCAGAAGATCCTCATCAGCCTGCAACTGGCGCAGCCGCTGAGCTTTCTGGCGGGCACGCTGTGTCTGCTGACGGCCTTGCCCTTCATCGCCGGCAAGCTCGTGCCCGGCACCGCGCTGACGGTGATGGCGCTCGCCACCACCAGTATCGGGCTGCTCGGGCCGCTGGGGATGCTGTTCACGGGCGGCTTCGTGGGCGGCAGCGAGCAGCGGCCGCCCGTCAAGGTGCTGATGCGCGATGCCGCCGCGGCGCTGCTGCTGACCAGCGGCCTGCTGTTGTCCAACGCCCGTGCGTCGCTGGAGGCGCTGGTCGGCATCCGTAGCCCCTTCGTGCGCACGCCGAAGGGCGTGGGCGGAGGTCGCGGCGAGCGGCGCTGGCGATTGCTGCTGGCCGGCTTACCGGAATTGTCCGCGGGTTATGCCCTGCTGCTCTTCGTGCTGGTGGAAAGCCCGCTGGCGCTGCCGGCGCTGGCGCTCGCCATCAGTGGGCTGCTCGGGCTCGGGTCGCTGCTGCGCCGTGATGCCGCGTTTGCACGGCTCGGGGCCACCGCAGCCGTTATCGGTGCCGTGGCGCCGGCGCTGGAGCCCGCGCCGGTCATCCTGTCGCTGCCTCCGCACTCGGGCGGACGCCCGGCGCAGACGGAGGAACTGGCGTCTTGGGCACCAGGGGAAGCCGCGCGGGTCGGGCTGCGCAGCGACTCCGGTGTCTAGGGAAATGCCGACGTGCCTTCACCGTGTTGCCAGGCCGGGCGCATAGCCGACGGGGTTGGGCGCCGCCGAGGCTGATGGTCGTGCGGCGCCGACTGCCTCGATGGCGTTGATCAGGCCCGCGCCGCTGTCCTCGTCCTGACCTTCACCGATGTCCTCGCCGCTGCTCCGGTTCAGGATGTCGGTGGCGGTGGCTTGCAGTGCGGCGGTGATATCCACCGGGGTCAGCGACGCGTCGGACTCCAGCATCAGCGCGGCGACGGCGGCGGCGTTCGATGCGGCCGCGGACGTGCCGGAGAAGTTGGGGAAGCCGTCCGGCTCGCCGAATTCCGGCATGTCGATGTCGGTGCCGAAGAAGGTCGTATTGTCATCATCCGGGGCGGTGAAGTCCGGCTTGTTGCGGACCTCGAACGTCGGCGCGCCGTCCGTCTCGAACAGGATCGGTGTGCCGCCCGCCGACGAGAAGTCGTTCAACAGCGGTGGGTCTTGCCCGAGCTCGGGGGTGAAGTAGTACGCCGACGCACCCACCGCATTGGTGCCGGCGGCGTTGGCATGGCCGTAGATCGTCGGGCTGTTCGTCGCGAACGCCAGTTTCTGGACGCCCTTCTTGAACCAGATGTACTTCACCAGCGTGGGCTCGGGTCCACTGCGCAGACCGATGGCGAAGTACAGGGTCGTGGGTGTGGTACTGGCAGGCACCCGGATGGCGAACACCTCGACCGGGTCACCGCCCTGGTTGTCGCTCGCCGTGCAGCTCGTGATGCCGGCTTCGCCGGCGGTCTTCGACACGCACAGATCCAGGTCGCTCGCGGCACCCGGCTCCCCGCTCACCGTGAAGAAAGGGTCACTCCATTGCAGGCTGAATGGAATGACCGTGGTGACCGGGGTGGGCGCGAAGTCGATCTGCTGCCAGACCACCTCACCCGGTCCAGGATCGAAATCGTGCAACGCGAGGGTGCCGTCAAGGATCGTCTGAGTGCTGGGGCGGAACGGCGCCGCGTAGGATTGCCGCGCGCTGTTGCCGGCGGACGAGAAATAGCTGACGCCCTTGGCGGTGACCTCGTCTATCGCCTGGGCGACGACGCCGTCCTGGAAGAAGGGCTCCGCCAGATAGTTGGCGTCATCGACAATGACGTTCGCGCCCGCTGCCTGAAGGTCGCGAATGCCCTGCGCGAAGCCGGCCTCGCCGTTGAAGGAGGTGTGGAAGGCCAGCTTGGCGCCCGGGGCCACGTCGTGGATCAACTGCAGCATCGCGCGCCCCTCGTCGGTGCAGGAGGGGGACGTATCGTCGAGCACTTCGATGCCCGCCGGTAGGTCGCCCGTGTCCAGATCGCTGGCATAGCTGCCATTGCCCGAGCAGTCGAAGCTGTCAGACAGGACGCCGATCATGACCCCCGTGCCGTCCACGTCGAAGGTGGCGCGCGCCGCGTCCGACAGCTGCCCCGAATCGCCCTGGCTCGTGGCAATCCCCGCGTGGGTGGCCGCCATCGCCGGGCGGGCGAAGCGCAGTGAGTCCAGCGCTTGCAATGCGTCCATCCGCTCCAGCGGCAGCTTGGCCGAGATCATGCGTCCGGCGACGCCCGTGATCGTTGCGCCGAGCGCCTGGAGATCCATCCGCAAGCGCTCGACGTCGCCCGCGGCCACCGCGTCGATGACGACGTAGCCATCGTTGATTTCTGCGATGGTCCGCGTGGACCTGAAGGTGGGAGGCGCGCCGGTGCCCGCCGCGGCGGCCATGACGTAGGTCTGATACTCCTCCATCAGGGGGGCGATGCCTTGGGTGAGCTTGGCTGGCTCGTTGGCGGTCGGCTTCGTCACGCCATTCACCATGGGCGCCGCGCCCACCGGCATGACGAGATCTCCCGCCGGGCACGCGTTGGCGACGACAGCCGTACACAGAGCAACTGCGCGGCCAAGCTGTTGATGAGCGATTGCTCTGCGCATGTCCGGATGACGAGTCCCATCAAGCCGAGACCCGCCTGCGCAACCGCGTGACGGCGCTCCGCGAGCCGATTTCGGGGCAGATCATAGCCCAGGGGGGGCGACGGCGCCCGCGCCTTCGGGGCCAATCAGCGCATGCTGGGCACGCAGCTGGCGGAAGCCCTGATCGGTGCCGATGCCCCGGGGTCAGCGCCGCTCACCAAGCCACGGCCATGGCTCGCGCGGGTTTCCTGCTCAGCCGGCTGGGCGCGGGTTCAGTTCCGGCAGGCGCGCCCGCCGCACGCGGTCGCTGATGAGGCTGCCGATGGCGCCCGTGCCGGGGCGGAGCGCGCGGCGAAAGTCACGCTTCCAGCGCGGGAAGTCGATGTCGGAGCGGTTGTAGAGGGCGCGGTCCAGCGCCTGCATCAGCGCCTGTACCTGCTCGCGGTTGGCGCCCGGGCGCAGTGCCGTGATGCGGTCGGCCATGCGCGGCAGCGGCTCGCGGGCATCGGCATTGAGCCGGCGGCAGGCGTTGCGCTGGAAGGCGAGGCACCACGCGGCCGGCTCGTTCTCGCTGTCGGCGGCCTTGGCACATTGATAGACACGCGTGCTCCTGGGGGCGAGGCTGCCGAGGGCGTCTCCGAGCCCGCGCAACAGCGGCATCGGGTTCAGCGCCCGGCCGACCACCACCAGCCCGCGGCCGGCGAGCCGCGCGCCGACGCCCGCGACATGCCGGACACGCGGCCATAGCGGCGCACGCTCGCCGGCGGGCACCCGGCCGCGCAACCAGACGCCGCCCCAGTAGCCGAGCAGCAGGAGCGCGAGTCCGGCCACCGGCAGCCAGTACTTCTGCCAGTCGGCGGCGGCGCGGGCGCGGGTGGAGTTGGCGAAGCCGAAGGGGCCGGACTTGCCGGCGACCTTGAAGACCTGGATGGGCTCGGACGATGCCTCGCGGCTCGCCGTCTCCACGTTCCACCAGTTGAGCCGGATCTCCGGCAGCTGCAGGCGCCCGCCGGAGTGGGGCACCAGGGTGTAGACCTCGATGCGCTTGCCCACCAGCGTGCGGCCGTTGTCGGCCAACCGTGTGTTGGCGATGGTCTGCTCGCGGTAGACGCGAAAGTCCTCGGAGCGGAGCATGGACTCTACCGATGGCAGTTGGTCGCCGGCGGCGCCCTCCGCCTCCAGTTCCACGGTCAGGGTCGCAGGGCGCCCGCGGGTCATGCCCTCAACGTCGGTGAGCTGGGCGTCGATATGCAGGCTGCGCAGCGGCAGCCACGGGCGCACCGTGGCCATGGGCGGGAGCACGTCGAGCTGGATGGGCTCGCGCGCGACGGCCTCGAAGGGCACGCCGCCGGCGAGTGTGCCCTTGACCCTGAGCGGTGCAATCTCCATCGGGCCGTCGCGCAGCGGCGTCATGGTCAGGATGTACTCGTTGACGATCTCCTGGCTGTTGCCACTGCCGCGGGTGCTGGTGGTGGGGCCCTCGAGTTGATCGAACAGCACGTCCTCGTAGCCCGAGAGCTCCGGCGAGGCGGTGGCCAGGTTGCCGGTGCTCACCACCCGCAGACGCACCAGCACGTTCTGCTGCACGTAGGGGTGACGCTCGTTGACCAGTACCTCGAGCCTGGGGCTTGCGCTGGCGAGGCCGCCGCGCTGGGTGCCGCCCGGCGCATAGTAGCCCCCGGGCGCGCGCTGGGCCGGTTGGTATTGACCGGGCTGATATTGGCCGGGCTGGTACTGACTCGGCGGGAATTCACCGGGCTGGTACTGGCCGGGCTGGTACTGGCCGGGCTGGCCGTAGCGCGATTGTTGGGGCGGCTGCTGGAACGGAAACTGTCCGCGCTGCGGATAGCCTTGCATTTGGGGCTGCATTTGGGGCGCGCCCTGCGGGTAGCCGGGTGCCTGACCACCCTGCGGGTAGCCCCGCGGCAGCCCTTGCTGCGGACCCGGGAAGCCGCCCGGTTGGCCCCAGCCCGGCGCGTTGCCCCGAGCCGGCCACTGCTCGGGCCATTGCTCCGGCACTTGCTCCGGGCGTTGGCCCGTCTGCTGGGTGGGCTGCTGGGTAGGAGGTTGGGGCGCCACGCCGCGCGCATTGCTCGGCGCCATGGGCCGGAACTGCCAAGTCTGGTAGGGCGGCTGGCCCCCATAGGGCATCTGCGCAAGCGCGACTTGGCCCGCCGCGAACGCCGCGCCGAGCACGAGCAGCATACCAACGCATCGAACGACGACCTTGGCCCCCGGGCCTCGGCCCTCGGTCCTGCCGCGCAGCGGTTCTACCATGGCCGACTCTCCTGCAACCGTCCGCCGATCTCGCGCATCTCGCGCATGTCCTCCAGCATGAACTCGTTGCGCATCAGCATGGATGGGTCGCCCTCCACCTGTTGCAGGCGTTGCTCCATGATGGCCATGCCGGGGCCGAGCACCATCTCGCCGCCGAGGGCCGGCGCCGTGCTCATCTCCGAGTCCGAACCGGCGCCCGCCCAGGGTTGGCTGCCGAGCTGATCGAAGCGTTGCACGGCCTCGCGGTCGCCGGCGAGGTCCTTCATGTCCGGCGGTTTCTGATCGGGCTCGCCGCCGTGGCTGCGCCGGCCCTGTTCAGGGCCCTGTTCGTCGGTGCCGGTGCCGGGCTTATCGCTCTCCGGCTGGACCTCCTCGCCGGGGTGCTCCGCCTGCTTCCGCTCCGGTGGCTTTTCGCCGCCACCCATGTCTTGCTCCGGGTGTTCTTCGCCGCCGCCGGTAGGCGTCAGGCTGTCCTCATCTTCGGCCTTGGCGCGGCCCTCTTCTTCACCAGGGAGTTCGCCGCCGGGGCTCTCGTCCTCGCTGGACTGCTCGCCGCCGCGGCTCTCGTCGCGCTTGTTCTGGTCCTGGTCCTTGGCGCCGGTTGCGTCCTTGCGGCGCTCGCGGTCGCCGCCCTCGGCGTCTTCCTCGCCCTTCTTCTTGCCACCTTCGGCCTCTTGCTCCTCGCGGTCGCGGTCGCCCTTGCGGCCCGACTCGCGCTCGCCGCCGCTCTGGCCTTTTTCCTCGTCGCCCTCGTCGCCACGGCTCTCGTCGGACTCCTGACCGCTGCTGCCGCGCTCGTCCTGCTGCTCGCCGCCGCCGGATTCCTGCTGCTCCTGCTGCTCGCCCTGTTGCTGCTGCTCCTGCTGCTCCCCGCCTTGCTGCTGCTGTCCGCCTTGCTGCTCTTGCTGCTCCCCGCCTTGTTGCTGCTGGTCTTCTTGTTGCTGCTGGCCCTGCTGCGACTGCTGCTGCTGGTCGGACTGCTGCTGGTCGGACTGTTGCTGCTGGTCGGACTGCTGTTGCTGATCGGATTCCTGCTGCTGCTCGGATTGCTGCTGCTGCTCGGATTGCTGCTGCTGGTCGGATTGCTGCTGCTGGTCGGATTGCTGCTGCTGGTCGGACTGCTGCTGCTGGTCGGACTGCTGCTGCTGGTCGGACTGCTGCTGCTGGTCGGACTGCTGCTGCTGGTCGGACTGCTGCTGCTGCTGCTGCTCGGATTGCTGCTGCTCAGACTGCTGTTGCTGGTCTTGCTGCTGGTCGCGCTTCTGCTGTTGCGCTTGCTGCTCGGCCTGCTGTTGCTGCTGGTCCTGCTGGTCCTGCTGCTGCTGGTCCTCTGCGCGCTGCTTCTGCTGCTCGGCTTCCGGCTCCTTCTTCTGGTCGGCTGCCTGCTCGAAGGACTGCTGCTCCAGCTTCGCCAGCAGGGCGCGGGCGAGGGTCAGATTGAAATGGGCGTCGTCGTCGTCCGGCTGCTCGGCCAGCACCTGCTCGTAGGCCTCGATGGCGCCGGTGTAGTCGCCCTGCTGAAAGCGGGCGTTACCGAGGTTGTAGCGGGCGGTGAGGCGCTCCGATCCGCGGTCCGCATCAGCGAAGGCCACCTCGGCGGCACGGTATTGCCCGGCGCGGTAGAAGGCCACGCCGCGGCGGTAGGCGTCGCTGAAGCCTTCGGCGGCGGCCGTGTAGTCGCCGGCGCGGAACTTTTCCAGCGCTTGCTGCTCGCCGTTGCGGAACATGTCCGCCTGACTGAGACCAACGCCGAGCCCGGCAAGCACGAGCAGCAGGACCGCGATGCGCGCGCTCATCGGGCTGCCTCCTGCCGCGGGCCGCTTGGCTCGGTCTTGGCCCGTCCCTTGAAGCGCGGCAGCAACAGCGCCGCCAGCAGCAGCACGGGGATGTAGTAGCGGTCATGCCAGATGCGGGTGCGGTCGTCGCTGGCCTTGGGCGGCAGGGTGCTGACGGCCGCGGCCTTCAGGATGTCGCCGGTGTCCTTGTCGCGATAGTCCGCGCGGCGGTAGAGGCCGCCGCCGGCCTCGGCGAGGGCCTTGAGCTGGTCTTCGTCCAGACGGGAGCGCACCGGATTGCCGTCGGGTCCGATCAGTGGGCTGCCGCGCGGTCCGGGCACGTCGCCACCCTCGCGGGTGCCGATGCCGAGCACGTGCATGGCAATGCCGGCCTGGTGCAGCTTGCGTACGTGATCGACCAAGCCCGGCTCGTCGAAGTCGCCGTCGGAGATCAGGAGCAGCGAGCGGGCACTGTCCTCCGGCAGCGACTCCAACAGGACCTGGGCGCGGTCCAGGGCCTCCTGCAGCCGGCTCCCCTGTAGGCGCGCCAGGTCTGTCGCCAGCGCCGGCAGGGCCAGCAGGATGGTGCGGCTGTCCTCGGTGACCGGCGCGATGACATGTGGCACCGAGGCGAAGGCGATGAGACCGAGCCGCAGGCGCCGGTTCTGCATGATCAGGTCCTGGATCTCCTGTCGGGCGCGGCCGAGGCGGGTCGGGGCCACGTCCGATGTCTCCATGGAGCGTGAGACGTCGAGCAGAATGAGGAGGTTGTCGCCTGGCTGAAACAGGCGCACGTCGGTGTAGCCCCAGCGCGGGCCGGCCATGGCTATGAGCAGAATGAGCCACAGCGCCGACCAGGCGAAGAAGCGCCCCCAGCGCTCGGAGGTCGCGAGCGCCCGGGTGCCGGAGAGGTGCGGCAGCAGGTGCGCGTCCGCGTAACGCTGCACGGGGGCTTTGGCGGCCTTGGCGGCGCTGCGCCAGAGCCACCAGGCCACCGGCGGCAGCACCAGCAGGCCCCAGAACCAGGCGGGCTGGGCGAAGTGAAAGCCGTTGTCGGTCATGCTCTTGGGTTGGGGGTTGCCGTGGTGATCAACTGCGCGGGGCTGGCTGCCGGTGCTCGGCTGCTTTGGCTCAGGCTGACTTGGCCGGATGGGCGTTGCTCAGCTACTCGCCTGGCGGACGATGAAGCGCCGGCGGCCCTCCGGGAAGAGCCCGAGCGCGAGCAGCGCCAGCAGCGACAAGGCCAGGGGCCAGCGGTACAGCGGCTCCGGCACGAACGCGGTGCGGGTCTCGGTCTCGGTTTTTTCGAGCTCGGCGATACGCCGGCTGATTTCTTCCAGCGCGCGAGTGTCGGTGGCGCGGAAATAGGCGCCGCCGGTGATGTTGGCGAGGCGCTGCAGGGTGTCCTCGTCCATGGTGAGGTCGTCCCAGTACTCGATCTTGCCCTCGTGCAAAATCGGGATGCGCTTCTGGTTGCTGCCGACACCGATGACGTAGATGCGCACGCCGGCCATGCGCGCCAGGGTGGCGGCCTCCAGCGGCTGGAAGTTGCCGGCGGTGTTGTCGCCGTCGGCAATCAGGATCATCACCCGCGAGCCGGGCGGGCGGTCGCGCAGCTTCTTGACGCCCAGCGCCACGGCGTCGCCCAGCGCGGTGCTGCCGCCGGCGATGCTGGGCACGACGCGGTCCAGCAGCATCTGCACGGCCGCGCGGTCGATGGTGAGCGGCGCCAGCACATAGGCACCGCTGCCGAAGATGATGAGCCCGATGCGGTCGCCGGCGCGCTCGTCGATGAAGCGGCTCATGACGCCCTTGACCACCTGCATGCGGCTCACCTGCCGGCCCTCGACGGTGAAGTCCAGCGCGTCCATGGAGTGAGAGGCGTCCACTGCGAGCATCAGGTCGTAGCCGGGCGCCGAGATCTCGGTGTGCGGCACCAGCCATTGCGGGCGCATCAGCGCCAGCACCAAGCCCACCCAGAGCAGGTAGAGCAGGACGCGGTGCAGCCAGCCCGCGAGCTGGCGGCGCGGGCGCCGGGCCTGGTAGGCGGCCTTGAGCTCGTCGAGGTGCGGGTGGAGCAGGGTGATGCGCTCGCCCTCGAGCTGCTCTTCCTTGGGCTGCGCACGGCGCTCGCGCCAGAGCAGGGGCAACAGTAGCGGCAGCGGCAGCAGCAGGCCGAACCAGGGCCAATGGAACTCGAACAGCATCATCTGAATTACGCGGCGGTGGCGTGCGCCGGGGCGGATTGGGCTGGTTTGGATTGTGTTGGGGCGATCATGCGGCGTCGCTCACCGTGGCGGCCGCCAGGCGCCGGCGGCGCAGCCGGCGCAGGGGGTTGGGGACGGCGGCGGGCAGCCAGCGCCGGCCCGGGCGACGGGGCGGCTTCGGGTCCGGTGCCGCGACCCATTCCATGGCGGCGTCCAGCAGCCGGCTGATGGCCTCCCGCTGGGTGATGGGCGCCGCCGGTTGGGCGTAGGGCGCGGTAAGCAGCATCTGGGCGTCGCGGCTCCAATCGAAGCCCCGTGGGTCGTTGGCCGTCAGCCAGGCGAGCCAGTCCGCGCCGTTCAGCCCGGCGCAGGCGGCGCGGCCGTGGCGGGCCATGGCGATGCGTCGCAACAGCTCCGAGAGGTCCACGGCTGCCTGCTTGACGGGCTCCTGCTCCAGTCGCCGGCGGATGGCGCGCAACCCCTGCGCGGCCTCCCAGCGCCAGGTGCCGAGCGTGATCACCGGCAGCGGCACGTACAGCCGCCAGCGCGGGTCGTAGCGCCAGAGCAGCAGGCCCAGCAGCACCAGCGCCCCCAGCAGCAGCCACCAGCCCGGCGCGGGCGGCCACCAGGGGTGGCCCATGTTCACGTGGATGTCGCGGAGTTGGGTTGCGTCCATGGGATGTCAGTACGGGGTACGCGTTTCGTTGTCTCGAGTGTTTGGAGTGCAGTAGTGCAGTAGTGCAGAAGTACAAGTGTGTAGCTTGAGAACTCGTCGGCCCTCGGCCCTCGGTGCTTGCCCTTCCGCTCAGACGCTCCGCGCCTTGGCTCGTTGCTCCAGGCTGTGAATGAGGCTGAGGTGGATCTCCTGGTCGGTGCGGATGGGCATCAGAATGATATTGAGCCGGGTGGCGATGGCCTTCAGCGTTTCGCGACGGCGCCGCCAGGCGTCACGGTAGGCGCGTCCGGCGGCGCTGTCGTCGGTGTCGATCTCCACCAAGGTGCCGTCGGTGGCGGTGAAGGTGACGTTGCCCATGGCCGGGATCTCCCAGTCCGCCGGGTCGTCAACCGGTATCAGCACCACGGAGTTGCGCTGGACCAGGTTGCCGAGCACGCCTTCGAGGTCACGCACCTCGCGGTTCAGGTCGGCGATGACGAACACCAGTGAGCCCGTCGGCAGGCCGCGGGTGGCGCGGCGCAAGGCGCCGGCCAGGGCGTCGATGGAGGTGCTGCGTTCGGCCGCCGGCTGGGTCAGTGTGCGCAGCAGTTGCCACAGTGCACGGCGGCCGCGGGCGGGGCGGAAATGTTGCAGCCCGGCCTCCGGGTCGCCGAAGGCCATGCCGCCGACGCGGTCGTTGAGGCGGCTCGCGGCCCAGCCGATGAGCGCGGCGGTGCGCGCCGCCTGCACCGACTTGAACGTGCCGCGGGTGCCGAAGCCCATGTGTGGCCCGCGGTCGATGCAGAGCACGACGCTGCGCTCGCGCTCCTCGCGGAACACCTTGAGGTGCGGCTCGTTGAAGCGGGCCGTGACTTTCCAGTCCATGTGCCGGATGTCGTCGCCCTCGCGGTACTCGCGCACCTCCTCGAAGTTGATGCCGGCGCCGCGGAACACCGAGGCGTACAGGCCGGCGAAGGTGGAGTTCACCAGGTGGTGCGACGGCACGCCCAGGGTATGCGCCTGGTGGCGGAGCTCCAGGAGATCGTCGAGGCGGGGGTAGAGGCTCATGCTTTCGGCAGGGACGAGGGCCTGGGGACGGGGGATCGATACGTCGCAATGCGGCGGTTGTGTGCGCGGTGCGAAGTGCGCAGTGCGTGGCCCGATCCCATCGGCGATGCGCTTGCCCTGCCTGCTGGGGCAACACCCGCCGGCGGCATGCTGCGCTGGTTGCTACTGGCGCCGTCCCTGCACTGCGCACCGCGCACCTGGCACTTCTGCTTTGCACGACGCACTTCGCACGCTTCCAAGAGGGCCGATGGCACGCGAACAGCCCCGTTCATGGAATCGCCACCAAATTCAACAACCGATTGACGAACTCATCGGTGGTGATGCCCTCGGCCTCGGCCTCGAAGGTGAGTAGCAGGCGGTGGCGCAGGATCTCCGGGGCGACGAGCTGTATGTGGTGCGGCGCGACGAACTCGTCGCCGTCGAGCCAGGCGCGGGCGCGGGCGCAGCGGGCTAGGGCGATACTGGCGCGCGGCGATGCGCCGAAGCGGCACCAGCGCGCGAGGTCCGGGTCGTAGAGCTTCGGGTTGCGGGTCGCCTGCACCAGGTCGACGATGTAGCTGTGCAGCTTCGGGTCCAGGTACAGCTCGGCGACGTTGCGGCGCATTGCAAACAACTGCGCCTGACTCAGTGGCCTGGCCGGTGGCGGCTCCGGGTGCTTCTGCTGTGCGCTGTCCAGCTCCAGGATCTTGAGCTCCTCCTCGCGGGTGGGGTAGGTCACCACCGCCTGCATCAGGAAGCGGTCCAACTGCGCCTCCGGCAGGTGGTAGGTGCCCTCCTGCTCCACGGGGTTTTGCGTCGCCAGCACCATGAACAGCTTGGGCAGCGGATAAGTACGCTGGCCGACGGTGATCTGGTGCTCCGCCATGGCCTCCAGGAGCGCCGACTGCACCTTGGCGGGGGCGCGGTTCACCTCGTCCGCCAGCAGCACGTTGTGGAACAGCGGGCCGGGGCGGAACTCGAACTCGCCCTGCTCGTGTCGGTAGATGTCGGTGCCGATGAGGTCCGACGGCAGCAGGTCGGGCGTGAACTGGATGCGGTGGAAATCGCCCTCGATGGCCTCGGCCAGTGCCTTCACGGCGGTGGTCTTGGCCAGGCCCGGCATGCCCTCCACCAGCAGGTGCCCGTCGCTCAGCAGGCACACGAGCATGCTGTCGATGAACTTCTGTTGGCCGATGATGCGGGAGGCGATGTGCTCGCGGACGGGGGTCAGGTCTGCGGGGGTCATGCTCGGGTACTTGGGTACTGCTCTGGGGTCTTGGTGGTGAGGTGCGGCTTGGCCCTCGTCAGGGGCCTCGTTGGGCGCCTTGTCGCGGGGCATCGCTCCCGGTGACGGCGCGCACCCGCTTGGGGCATGCCGCTGTCGAGGGCGGACGCTCCTGCGGCGGCCTTCGACAGCTGGGGCGTTGGGAGCATGCCGTCTGCCGCGTTATTGTGATTCGGGTTTGCCAATACTCAGCATTCCCGCAGCGCCTCAATCCTGCGGCTTTTGGCGGTTGGACGCAAGCGTGTTGCGATTTCTGCCGAGTCGCATAAGGGTTTCTGAAATATTGGAATATTCTGATGCTCCGTGCTCCGCCAGCTACCCGGTCGAGCCTTCTTGCGCAGTCGAGTCAATGCGCTGCGGTGCGCAGTGCCGGCGGCAATGCGGGCACCGTCATGGGGCGGGTGAACTGCAGCACGCTCGGCGGCCACTGACCGCGCCGACGACCGCATCCGTTTCGCCGCTGAGCCGGCTGCGGGCGCCGGTTGCACATCGGGCGCGACAGGTGAGCCATCGATGGGCGCGGCGAAATCCATTATTCGCGCCGAACAAAGTCTTCTCCTTCGTCCAGTGGATGCCGAAAGCCGCCAAAGGGCCATCCGCCGGCCTGTACAACGCGTCTCGGCGCACGGGGGCGGGCGTCGCCGGAATCTGGGTTTTCGGGTAGTCTCCCGCGGGCAGAAAGTGACCGAATAATGACAACGACGGGAGGAGGGGAGCTTGTACATCAAGCGGTATCGAGGGCACACCTACCTGTACCAGGTGGATTACGGCGAGGAGGCCGCGGTGGCGCGCATCATCGTGCGTAGCGACGCCGCCGGCACCGAGGGTTTGTTCCTGGTGAAGCAGGACGGCTCCCTGGAGCCCGCCGACGACCGCCCCGGCTTTGGCAGCAACACCCTGCGCCACGACGGCCTGTGGCCCACCCCGCCGCGGGAGGCGATCCGCGACGCGGTGGTGATCGCCCGGCAAAAGGCCCACACGGCCGACTACTGATACGCTTCGTGCTCTTCGCGTACTGCGTGGGGATGTGCTGCTCTAGGGGCGCTGGTCGACTGACCCCGGAATCGATGCCTATTGCGGACGCTGTCCCCGGACCTCGCCCTCACGGCCTTGTCCCTGGATCTGCCTGGACCAGAGTGTCGTCCTAGCCGATGACGCAGTGCCGCGGGCCGCCAGCGCCGCCGGGGGCACGGGTCTCGGAACCTCAAGGGCCAATGCTCGTCGAGGTGCTATTACCCCGTTTCAGCCAATTTTGCAGGCGTCAACCCGGGTGAGGCCGGAGCCGAGGAACCGGGTCGAAGTCTCTGCTCGTGCTCGTCCTCATGCTCGTGGTCGTGGTCGTAATCGTAATCGGATACTCGACAACGACAACGACAACGACAACGACAACGACAACGACAACGACAACGAAAGCGAAGTTGGGAGAAACGCTGCACTAGCGCATGTATGGAGGCACGTACTCCGGTACTTCACCCGTCGCCAGGTAGGGAAGCGTCACGGTGCGGTAGTAGTCCTCGCCGCGCGGGAACCAGCGCTTCCAGGCGTGCTGCCATTCCTGCGGCATCTCCTCCGGTAGCCAGAAGCGGTCCGGCAGCGGTTCCAACGGGCTCGGCGCCTGGGCGATGCGGAGCTCGGCCGTGACAATGCCCGGACCGTCTTCCGCCGGGCGACGTGCCAGGATCTCGCCCGTGGCAGCGACAATCATGGCCTCGCCGAGGTAGCGGGAGTCGTAGGACACATCCGGCAGCTCCGGGCTATCGAAGCCGGCGAAGGGGCCCGCATGGGAGCCATGGATCACGGGCACCCCCAGCAGCCGTGCCATCCGCGGCGGGGTTTCCCGCAGCATGCGCCGGTTCAGCGCGCGCAGCGGGTGATCGTCCGGCGCCTCGTCTGACAAGGTCCACCACGTGGAACCGGCAAGCAGGAGCCGCACCTTGCCGGCGAGACGCTGCGCCGTGCCGGCGCGGACCATCTCCCAACAAAGCGCGACGCCCACCGGCCCGATGGGTGTCTCTAAGACCCCATCGTCGTCTCCGCCAACGTAGTAGCAAGTTTCCCAGTAGGTGGGGAAGTCCTTGTCGTGGCGGCGCACGGAGCCGTCCGGCATGGCCAGGAGGAAGGCGTTGTAAACGTCTTCGCCAGCCCGGGCCAGGAAGGACCCGCCAATGGTCAGGTGGTGTTGGCGCGCGAGGTCTTGCAGCAGCCGCGCCGGTGCGCCGTCGATGGGGTGGATGGCCGTCAGCATGTCCGGATGGAAGGCGGCGGCCGACGTGAACATCTCCGGCAGCACGATCCAGTCTGCCCCGGCGGCGATCGCCTCACGCGCGAGCCGCTCGGCTTGGGCGAGGTTTGCTGCGGCATTGCCCAGTTTGGGGGCCATCTGGACGGCCGCAGCCTTGATGGTGGTGGGATTCGATGTTGTGGCGCGTTCCGATGCGGCGCCCGCGAGCCGGTGCGCGCCGCCCGCGAGGCCGGCAATACCTGCCAGGAGACCTTGCAGGAGCGTTCGGCGGGATAACCGCTGCCGATCTGGCGGCTCCGGTTGGCCGTCCGAGAGGTCGTGTTGGTGCTGTTGATGCTGAGGCATGGATTCACCGCTGGTGTAGGCGGGGCCTTGCCTGCGTTGCCCCTGCTTCGCGCGAGAGTGCAAGCATAGGTCGCATTTGCCCATTTTGCGGCCCGGCGATGGCGTGGGTGATGAACGAGCGGCTCAAGAGCAATCGGGCGCCGATGACCGAGGCGGTGGACAAGCGCGGGGGCGCCAACGCTTTCGGCTCGCGCTTGCGGCCGGCGTCGAGTCCGCTCCGCGGACCGTTCCGCCGGCCTGGCCAGATCCGAGCACTACCGCCCCCGGTGCACTCATCCGGAAGTATCAAGACCACTCTCGACGCCGCCCGCAGTGATGATGCGTGTCGACCTGGAGGCCGACACTCCGGCCGCGGGTCGCGATGGCCGGAGTGTCGCCCTCCAGGGCGACACTGCGCGCGCCGGGGCGGACGCCATCAACCTTTCCAAGACCGTCCACTACTCCCTCGAAGGTGGTTGGGCAGGGACGGGCATGACCGCGCGGGATGCGGCGCAGAACCGGCACTGGTTGGCTTGCCCTCGGGGCGCTACCATGGCGGGTTATCTCAAGGCCCAGCACCTGGTTCAACACCCATGTCCCACCTCCACGAACAGGTCGCGCGACGGCGCACCTTCGCGATCATTTCCCACCCGGACGCGGGCAAGACCACGCTCACCGAGAAGCTGCTGCTGTTCGGCGGCGCTATCCAGATGGCTGGCACGGTCAAGGGCCGCAAGGCGGCGCGGCATGCGACCTCGGACTGGATGGAGCTGGAGAAGCAGCGCGGCATCTCCGTGACCTCGTCGGTCATGCAGTTCCCGTACGGTGAGTCCATCGTGAATCTGCTGGACACGCCCGGGCATGCGGACTTCTCCGAGGACACCTACCGCACGCTGACGGCCGTGGACTCGGCGCTGATGGTCATCGACGCCGCCAAGGGCGTCGAGGAGCGGACCATCAAGCTGATGGAGGTGTGCCGGCTGCGCACCACGCCCATCCTTACCTTCGTCAACAAGCTGGACCGCGAGGGGCGCGAGGCGATCGAGATCCTGGACGAGATCGAGGACGTGCTGAAGATCCAGTGCGCGCCGGTCACCTGGCCCATCGGCATGGGCAAGCGCTTCAAGGGCGTCTACGACCTGCGTCACGACTGCACGCATCTTTTCAGCGCCACCCACGGCGGCAGGATCCAGACCGGCGAGGTCATTGAGGGGCTGAACAACCCGCGCATGGACGAGTTGCTCGGCGACCAGGCCGCGGAGCTGCGCGAGGAGCTGGAGCTGGTGCAGGGCGCGAGCCACCCGCTGGACCTGGACGCCTACCGCCGCGGCGAGCAGACGCCGGTATTCTTCGGCTCCGCCATCAACAACTTCGGTGTCAAGGAGCTGCTGGACGCCTTCGTCGAGTACGCGCCGCCGCCGCGCCCGCGCGAGGCCGGCAGCCGCACCGTCGCCCCCGACGAGGACAAGTTCTCGGGCTTCGTGTTCAAGATCCAGGCGAACATGGACCCGGCCCACCGTGACCGCGTGGCCTTCCTACGCGTGTGCTCCGGGAGCTACACGCAGGGCATGAAGATGCGCCACGCGCGCATTGGCAAGACGGTGCAGGTGGCCAATGCCATCACCTTCCAGGCGGACGAGCGCAAGCGCGTGGACGAGGCCTGGCCGGGCGATATCATTGGCCTGCACAACCACGGCACCATCCAGATTGGCGACACCTTCACCGAGGGCGAGGAGCTCAAGTACGGCGGCATCCCGTACTTCGCCCCGGAGCTGTTCCGCCGCGTCGTGCTGAAGGACCCGCTCAAGACCAAGGCGCTGCAGAAGGGGGTGCTGCAGCTCTGCGAGGAAGGTGCGACCCAGGTATTCCGCCCGCTCAAGAACAATGATCTGATCCTGGGCGCCGTCGGCATGCTCCAGTTCGACGTGGCCGCCTACCGGCTCAAGGACGAGTACGGCGTCGAGGCCGTCGTCGAGCCGGTCTCGGTGCAGACCGCGCGCTGGGTCAATTGCAGCGACCCGAAGCTGCTGGAGCAATTTAGGACCAAGGCGTACGAGAACCTGGCCGTGGATGGCGACGAGCAGCTCGTCTACCTGGCGCCGACGCGGGTGAATCTTCAGCTCACGGAGGAGCGGTGGCCGGATATTCGGTTTTCGGCGACGCGGGAGTTGTGAAAGGGGGAAGTGCGGAGTGCGAAGTGCGGTTAGGTCGGCGTCTTGTCGCCGCCCGGCACTGCGCACTGAGTACTGCGCACTCGAACGCCCGCGTGGTCGGTCGCGATCCGCCTTTCGCCGCGTTGCACGTTAATCATGCCCGAAACGCTTGATCTTCTCGTCCCCGGCCTCCTCGGTCCTATGCCGGTGCCGGTGCCGGTGCCGGTGCGGGCGCTGCGCACGCCCACGCTGGACCTGTTGCTGGACCGCGCGGTGGTGGCCGAGCCGGCGGGAGACGACACGGCGTCGGTGCTGCTGGCCCGTTTCGGCGCCGCGGCGAGCGCGCCCTATGCGCTGGCCGCCGATGATCCGGACTGGGATCGAAGCGGTTGGTGGCTGCATGCCGATCCGGTGCACCTGCGCCCGGACCGCGACCTGCTGCGGCTCTTCGACGCCTCGCATCTCGGTATCAGCCGCGCCGAGGCGGATGCGCTGGTGGCGGCGCTGAACGGCCACTTCGTCGGTGACGGCCTGCGCTTCCACGCGCCGGTGGCGGACCGCTGGTACGTCGAGTGCGCCACGCCGCCGCGCCTGGACACGACATCGCTGGCGCGGGTGGACGGTCGGCACATCGACGGCGCTCTGCCCACCGGCCCCGATGCCTCCCGCTGGGCAGCGCTCATGAGCGAGGCGCAGATGCTGCTGTTCCAGAGCCCCATGAACCGCGCGCGCGAGGCCGCCGGCCGCCCGGCCGTGAACGGATTGTGGTGCTGGGGTGGCGGCATCTGGCAGGTTCCGGCGACGCCGCCCGCGCTCGCGTTGGGCTCGGCGCCGCTGCTGCGCGGGCTCGCCGCGGCCGCCGGCATCGAGCACCGCGCCCGGCCCGGCGCCGACGCCGCCGCCGAGCTCGGGGTGACCCGGGTCGGGGGTAAGCCTGGGCGCGTGCTGGTGCTTTGGGGCGGCCTGGATGAGGCCCTGCGGGACCGCGACCAGGACGCCTGGGCCGGCGCCGCCGCCCGGCTTGAGCGGTGGGTTGCGTCGCTGCCGATGGCGCTGCGGCGCGGCGAGGTGCGCGCGTTGCGCATCGACACCTGCGACGGCGACTGCCTGCTTGTGCGCGGCTTGGACTTGCGCTGGTACCGGCGCCTGCTGCGGCGGCCGCGGGCACTGCTGGAGCGGGCCACCGTCGGGTCTTCGCCGGGACCGGCGTTGCGGCCGCCGTCGGGTTTGCTGCAAGACTGATCCGCGCTACTCCGGCAACCGGAGCACCTTCCAGGCACCCTCGACCTGGCACATGTCCGC
>NZ_JAJDNQ010000145.1 GCF_022340605.1 Thiohalocapsa sp.
GTCGCCGCCGACGCAGAGCACCGCATCGGCATCCTCCAGCACCCGCCGTGAGCCCATGGCCATGCCGAACAGCCGGCCCCATTCCACGGTGCGTTGGATGGGTGCCAGCATCTGGCTCATCTCGCCCGCGGGCACGACGAAGTGGCCGCCGTGCAGCGTGATCACGTATGGGATGCCGCGCAGCCTGGCCGCCGTGCGCACCGCCGCACCCAGCCGCTTGCCGCTGTGGGCGTGCAGCAAGCTCACGCCGGGCTCGCGCAACAGCGCCCAGAACAAAGACAGCGACAACAGGTTGCCGCCCTTCTTGTCCATGTCGCGGCGGTTGGCGTCGGTGAGCCCCCAGAACGGGTAGCTATACGCAAAGCGGCGCACCGGCACCCCGCGGAGGGTCTCGCGGCGGTTCTCCGACAGGGCCAGGCTCGTGAAGATGCTCACCTGGTGTCCGGCAGCGCGCAGGGCGCGGCTGGTCTCGAGGATGGTGGTCTCGGTGCCGCCCCATTCGTCCGCGACGAAACGCCTTGGAACCTGGATGACCTTCACGGCTGCCCGGCCTCGTGACTCAGCTTCGCGGCGATGAAGGCGCGCTCCGCGGGGGTCAGCGCCAGCGCATAAAAGGCCGCGAAGTAGACCAGTGCCGCCGTGCCGCCCTCCAGGATGATCCACAGGAAGCCCGCGCCGCTGGCATGCAATTGCCCGAGCCCCCAGGCCACGGCCAGCGCCGGCAGCAGCGGCGGCAGTGTCGGCCAGAGCGCATGGCGGAAGAAGTGCCAGGGCGTGATGCCGCGCGCGCGGCAGGCGCGCGGCACGATCACCATCAGTTCCACGCTGAAGGCCGCCAGCAGCGTCGCGAGCGCCACGCCGTTGAGCCCCCAGATCTGGATCAGGATGATTGACAGCACCAGGTTCAGCGCTGCCGACCCCCCCATCGCGAAGGCGATAAAGCGATGCTGCCCGTTCATCGCCAGCACGTTGGCGGCGTTCAACTGCACCGCCGTGGACAGGATGGCGCCCAGCAGCAGCCGCAGCACCGGCACGGCGCCGGCGAAGTCCGGCCCCATCCAGAGCAGGATGATGTCCTCGGCATAGAAGAACAGCAGCGCCACGAAGGGCAGGGCGATGGACAGGCCGAAGCGCGTGCCGTCCAGCAGCACCCGGTCAATGGTGGCGTCGTCGCCGCCACCGCGGGACTGGGCCACCAGCGGCATCAGGGCGTTGGAGAACTGCTTGTTCAGGTAATAGGTGTACTCGGCCACCTTGGCGCCGATGGCATAGACGCCCACCGCGGACAGCGGCAGGAACGCCTTGATGACCACCGGATCGATGCGCAGGATGATCAGCACCGCGATGTTGGCGATGAAGAAATAGAACGAGAAGCCGAGCAGCTCGCGCACCCGCTCGGTGGAGGCGAGCCGCGGCGACACCGACAGTGCGGGCGTCAGCCGGAACGCCAGCAACATCGCGATGATCGGCCCCAGCAGCATGGTCAGGGTCGTGGCAAAGATCAGCCCGCGGATGCCGTAACCCAGGTTCAGCAGGGTCACGACGAGGCCGGCGTTCAAGAGCTGCATCACCAGGTCGATGCCGTTCACCAGCGACATGCGCCCGATGCCGTTCAGCACCGCCCGGAACAGGTTCATGGGCAGGTTGGTGGCCACCACCCCGCCCAGCAGCCACAGCGCCAGCTGGAACCAGCGCCGCATCTCCGGGTCGAGGTCGAACCACACCCCGGCCCGCGCCGACACCACCGCCACCACGGCGATGCACACAAGCCCCAGCCCCACGTAGATCGCCAGCAGCGTCGCCAGCACCTGGTTGCGCCCGGCATGGTCGCCGCTGCCGTGAAACTCCCCCATGTACTTGTTCGCCGCCGTCGCGAAGCCGAGATCCATCAGCCCGAACAGCGCCACGACGGAGAAGATCAGCGACCACAGCCCGAACTGATCGATGCCGATCTTGCCGACGATAAAGGGCGTCAGGAAGAACACCACCACCATCATCACGAGGTAGCGAAGGTAGCTGGTGGCGATGTTGAGGATCCAGCGCATGTTCGGCGGGGGCTAGGGGTTATCTTTCAGTGCGGAGTGCGGAGTGCGGAGTGCGGAGTGCGGAGTGCGGAGTGCGGAGTGCGGAGTGCGGAGTGCGAGGTGCGAGGTGCGATGTGCTGAGTGCGAGGTCGGCCGGGGTTACGGCCCGGCAGCCACGCACCGTCGGCGCCTCGCATCCTGGGCCGCAGGCTCAGGTAAACCACGAGTATGCCAAAGCCCATGCCCCGACAGTGAGCGGAAAATCCCAACACCAGCCCCTCACCGTGCGCCGACTCCAACCGGGAGCGCCGACTCCAACCGGGAGCGCCGGCCCCAACCGGGAGCGCCGGCATCCTGCCGGCCACCGGGAGCGCCGGCATCCTGCCGGCCACTGGGAAGGCGGGCATCCTGCCCGCCTACCGGGACAGACCCCGCAACCGAGCACTCCCAAACGGCCAATCCTCGGCCCGAGCCACTAACCCTGCCTTCACCGGATTTCGCTCGATGTACCGCACCACCGCGGCCAGATGCCGGTCATCGCGGATATACCGGTCGAAATAGTCCCGCTCCCAAAACGTCCCGAAGCGCCCAAGCAACCGATTCGCCTGCTTCGCCGTAAACGACTTCCACGACTGCACCACATCCCCCAGCGCATGGCCGTCGGACGTCTCGATCAGGCAATGCACGTGATTCGGCATCAGCACCCAGGCCAGCATCCGATACCGCTCCCCGTCGAAGTGCAGTAGCGCGTCCTGCACCAAGGTGCCGATCTCTGGCCGTCGCAGCCAGCATTCGCCGTGGCCCGCATCCAGCCAGCGCTCGATGCAGCGTAGCCGCTCCGGGTCGCCGGGCTCGGTGGCGGCGAGGATTTCCTTCATCACCGCCTTCGGCAGCGAGTCCTCCAGGTGGAAGGTGATGGACTGCAGCAGCCCCGGCACGTCGAGGTGGGGAAGGTAGCCGCGGGAGTGCCAGCCTTTTGGGGGCATGGGGGTGAGGTCCTTGGGGTGGGGGTTACTCATGGAGTGTACGCTGTCCCGGTGGGCCGGCAAGATGCCGGCGCTCCCGGTGGGCCGGCGAGACGCCGGCGCTCCCGGTGGGCCGGCGAGACGCCGGCGCTCCCGGTGAGCCGGCGAGACGCCGGCGCTCCCGGGCGGCGCTCCCGGGAAGGGGGCGCTGGGTCAGCGGATGGCTGCTTCGGCCTTCATGAGGTGGAACACGTCGGTGATGGCCCGGGGGTCGCCGGGGGGCGGGACGTTGCTGAGCAGGCAGGCGTCGGAGTCGGGGTCGTCGGGGTGGTAGCCGTGCATGCCGGTGATGGGCTTCAGGCCCATGTGACTCGGCACGATGATGACGCCGGGGTTGGTGAGGAAGATGAGCTCCCCATACTGGTCGCCGTCGAAGTCGCAGCCGAGGGTGAGCAGCTCTTCGTGCGACAGGATGCGCCCTTGGGGCTCCTGCTCCAGGGCTGCGACGATGCGCTCGCGGGCCTGCGCGTTCTTGAACCAGAAGCGGCCCATGGTGGAGTCGTACGTGGCCGCGTAGTCGCGGTCGAACCTGAGACCCAATGCCTCGATGCGGGCCATGAGGTCGATGTGGGTGTGCACCGTGGCCATGCCGTGGTCGGAGCAGACGAAGAGCCGCACATCGTCGTAGTGCCGCTCGGCGTGCTCCAGCAGCGCCGTGAGCGCGCGCTCGTACCAGGCGAGCTTTTCGTCCACCCGCGGGCTCTCCTTGCCGACCTGGTGGAGGAGGGCGTCCATGGCCGCCATGTAGAGAAAGGCGAAGCGGATCTCGCCGCGCGCGATGTCGCCGCGCACCGCGGCCAGGTTGGCGTCTTCGGGCTCGCGCCAGTTGGAGACGTGATACGGCACGCCGGCGCGCTCCAGCAGATCGAAGATGTTCTCGCCACGGTTCAGACCGCCGGGCCGAAACAGGTCCTTCTTCTCGCAGTAGTCGAACAGCCCGATCTGCTCGAACGGCATGTTGTAGAGCTGGAAGTAGCCGGTGTAGCCGTAGGCGCGCTTCACCAGCTTGCTGATCTGGTTGCGCACCCGACCACGGTCGACGATGCTGCCGGGCAGCCAGCCCAGGGGCGCGAGCGGCTTGAACGGCGAGTGCGCCGGGTCGTAGTAGAAGAACGACCAATGCCCGTGCTCGCGCGGCGTGAGCCCAGACAGGATGGACGGCACGCAGGCGGACGAGAAGCCGAAGGTGGAGCGGAGCTTGCGTCGGTGCGGCAGGCGCTCCTCCAGGAAGCGCCGCCCGCGCAGCACCTCCCAGCCGAGGGCGTCGATGAAGCAGACCATGGACAGGGTCTTGCGGGCGGATGTGCTCATGCCGTGCTCCATGGTTGACGCTGCGCGTCCGGCACCCGGGGCGCGACCGGCTCAGCCGAAGGCGCGCACGGCGGCGGTCTCGTCGTCGAAGATCTGGAACACTGTATGCAGCCGGGTCAGCTCGAACAGCGCCCGGATGGTGTCGCTCATCTGCGCCAGGTACAGGTCGCCGTCCATCTTGCGGGCCGCCTGCAGGCCGGCGACCACCACGGCGAGGCCGCTGGAGTCCATGAACTCCGTGTCGCCGAGGTTGACGACGACGCGCCCCGAGCCAGCCTGGATGATCTGCTTGAGCTCGGCGCGTGCGTCGCCGGCGTTGGCCATGACGAGTCGCTCGGGCAGTGAGACGACGTCGATGCCGTTTTCTTGTCTGTGGGTGAGGCTCATGGTGTGCTCCCGTTCTGTGGGCGGTCATTGGGCGCCGGGCGCGTCCGGCGCGGTGTCACGTCGTTGCCGGCGCTGGTCGAGGGGCGCCGGTCGGCGCGCTGCATCAGGGCTTCTCCGGCACCGGGCGGCTCAGCGTCAGCAGGTTGATATCGTCGCGGCGGGTATAGCTCACGTCCGGAAAGCCGGCACGGATGATCTGCCAGCCGCGTCCGCCGGAGGCGTCGGGGGCCGCCGGTGCGCCGGGGGGCAATGGCAGTGGCATGGGTTGGCCGCGGTCGCGCAATCGGTAGCGCAGGGCGTCGGCCGCGCACTCGCCGCTGATGGCGATGGGCTGGCCCCGTGCCATGTCGTAGGCGTGCTCGATAATGTTGTTCACCGCTTCCACCAGGGCCAGCTGGAGCCCGAAAAGCACCAGCTCGTCGAAGCCTGCGCCACGTGCCAGTGGTATCAGGCGCTGCTCGATCAGGCCGTGCCAGGCGGTGTTGTCGGGGTCGCTGGTGAAATCGATTTCCGCGCGCTGCATGGTTACGGCTCAGTGGCGAGAGGTCCCGGTGCGTCGTCGATCCGGTGCTGCATGGCGCGCTCCAGTGGCGCGGGTGCAGGACTCTGCGGCGGTGCGCGGCGTGCGTCCGAGAACCCGGTGGGCTTGTCCGCGCGCGCTCATGCGGCCGGCCGCTCGATGATCAACAGCGATACGTCGTCCTCCAACTCGGCATCGCCGCGCCACGCCAGCACGGCGTCGCGCAACAGCGCGGCCAGGGCTTTGCTGCTCAACGCCCGGTTCTCGCGCAGCAGTTCGCACAGGTGCTCGATGTCGAAGGCGCGCCCTTGCGCGTCGAAGCAGTCGGTAATGCCGTCGCTGTAGGTGATGATCCGCTCACCGGGCGCCAGCCGGAAGCGCTGGGCGGTGTAGTCGGCGGTGTCGAACATGCCCACGGGCAGGCCGCCCTTCGGCAGAAATTCGAAGCTGCCGTCCGTGCGCAACAGCAGCGGCTGCGGATGGCCGGCCAATGCGAGCCGGCCCTCGCCGGTCAGCGGGTTGAGCACACCATAGACAACGGTGGCGTAGCTGGAGACCTCGCCGTCGGGGCTGCACAACTCCTCGTTCAGGGTGTGCAGGAATCCCGCGGGGTTGAGATACTCGCCGCCGCCCTTGGTGTGCTGGACGATGCCGGTGTGCGGTACCAGCGAGCGGCTGAGACTGGTGGACAACAGCGCCGCCGGGATGCCGTGGCCTGCGACGTCCAAGTGATAGAAGCCGATCTCGTCGGCGGAGATCGGGAAGAACTGGAAACTGTCGCCGGAGATCTTGGCGGCGGGCAGGAATAGCCAGCCGGCGCGCAACGGCGCGATGTTCTCATCCGACACCGGCAGTGACTCGCGCTGGATGCGCGCGGCGGCCGCGAGGTCGTTCTGGATTTGCCGGTACGCGCCGTCGAGTGCGTCGTGGCTCTGTTTCAGCCTGCGATTTTGCTCGGCGAGTCGCTCTTCGAGCCCGAGAATGCGCACGCCCACCTGCAGTCGGGCCCGCAACACCTGTACGTCGAAGGGCTTGCCGACGAAGTCGTCGGCGCCGGCGTCGAGCCCGTAGACGAGGTCGGTGTCTTCCGTGCGCCCGGTCAGCAGCATCACGTACACGTAATGGGCGAAGTCCGTGCGGCGGATTGCGGCGCAGACCTCCGGGCCGCTCATGCCGTCCATCATCCAATCGCAGATGACGAGCCGGATGTCGCCCTCGCGCAGGCGCTCGAGGCCCTCCGCGCCGTTGCTCGCGAGCACCGCCTCGAAACCCCACTTGCGCAGCAGTGCCCGCACATAGGCACGGACGTCGGGCGCGTCGTCGATGACAAGCACCTTGCGCGCGCCCGGAGCGTGATCCTGCTGCGTCGATGCCGTCCCGGCCGCCGGAACTGAGCTACCAACCTGCGCTTGCGTAATCATCATGGCTGCGGTTGAACCTCTGCTGCGGCGGCCGATCGACAGGGCGGCGTCTGGAGGATGACGGGTTGGCTCGTTGCCCGCCGTGGGCGGCCGAGACCCGACTGCACCACTGCACCCCAGTTCGTGCATTGCATTTCGCAACCTGGACCCGCCAATTTTGCGATCTGCAATGGTGCCCGCCGCGCCGCCGAGCGCATTGGGCTCGGTTCGCACCGCCCGGGACACGCGGCCTCGGGCAGCTTCCTGCGCTCGTCAAGCCAAGAGCACGCCTTCTCGAAGCGATTGCCGGGCCAACTTCGGGGCCTTGATCAGCCATCCCTGGTCCGGAATGTGCTTTATCCACCCCAGATGGAGCCTATGGTGCTATCCCTTGTTACTACCCCTGAATTATATTGTTACGTGCTGGGAGGATAACCCAAGATGAAAAAGGCGTTTGGCCGATTGAACACCGCAGCCGGCTCGCTCGTCCGCTTGTGCGCTCTAAGCTCGGCGCTGGCGCTGCTGTTTGCCACGTCGCAGGCAGCCGCGGTGAGCGACCTCTCCGCCGACGTCTACTCGTTGGACGTCGACACGGAGTATCTGAACAAGGTCGCCGGCCTGCTGCCGGAGTACCAGGTCGTGAACCCGGCCTTCGTCAACAGCGCCGTGGACCCGAACCTGCACCTGCTGGAGCAGACGCAGGTGTCCATCACCTTTTTGGATGAGGGCGCAGGGTACGAGAACAGCTTTGGCTACTTCTTGTTCGACGATGAGTACAACATCCTCGACACCCAGACCATCTTCGCCAACGCCAGCGAGGAGACCGCAAAGGTTGGCGGTGGTGCTGCGGACAACCTGAAGTTTGGCGGGCTGGAGGCCGGCGACACCGTGGATCTCGGGGTGTTCGATGCCGGCACGAACATCGGCTTCTGGCTCAAGGGCAATGGGTTCGTCGATCCCAACGGCTACACCTACTACACGCTGGACCATCTGAACCCGGACGACTTCCGGCACGTCGCGATGATCGCCGACGAGGCGAGCGAGCGTGTCGTGCTCGGCATCGAGGACATGTACAACCTCGGCGACCAGGACTACAACGACATCGTCTTCAGCATCAGTGCCTCGTCCTTCTCGGCACTGGACATCAGTTCCCTGCCCACCGGTGCGCCCGAGGCGGGTCCGATGGCCACCGCGCTGATCTGTGCCTCCCTGTTCGGCGTCTACGCCCGCCGCCGCAAGGCCGGTGCGCGCGCTGGACGTGCGTTCTTCAACGCCTCTCATGATCTCGCTGCCAGCCCCGCCTGATCCGCATCGCCGTACCAAGGTGATCGCCGCCATCGTGGCGGCGGTTACCATCGTCTGTCTGCTGGCGTTGGTCATCATTGTCGCCCGCGATCAGATCGCGGGCTCTGCCGTCCGCGTGGAGGGCGGCCGCGGCGGGGACGACGCCGCCGAGCAACGCGCAGTGCTCGAGGCCCACCTCGCCCGCGATCCGGATGACGATGCCGCTGTCGCCGACCTGGCGGCATTGGCCACCGCCGAGCGCCGCTGGGCGGATGCGGCCGCACAGTGGGGTAGGCTCGCCAAGCTCGACCCCCTGCACCCGGATGCCCGTTTCGAACAGGCACGCGCGCTGCTGGCCATCGGCGATCCCGAGGCCGCGGTCGTGGCACTCACCGCCGACGGCCGCGAGCCCACGGGCCGCGAGCGCGTGTTGTTGGCACGCGCCGCGCTGGTGCGCGGTGATCTCGATGAGGCCCGCACGCACGCCGCGGCGGCAGCGCAGGAGTCGCCTGAGCTGCCGGCGGTGCGCTTGCTGCAGGCCGACCTCGCGTTCCTGGGCGCGGACGATGAGCACGCACGCACCCTGTATGGAGTGCTGCTGAACGACACCGAAACCGCGGCGGCCGCCGGTCTCGGGCTGGCGCAGCTCGCATTGCGCGCCGGCGACCGGGATGCGGCCCTGGCGCAGCTTGCAGCGCTGCCGGACGAAGCCGGTTTCCAGGTGCTGAGCGCCCGGGCGGCGCTGTACCGCCAGCTTGGCCGCGACGACGACGCCGTCGCCGACTATCGGGCGTTGCAGGACCGCTATGGCCCACTGCCGGATGTCATCGTGCCCCTGGCGGAGCTGTACGCCGCGCAACAGGATGCCGCCGCCGTGCGGGCGTCGCGGCTCTCCCTCGTCGGTACCGCCGCGTCGGATCTCGCGGCGCGTCATTACCTGCAAGCCATCGAGTCCTATCTCGCCGGCGACACGAGCGCCACCCGCGACTATCTCGGCTGGGCGGCAGACTTCTTCGCCGGCCGTGACCTCTACCGGTGGATGGAACTGGACGTGGGCGCGGAGCTCGGCGACCCGAAGCTCGTCCACGCGGCGGTGACCTCGCTCGAGGCAGGCGTGGTGAGCCCGCTGCGCCGCGAGCGCGCTGCCGCCGTGCTGACGGGGCGGGCGGCGGAATTTGCCGATGCCGGCGACGCCATCACCGCGGCGGTGCTGGCCGGCGCCGCGCTGGAACTCGTGCCCGACCTCGCCTCGGCGCGACTGGTGGCCGCGCGTGCCGCGCTGCTGTCCGGCGATCACGCGCGGGCTGCGGCGCTGGCGGAGCCCCTCACCCGCAGCGACACGGAGCGCACGGCGGCGCTGGAGGTGCTGGGCCGTGCCGCACTGCGGGCCGATCAACACGAGCGCGCGGCGGCCTACTTCGACGACTTGGCCAAGGCAACGCCGGA
>NZ_JAJDNQ010000004.1 GCF_022340605.1 Thiohalocapsa sp.
AGCCCACCCGCCATCCCCAGCGGGTCAACCGTGCCGTTTCCTTCAATGCCATCAAGCACAACGCCTTCGACATCCTCTTCGGCGACGAGGATGCCGAGACGATCCGCAAGCGCCTGACCGCCTTGTTCCTGACCAACCCCACCACGTACCGCGAGGGGCGTAACCCCCCCACGCAAGAACACCTCCGACCGCGGCCTGCTCGACTACCACCGTCGCCGGCGGAAGCACTGCTACTGAACACGAGATGGCTAAAGTCAATGGCAGTGCAGCTTGAGCGTGGGAGCCAGAACCGGACGCTTGGCCGGGATGATGCTCGCCGCGGTGGGCCTCGATCATCTTTCCGGCCACCGCGCTATGGTCCGCACAGCGGACCCTACGAGAACCGCTGTCGCCGTAGGGTCCGCTGTGCGGACCACTCTGCTGGGCTCACGTGCCTGGCCGAACCGATGATCAAGGCCGAGCGGCGTGACTAATCCCGTTGCAGTTCAAGGCCAAAAATCATCAGACCCGCATCAAAGTTGGCGACAAACGCGGTCGCATCCTTAACCCAAACCTCTTCCGCATAGCTCGGTGTCGTGTAGGACGCGACTTCTCGGGGCACCGAAGGATTGGAGACGTCGACCACTCGCAGCGTTTTGAGATCCCCGATGTAGGCGAAAGAACCAGAAACCTGAACAGTCCGAGCTGTGTGTAGTGCATCGAATTGTCCAACCTTCCGTGGGGTCCGAGGATCGGACACATCAAGGATCACAAGCCCAAGCCTTCCCGCCGCCAGATAGGCATAACTTCCAACGACATCGACACCCCTGACGTCTCCCTCGTCTGGTACGTAGTGTCCGATTTCCCTGGGCGCCAATGGGTCCGACACATCGATGATGCGCAGCCCGGAATCCCCTTCTGCAACGAAAACGAGCGGCTCGGATACGTGCACGTCGTAGGTGTAGCCAGGCGTATCCTGGGCGGCGATTTCACGGGGCGCAGTTGGATCGGATACATCGACCACGCGAAGACCCGACGGTCCGTCGGCCAGGTACACGCGGCGATCCGACACCGCTACCCTGGTGGCGTCGCCAGGGGTGTCGAGGTGCCCCACCTCTTTCGGCGAGGCGGGATCGGAGACGTCGACGATGCGGAGCCCATCGACGTCGTTGGCCACGAAGGCGAGCGGGCCCGACACGCGCACACCCAGAGCGCGATAGGTTGGCAGATGTCCGATCTCTCTTGCCGCGCCGGGATCGGACACGTCGAGGATGCGCAGCCCCGTATAGCCATTTGCCAAATAGGCATAGGAGCCGACGACGTGGAGGCCGCGAACCTTTCCGGCCGCGTCATGATGGTTGACGATCGGCAACTTGGCGGGATCGGAGATATCGATGATCTCCAGACCCCGGTCTCCATGGGCAAGATAGGCGTACGAGCCCGAAACGGTAATCGACTCGGAGCAGGTTGGATTATGGTAGCGCCCTAGCCATCGCGGTGCTGCCGGGTCTGAGACATCGATGACGATGAGCCCCGCATCGTTGGCAACGCCGGCCAGATAGGCATACGAGCCTTCGACCCAGATGCGCTCGGCGCCGTACTCCATCTTGTGAAATCCCGTCTGCACGGGCGTGCCGGGATCGGAGATATCCAGGATAGTGAGACCCGCGTCATCGTCTTCGCTATTTTCGAGACCCACCACGTAGGCGTGTCCATTCGTGGCGTAGACGCCCTGCACAATGCCTGGTATGTCGTATCCTCCAATGTCCTGTGGATGCAGCGGATCCGACACGTCGATTAATTTGAGGCCCTTGTAGCTGTTCGCCACGACAGCGGTGGATTCTGTCACATGCACGTCTACTGCGATGTTGCCCGTCTTGTGCTCCTGCACCACGCGCGGTTGCCTGGGATCTGATACATCGACGATAAGCAGACCCTCCCAGCCGGCCGCCACGAACGCATAGTCCCCTTGGACAAACACCGCCCGGACGTAATCCTGGAACTTGACATGCCCGACTTCCTTGGGGGCCTCGGCATCTGAGACGTCGATGATGATCAGCGCGCCGCTATCGTCCGCCGCATAGAGGTGGTTTCCCTGAACATCCAGGTCTCGTACGACACCAGTGGTGTTGATCGATGCCCCTTCTTTCCATGTCAGGGAATCGTCGGGGATCGCGAGGACGCGAACGGCCCCGCCGGATCCGAAATACACATGACCGTTGGATACCGCACTTGCGTAGACCGGACCCTGCCCCCAGCGCCCCAGCCTTTTTAGCACTGGCCGTGGTGAGGCGCTCGTTTCCCCCGTCTCGTTTGAAGTTTGGGCGGACGAGAGACTTACGCCCAAGAACAGCATCAGCAAGGCTATCGCTATCGTTTTGTCGATTGACTGGCAGGATCTTTCTGTTCTCAAGATTCGCCTCCTATCTCCTCGGAAGGTCACATTGACTACTTTGGGAGGCGATTACCCTGATTTCTCAGCCGGCACCTACAACCCGGCGCGGCCGAAGACAAGCGGAATCTCTTGGCCGTTTTGCTGGTCGGCGTCGGCTCAACGAAGCTGCTGTGATGCCCTGCTAGACGGAGGCACCGATCGCTGAGGCATCGGGCCAATCGCCCTCGCTTGCACTGGCTTCGTACCGGTCAATCAGCTCAAACAACTCCCGTATGCGAGACGTCCAGCAATTCGCCTCCAGCGAATCCGTCTGCGCCAACACTCCGCGTTGCCGCCGCCTCTTCAGCGCCTCATCCACAAGCGTTACGAACGCCTCGTTCGTATCCGCAATTGATACACACTCTTCCAGATCAGAGATATTGGAGATACTCTTTGCGACGATGGGCACGCCCAATGCTGCGTACACGTACAGCTTCAGTGGATTCATGGCGCGCGTCTGCGGCGTGTCGAGATGGGGGATCAGCGCCACATCGAACTCCGCAATCCAACCCCGGACCTCCGGATAAGGGATGACCCCGAGGAAATGAACGTTTGGATGCCGGTCGAGTGTCAATACCTCCGGTCTGGCGTGCGTCGATCCGATCAGAACGACATGCCAGTCCCGCCGTTGGCTCGCTAAGAAATCCAGTAGCTGGATGTCGATCTTTGCCTCCAGATTCCCAACGTACCCGAGTTTCGGCCCGTTCAAGCCACGCAACCACCGGCACTCCCGAGAATCGATTAACTTAGGCGGTGGTTCTGTCTCGCAGGCATTCGTGACGATGTGAACATCAACGTCGAACGCCTCCATCGCTTCCTTCATGCTGTTACAGTTTGCCACAACCAAATCGGCACTCTTAACGACATCTCGGTAATGCCTTGTCAATGCTGTGACCTGCTCCTGGTTCAGTCCAGGCCATGTGCGATGATCGTCGACGATATCGGCGATAAGCGTCTTGGGTCGAAATCGCCTGGCGAGCGTTAAGATATATTCATTCTTTGGGTAGACAAAAAAGGCTGCCCGATCAGGGTTGATGTTATATTCGGCGAACAGTCGATGCAGAAACTTGAAATAATCGCTTTGTGCAGGCCACTTCCAAAGTGCTTCCGGGTCCGCCTGCGCATCACTGTATACGAACAGGTGATACGATATGTTGTCAGCCTGCACAAGCCTCCAGTTCTTCCGCCAACTCTCGACGAAAACGCGTCGATCATGAGTGACATCCGTTCCACCTTGCATTGCGGCGAGGCGTTGTCGCTCGATCGGTAGGTCGATGACCAAGACCCGTCGAACGCGCGGGCTCCGCGCGAAGTACTTCGCTAACATGTCCACGCGCCGGCCATACAAATGGGAGTCGTTCTGCTTCCAGAACATGACGACGTCTACCGCGCCGTCGGCTTGGGCGGAACTGGCTCGGGGGGTAAGGTCCATTGGCGACGCCAGCACGCTCTTCTGGAGTTGCACGAAGCTAAGGTGTTCAGGAGCCAACGGCTCGACGCCGTCCCGCAACAGCTTCACGATGAGCGACTGCAACTTGTTGCCGATTGCCGCGTAGCTGTAGTCACGCAGGAAGAGCGAGCGGCGTTGCGCCTGCCGTGCCTGCGCATCCTGCGTGTCAAGTGTACGCGCGAGCACTGTGGCCAAGTCATCGCGCGTGACGGCGTCAATGACTCCGGCGCGGATGAGCGGGCGCAAGGGCACGGTGTCGGTGGCAACAACGGGGATTCCCATGGCCAGCGCATCAACCACCTTCGCGGGAAGCTGGAACTTCGACGTTTCGTGCTCCGGATCCTGCAACACGCAAACTACGTCGCCCACTAGAACATTCTCTGCCAGTTGACTGAAGGGCTGACCAGAGACCATCTGCAAACGCTCGCCGCCAACTGCGCGCAGTTCCAGTTCTAGAGCCTGGTCCGGAAAGTCGCCGATGATGCAGAAGCGGTGATTAGGGTCCTCCAGAGTGCTTACCACCCGGGCTACCTCCAATACCCCCTTATGCCGGCGCGGCGTACCTAGAAACAGCACGACGCGGTGCTCTGGCCCGTAGCCAAATTTGCGCCGCACTGCGTCACGATCATAGTGGGCTGGATCGAATATCCTTTCGTCCCGTGCATGGGGAATCCAATGCCCGCCAAACCGTTGCTGGAGCGCCTCGTTCGATACCAGGATTGCGTCGCCAAGGGGGACCAGTGACTCAGCGAACCGAGTCCAGGTCTCTTGGAAAGGAGAGGTGAAATCACATGCGTTGCGCAAGCTTGCGAGGGACTCCCGCGCGATAGGCGACCGCTCCCTGAAGAATGAAAGTTCCCAGTCATCGATATCGATCAACAGGGGGCGATTCAAGAACGCCTTCATCAGGAGCCCGAGTTGGAGTGATGGAATGCGTGGCTTACATGCGATGATTGCGTCTGCTTCGATGCGCGGCGCCAGTTGTGCAAGCGTGTCGGCAAATGCCGGGAAGTCTGAGCCTGGGATGCGAATGGTAGGGATCGGCGCGTTCCGCAGAGGAGACCACACGTCGTGCCCGTATCTGTCGAAGCCGAACCCGACAAGAATTACGTTAAAGTGACGGGCAAGGGTCTCTGCGAGGAGGTACGCCCGCCCCAACGAATTATGACTAGCTTCCCAGGCGATTACCGCTACGGTTATTCCGGATCGACGTTGCGGCGCAACCTGTGGCGTCGGCGCGGTCTGGCTCGTCGCCCGTGGACACGACGCGATGGGGAAGTGCGCCAGGGAGGAAGGTGGCGCCGCAACAACAGGCCCAACAACGGCCGTCTTTACGGATGAGGGCGATTGGTGGCTTGCGGGAGGCAAATCCCGGGGCAGGGGGGTATGGCTTTCCGAAGGGATCGGCCCGAGAGCGCCGATCAGGCCAAGCGTTCGCTCGAGCCGCGGGCGAAGAACGTCGAACCCATTGCCGGCCGCGCGTCCACACAGGCGCGCCCCTGTCAGAACGAGCGCATGGCCAAACCGCCAACTCCTGGAACGTTGCAACCCTTCCACGACGGGAAGGAGCGCTCGTAGATCGCGATCCAATCGGCATAACGTACGGGCATGCTGTTCCTCGAGCACACGAACTCGGTCTTTGGATGTGGAAAGTGCGGCCTGTAAGTCATGGTATCTGTCACTTAACTGTTTCAGGTCGCGGTCTTTGTGCTCGAGTTGACGGGCCTGACGGTCAAGCTGACGGACGTGACGCTCGAGTTCGTGCTGTTGCTGTGAGATTTGCTCCAGGGAGTTTCTCAGCTCGATACTGCTCTGCTCGAGCTTCTTTTGCGCGCGTTTGAGATGTTCCGCAGACGAAAGGCCGGACTCGTATAGCCGCAACTGCGTGGCTTCCGGCTCGGAGACGTCGAGCATCGGCGCAAGCGTGTCCCAGTCAGCCGTGTCCACGGCATGGAAGAACGCAGCCTGCATTGGGGAGAGATAGGCATCCTGTTCGGCCGGTGCGGTATGATGTCGGTGCAACCGAGGGTCTATGAAGGCGTTGATCTCCGCAGCGGCGGGGACGGTTAACCTGCGGACTCCCCACGCCCTGAGCTGCGAGTGAACACGCTTAGCGACGTCTGCGGGGTCAGACATCAGATCGCGGTGTCGATAAACGGCCCTGGGATAACCCTCCGTTGCGCGAAGGAGCCTGCGAAGATACGCCTGGGTCAATGAGATGCCCACGGGCAGTGGAATGCCATTTCTGGCCTGTAGCGAGCGCGCAATCTCGATGGGGTGGCGGGTGCAAATGAGAAACACCGGACACTCGAGAAGCGGCAGCCATGCCGGCAGATTGACGCAAAGCCGGGGCTCCTTGATAACAAATGGGCGGTGTGCGTCGAGGCGGTCGATGAGAATGCGCGCTTTCAGATTGAACGTGGCGCGCGCGTAGTCCGGTAGCTGTAGCGGGTCGTAGTCGGCAATCCGATTCCAATCCTTGCCGACAGAGAGCAGCAACATGTCGTTTAGTTTCCGTACGTCACGGCGTTCCCAGAAGCCCTTGGGGTTCTCGGCATTCGGCTTGGTTGCAATGTACTCAGGACCGAAGTACGCGCCCATCATGTTGACCAGGCGCGTGAACATCGATGTTCCGGAGCGATGCATTCCTAAGACGACGATCTGCATAGTAATTCCGTAAGACCATGGAGCCAAGTCTGACGCCCGTAAGGACGCCGCTCGCAGGGAAACTCAAGGATCTGTCGACGCGGGACAAAACGCGTCACCGCGCATGCCTGTGATGTAACCGACTGCGTCGCACTTCCACGACGGACGTTCGCGCGACCGCCCGAAGGCGCCGGAGCGCATGCGGGTACTAAGGTGATTGCGGGAAGTGCGATACCAGCACCGACGATTGCCTCGGCGATGGCGCCAAGGCGTCGAGGCCGCCACCGCCGAGGGATATTGCAGCGAGATACTCGGTGGTGGCGCCGATAACGAGAAGGATCACGGCGTTGGTGAGATCCATGTAGATTTCTCGCAACGGCCGCAGTCAGTATCCACCGGGCAGCGGCTTGGGATACGGTGACGCTGGCCTTGATCATCGTTTCGGCCAGAACACGGGACGCAGAGCGTCCGCCCCTGCTCCCACGCTGGAGCGTGGAGCCAGAACTGCACGCTTGGCCGGGATGATGATCAACGCCGTGACACTGAACGCGCGGGCCAAAGAATGGCGTGACATCCAGAAGCGCGATTTGCAAACGCCGCCACCTTAGCGGGGCAGTCGCGGAAGGTGGCGGGGCATCCTGCGCCGCAAGGGAGATGCCGATACATCAACATGTCCGTTGGGCGAAGGACACGTCGTGGGACATCACCCCGGTGGGCCCGGCTGGAGCCGGTGACCCGGGGCATTCGCCTTCGGTCGAGTTCGGTCTTATAGGCTGCGCCATGTGACGACACGCATGGTTCTTGTGGGCCTGGCCGATCCGCGTCCATCGCTGACCTCACGACCGCAGCTCCGCGGTATTTCGTTGGATCGCCAGTCGTTCTGGCCGACCAGCATACGGAGCGACTGACCATCGCCTATTGCGAGAACCCCGGCGATCAGGTCGGGCGCGGGCGATTGAGAGCGATGCCTGGCACTGAACCAAACGCTCGGCGCGGCCGCAACCAGGGACCGATCTATCGGTAGTTTCTTCCCGATTGGCTGTCAAATATTCCCCGAAGATCGGAGCGGTGGTCCAACGCTGGCGGTGGGGGTTAACCCGAAGAGAAGCCAAGAATCATTTCCGGGGCGCGGAAATGTCGGCGTATGGCGTACAAAGCCAAGGTCGGTGTGGGGAATTCCCTGAGTCGGCGCCATCGTCTAACCGGCCAGCGAATAGGAAGTCTCTCCGACGCCTATCGACGAGGGCAAGCATCAGAGGCATTGGAGCGCCTGGCTGGAGTGTTCGACGGCGGGGGTGCACATGATGAGCCTGATGTGGAGGCCACCGCTGCACCGCCCAACGAGCAAATCGGGTGGCTCGCAGTCGCGCGCCGAAATGGTCGCTGCCTTGGCTAATGACGGCCCTCACCGGCTTGCGCCGGTTTTCGCGTAGACTCAAGGGGGCGTGCGCATTAGAGTGTCCGGTCGAGGCTGCGCTGTCGTGGCCCGCGGAGGAAGAGCACGCAGCCGAGATGAGGCAAGGTCGCAGCGGTCGGCGTTCTCGAGCTTGTTGCACGCCGCCATGAGGTGCGGCACGAACTTCTCTTCGGCATAGAGGGAGCCCATCCGCATTGCCATCACCGCCTCGGTCATGATGAGCGGGACCCGCTTGGACGGATCATCGGCAGCCGGCACCAGGTTCTTGTCTGTCGCCTCCTTCGGCGTCCACTGCCAGGCGCCCGCCGGGCTTCTGGTCTACTCCCAGTCGTAGCCGAACAGCATGCCCGGATAGTCGCTGTCCCGCTGCGCGGGGGCGGCGTCCACCCCCCTTCCAGAAAGATGTCTGTCAGGTCCAGGGGTGGTGAAGCCGTCGTACCGGCCTGGCTTCGTAGCCGGCTTCTTAGGCGGGGTGGGCATGCCAACCCCTTTTTGCGAGGCGATTGAAATGAAAACTCATTTGATGTGGTTGTGTGGTCTGATCTGGGGCTTGGCTGTGTCTTCGGGCGGTCACGCCGATACACAGGATATCTCGGCGCGTTTGGCCGAGGCTATCCACGAGAGCAGGACGCCTGGGGTCGTTTACCAGGAATACCATGGCGAGAACCTCATCGCTCATGGCAAGGCCGGTACGCGCATGCTTGGGCAGGACAGCCCCATTAGCTATGGCGATGTCATGCACTGGGGCTCCATGGGCAAGGCGCAGACGGCACTGCTGTGCGCCAATCTCATCAATGCCGGTGCACTCGAATCATTCGACGTGAAGCTCGTCGATCATGTTCTCCCGGAACAACGTGATGCTTTGCTGGCGAAGGATCGTCGCTATGGTCTGATCACGCTCCGCATGCTGCTGGGCATGTCCAGTGGAATCGATGACGACATGGTCACGGATGACTATTCAGATGCGTGGTTGTGGAGCCAGTATCGCTATAATCTGGAGCCATCTCTTGGGCGCAAATTGCTGGTGGACGAGTTGGCCAAGTCGTACGCATTGTCGGCCGATCCGGGTGCGAAGTATTTCTACTCCAATGTTGGCTACACCCTTGCCGGGTACATGGCCGAGACGGCCTGGAACCGCAAGCACCCCGATAATCGGATGACATACGAAGCGCTCATGCGGGAACGTCTGTTCAAGCCGTTGGGAATCACAACCGCGAATCCGGGCGCACCGGGGATGACCAGTACCTACAGCGGCTTGCTCTTGCCGGCGGGGCCCACGCCTGTCGCCATCGGTCACAACATGCAAGACAACAACCCTGCTCCACATACGCCGAAGAACCAGCCTGTGGGCATCGGATACCGCTATGCCGATCTGCCGTTGGTGATGACCCCCGCCGGTCTCTGGGCCATGACGATTGGTGACATGGCCAAGCTTGAACGGGTTTACATGCAGTCTAAGCAGACACCGCTGCTGGACCGCGTCGGTGTGACGCTCGACCTCCTCAAGGCAATCGAAGAGCCTCATATCAAGGTGCAGGATCAGATGTACTTTACACTGGGCTGGTTGCGCGATATGTCGGAAGCGGAAACCGTGCTGATGTATCAGGGAAGTAATGAACGATGGGTTTCGACCATTTCGATCAACGTAGCAAAGCAGCGCATGAAGATTGCCGGATCGAATTCGGGGACGGAAGAGAATGGCATGTTCATGCGAAAACTGGTGCAGCTGTCCGACGGGGATCCGCATGTTCCTCCAGGCGACCAATGATTCTGACTTTGTCTAGACGAGTACCTGAGCGGGGTAGTGCAATGTAGCGTCCTTGCCGAGAAGCCCTGAGACGGGACTGGATCAGTCCCGTCGTGCTTGGACCGGGTCGTGACTGCCGGCGTATTGCGGCACTGCTGCAATGGACCATGGCCAAGTGTTGCCCGCAATCGGCAATCTGATTGCTCGTGAAGATCCTGTTCCCTGGTGATTGTCGTGCTTGGCAGATGCGGTGCTTGCAGACCCACCGCGCCGGAAGGCGGACACTCCCTGATGTGAAGCCGGGAGCCCGCTGTGGGGCGTGCTGTGCATCTCAGTACCGGTGGACGAGGTCTCCGCTACGGGCAGCTAAGCGAACCCCTCATTTCTTGTCCGAGAGAGACGGTAACGGGCCAGAATCGGACCTTGCGCTTTCGGCGGAACGCTGCTGCCAGCAACCGTAGATTCCGCAGTGGTCGCTGGCTGACCGGACTTTTGGGGCTTGCGAGTGGTCCAATTGCTTTGGACAGGCTGATGAGCGTCTAGCAGTCAACCTGGGCATCAGTCCACTTCACTCGTTCGAGAAACAACCCCGAGAGGTGGCGAATCATGAACAGAATGAGCAGAGAGGGCATGGACAAGGTCGTGAGCGACCATTTCTTGTACGAGGCCACCGATGACATTGAGGGCGTGCTGCGGACCTTCACGGACGACGCGCAGCACGTCGTCAACTGCGCTAACCGATCCTGACCGTTGCTGGCGAATCTCGCGACGCAAGACGTCGCGAGGTCGTGGTCTCCGATTTCGCTTCACTCCAGCTGGAAGAGCGGTCCTGCCAGATCGTCAAAGCTCGAGGTATTCAACACCTGGACGCCGGCATTGTGCTCGCCGTTGAAGGGCGTGACGCTGTCTGGGCAACCCGCTGCAGACGCGTCATAGGGTGAGTCGAACCAAAGTCCGATGTGATAGGTGTGAACGGGATCCGTCTTCGGGTTCTTGTCGGCATCCGTGAAGGGGTCACGGTGCACGACCGGAGATGCGGCGACGCCCAGTGCGACGACAAAGGTTTCCTTGCTGAAGCGACCGATGAACTGCTCCTCTCCATGCCCATTCGCATCGGTCTCGAGATCACCCTGATACCAGGAAAGCCCGAACGGGGGATTCGGGACCTGGATCACAAAGACGTCAAGCACCACGTTCTTGGGTAATCCGTCCACTGCAATATCCATCACCTCGACAGGCCCCTGTGACGTCACGACAACGCTGCCCGCGGCGTACGGCAGGCAACCTGCTTGTACGATGCCTGGGGAGCGATCGAGATCGAACGCGATGCTGTTGGTTGCGTTAGGATCGTCGTACTGGGCATGGGCGACGCCCGATACAGCGAGAGCCAACAAGGAAGGTTGGCAGATCGTAGTGAGCTTTTGTGTGAACATGGTGCGAATCTCCTATTAACCGATCGGGCTGCGCAATATGAGAGTCTTGTCCGGGGGGCGAGTCCCGGAGCGCGTGCGATCAGGATGCCCGTGCAGGCTTGTCGGGACGCGAATCGCTGGAGATCCCGCGCGGCACTAGCGAATGTTCCGGGACTTGCCTGGTGGTGTGCGGAACAGAGCTGTATTCGCGCATATCCTTCTTCAGGGCATGCAGTGCCCAATTGAATCGCGGCTCTGTTGCGTTAACAGATACCGTCGCGAAGCTGACATTTCTGGACATGCGCAGCGTGGCGATGCGGAATGCGAAGCGCTGCCTGAAGTAGGTCGCGCTGCCCAGCGAGAATGGGGCGGCTTCCAGGCTCACCTAAGATGCGTGGGGGCCGTATGGAGTCAACTGCTACATGAGGCTGGTTTGCAGGCCCACCGACGCGTGTTTCGGTGCGTGCGACACTGAGTCAAGAGAGGGTCGCTGCGGCAGGGGCAAGAATGAGTGGGGTGGGGATGGGGAGTCGATTGGTCATGAGGGTGATCGTCCGATGGGGCCGTTCGGTTGTCACGTCACATACCTCATGGGCACGCGCCTGACACATTTTCCCCAGCCGCCGCGCTCGTCCGTGACCAAACAAGCACCGCTCCTCATGTTTCATCTAAGCCTAGACGCATCTGGCAGGATTGGTGACCATCCATTTTGTCGGTGAATTGCGATGCCGACTGGCTTGAAAGCCAGCTTACGTCACTTGCCCGGCCGGCTCAGCGCCCTAGGATTGCGGCAGCGACTGCCGATACCAGCGGGGCGTTGGCACCGCGCTGCACCACGATTTCCCAGCCTGGGTTGGATGTGCGCCCCGGAGCCCCGATGCCGGCGCCGCTGTCAGCGCACCTCGTGGTGCTTCAGGTCATAGCCGCAGTCGCTGTAGTACTTCCAGCGCTTGCGGCCGGCCTGGAGGACGGTCCGGTCTTGGTCGAGCGGCTCGCATAGCCGCTCGAAGCGGGCGAAGAACTCGGGCACCTCGGGGCTCAGGTTGATGAGCACCTGATCCTCCGTCGCCGGCTCGCCGTCCATGCTGATGAGCACGGGTGTGAGCGCCGCGTTGGTCTCGCCCACCAGGCCGTGGGGTAGGAAGCTCTCTTCGCGGTAGGTCCAGAGCAGGCGGTCGAGGTTGCGGGCGGTGGCCACGTCCGCGCAGTGGATCAGCACCCGCTGGCCGTCCGCGCGGGCGCGCTCGGTGATGCGGCAGGTGAGTCGCAGCCGGTCGTCGCGAGCGCCATCGGCGAGGACGTAGAAGTCGATGCGGGTCATGGCGTCGCGCCGCCCCCTCCAGGCCCGTCGCACCAAGATACGGGCAACAGTGTCATCGTTGTCGTTGTCGTTGTCGTTGTCGCTGTCGAAATCAGGATCGGCTTATGTGCCGATCCCGATCCCGATTTCGGCTTCGACTCGGATGGGCTATGCGTCGGTCTCGACGCCACTGCGGTGGATGAGAAATTCGCTCAGCAGTGGCACCGGCCGGCCGGTGGCGCCCTTCTCTTTGCCTGTTGTCCAGGCGGTGCCGGCGATGTCGAGGTGCGCCCAGCGGTAGGACTTGGTGAAGCGCGACAGGAAGCAGGCAGCGGTGACGGCACCGGCGTCGCGCCCGCCGATATTGGCCATGTCGGCGAAGTTGCTGTCGAGCTGCTGCTGGTAGTCGTCCCACAGGGGCATGCGCCAGACGCGGTCGTCGCTGGCCTCGCCGGCATGGGCGATCTCGGCGGCGAGCTTGTCGTCGCCGGTGAAGAGCCCGGACGGGTGGCGGCCGAGGGCGACGATGCAGGCGCCGGTGAGGGTGGCCATATCGAGCACCACGTCCGGCTCGAAGCGCTCCACGTAGGTGAGGGCGTCGCAGAGTATTAGACGGCCTTCGGCGTCGGTGTTGAGCACCTCGATGGTCTGGCCGGACATGCTGGTGACGACGTCGCCGGGCTTGTTGGCGTCGCCATCCGGCAGGTTCTCGGAGGAGGGCACGACGCCGATCAGGTTGAGGGGCAGGCCCATGCGCGCGGCCGCCACTACGGCGCCGAAGACGCTGGCGCCACCGGCCATGTCGTACTTCATCTCGTCCATGTCGGCGGCGGGCTTGATGGAGATGCCGCCGGCGTCGAAGGTGAGCCCCTTGCCCACCAGCACCACCGGCTTGGAGTCGTCGCCGCCCTTGTAGGTCATGACGATGAGCTTGGCAGGCTGGCGGCTGCCGCGGCTCACCGAGAGCAGGGCGCCCATGCCGAGTGCCTGCATGGCGTCCTCGTCCAGCACCTCGGTGGTGAGCGCGGCGTGCTCGCCGGCGAGCTCGACCGCACGATCGGCGAGATAGGTGGGTGTGCAGTGGTTGCCGGGCAGGTTACCGAGCTCGCGGGCCAGCGCGACGCCTTCGGCGATGGCGCCGGCATGGGCCACGGCCCGCTCGGCGGCGGCGTGCTTGGGCTTGTCCACCCAGATGCCGAGCGCTGCGAGCAGCACCGGGGCATCGTCCTTGGGCTTCTTGGTCGCTTCGTAGCGGTAGGCGGTCTCGGCGGCCTTCAGGGCCGCCGCGCGGACGGAGGCGTAGTCGTCGAGGCCGTCCGGAAGCGCCAGTAGCGCCTTGTCCACACGCATCTCGCCGAGCCGTGCCAGGGCGCCGCCCAGCGCCTTGGTGAGCTTGCCGCGGTCACACTCCTTGCGCTTGCCGAGGCCGATCAGGAGCACCCGCTCGGCGGCGATGCCGGGCAGATCATAGGCGAGGAGCCAGCCCTTGCCGCCGTCCAAGTCGCCCTTGCCCAGGAGCGCCGCAATGGCGCCGCCGGTGGCCTTGTCGATGGCGTCGGCCGGCTGCGAGAGCTTGCGCTTGTCGAACACGCCGAGGATCAGGCAGGGGGTCTTGGCTTGGGCGAGGTCGCCACCGACGATCTTGAGCTGCATGGGGTCTCCGTTGACGCTAGCTGCCGCGCGCGTGGTGTCGTGGCCCGAGGGCGCCGGCGCACGCTTGGCGGGCGCTCGGTGGACACTGGAGTGAGGCTTGGGGGCGCTGGTGCGCCGCCGCCGCGCGTGGCTGTGGTACCTTCCGCGAGTCTACCGGAACGGCACGGGTGGCAGAAACGAGATGCGTGGGCAGCAGTGGGCAGGGGCGGCGGGGCCGCGCGGGACCAGATCGCGGTCATCCGGCCTGATGCCGCCGGATGCGCACGCATGAACCGGCTGGATCGCTACCTGGCGCGCGCCGTCGTCGAAGGCTCGCTCCTGACGTTGGCAGTGCTGCTGCCGCTGCTTGGGTTCTTTCTGCTCGCCGACGAGGTCAACCACGTCGGCACCGAGCACTACAGCTTCATGGATGCGCTGTGGTTCGTGACCTTGAGCCTGCCGCGCTACGCCTACCAGATCTTCCCCATCGCGACGCTCATCGGCGCGCTGGTGGGTCTCGGCCAATTGGCGTCCGGCTCCGAGCTGGTGGCCATGCGCGCCGCGGGGGTGTCCATCGGCCGCATCGTGCTCGGGGCGATGCTGGGTGGCGTCTTGCTGGCAGCGGGTGCTACGGTGGTGGGGGAGGGCATTGCTCCGCCGGCGGAGCAACGTGCCCTGGCGCTGCGGCAGATGGCGCAGAGCGGTGACGCTGTTGCCATGACCACCGCCGGGCTGTGGGCGCGCGACGGCGATACCTTTGTGAACATCCGCGAGCTCGAGCCCGGCGCCGTGCTGCGGGACATCCACATCTACCGCGTCAAGGGCACCACGCTGCTTTCCGCGACGCACGCACAAAGCGCCGTCTACGAGGATGGCGGCTGGGTGCTGCAGAACATCGAGCGCAGCCTGATTTCCGACAGCGGCGTCAGGGTGCAGCGCATGGACAAGGCTGGCTGGTCGTCGCTGCTGCGCCCGTCGCTGCTGAAGGTGATCGTCGTGGAACCGCAGGCGCTGTCCGTTTGGGGACTCTACCGGTACATCCGCTACATGCAGGCAAGCGGTCAGGACGCCGGCCGCTACGAGGTGGCGTTTTGGGGCAAGCTGGTGCAGCCGCTGCTCATCCTGGCCATGATTTTCGTCGCCATCCCGGTGCTGCTAGGGTCGGCGCGCACCACCGGCACCGGGGTTAAGGTGTTCGCCGGCATCGTCATCGGCATTGCGTTCTACCTGGTGAGCCGCAGCTTCGCGTTCCTGTCCCTGTTGTTTGGCATGAGCCCGCCGCTGGCGGCGCTGGCGCCGCCGCTGCTGTTCGTTGGCGGCGCCTTGCTGGTGCTGCGCAGGGTTGGCTGATGGCGGAACGCAGGCGCCGGCGCGGCTGCCGGCAGGGCGGCCCGGGGTTCTGCCGGGGGCAAGCGGCGGGCTTCAGCTGAGATCTTCCGAGAAGGCGAGCAGCCGCGTCGCCTCTGCATCCACGGCGCTCAGTGCGATCCGGCAACCGTTGACGTCTCCAGCCCGCGCCCGTTGTTCCAGTAGCGTGAGCCGACTGCGCAGCGCGTGGACGCCGCAGTAGGCGGCGCCGCCGCTGATGTGGTGGGCTTGCTCCGCGGTGCCGGGCAGGTCGCCGTCCGCGTGCCGCTCCCGCAGCAGGCTGAGCTCGTGCGGCAGGGTCGCGCACAGGCCCTTGAGCAGGCTCAGCGCAAGCGCCCGGTTCCCACCGACGCTGGCTAGCGCCGCGTCCTCATCCCAGACGGGGAGGTCTGGGTCATCGTCGGTCGGGGTCATTCCAAGTCTCCATAAGCTGCCACGTGATCCGTGGCCAAACGTAACCCGTCGATGACTCGTTTGTACACCTCCTGTGTTAGTTGGTCCCTTTTGCGCATCGGTGTGCTGGTGCACAATGCTTGACCAAAGGGAGACGTCGATGATGGGCAGTCCCGCGCTGGGCAGTCAGGCCAAGATCGGCTCGGTACCGTGCCTCGCACACGAATCTGGCTCACGAAGCGAGTGGTATTGCGGTTCTGCATGTTCGGTGTGCCGGATCGACAGCGGTGGGGCACGGTCGATGATCGGGCATGATGCCCGGCGGGAAAAACACCTAAAGCGTTGGCGTTTCCGTTAGTTACACATTTTGAGAGGCATCGCGCTGATGGACTATCCGGGCATCGAGTATTTCGTCGGCAACACCCCGCTAGTGCGCCTCAAGCGTCTGCCGGGGGCGACCTCCAACGTTGTCCTGGGCAAACTTGAGGGCAACAATCCCGCTGGCTCGGTGAAAGACCGGGCAGCGCTCAGCATGATCAGCCATGCCGAGGCCCGGGGGGATATCCAGCCCGGCGACACGCTTATCGAGGCCACCAGCGGCAACACCGGCATCGCGTTGGCCATGGCGGCGGCCATCAAGGGCTACCCCATGCTGCTGATCATGCCGGAGAACATGAGCGTCGAGCGTCGCCAGGCCATGGCCGCCTACGGCGCGGAGATTCGGCTCACGCCGCGGGAGGCGAGCATGGAGGGCGCCATCGACCTCGCCCGCGAGCTGGAGACCCAGGGCTTCGGCAAGCGCCTGGACCAGTTCTCCAACGAAGACAACCCGCTGGCGCACCAGGAGACCACCGGCCCCGAGATCTGGCGCGACACCGGCGGCACGGTGACGCACTTCGTCAGTGCCATGGGCACCACCGGCACCATCATGGGCGCCAGCCGCTACCTGAAGGCACAGAACCCGGCGGTTCAGATCGTTGGGGTCCAGCCGGCGGAGGGCTCCAGTATCCCCGGTATCCGGCGCTGGCCCGAGGCGTACCTGCCGAAGATCTACGACGCCGCGCGGGTGGATCGCATCATCGACGTGAGCCAGCAGGAGGCCGAGGAAACCATGCGTGCCATGGCTGCCCGGGAGGGCATCTTCGCCGGCGTGTCCTCCGGCGGCGCCATGGCCGCGGCGCTGCGGTTATCGAAAGAAGTGGAAGACGCGGTGATCGTCACCATCGTGTGCGACCGCGGTGACCGCTACCTGTCCACCGGCGTCTATCCCGCCTGACCGCCAGCCTGCATCATTTTCTAGAATAACCCCGGTACGATCCCCGCCTTGAGCAAGAAACGCAAGCCGCTGCCGACGGAGCCCGTCGCCGCGGACATCGAGAGCCTGAGCCATGACGGCCGCGGCGTGACGCACGTGGACGGCAAGGCCGTGTTCGTGCCCGGCACCCTGCCCGGTGAGCGGGTGCTGTTCCGCTACACCCGCCGCGCGCGTCGCCACGACGAGGGCGTGCCGCTGGAGGTGCTGGCGGCGGCCCCCGAGCGTGTCGAGCCCCGCTGCCCCCACTTCGGGGTCTGCGGCGGCTGCGCGCTGCAGCATATGGCCCCGGCGGCGCAGGTCCACCTGAAGCAGCAGGTGCTGACAGAGACCCTGGCGCGCATCGGCAAGGTCGCGCCGGCGCGCTGGCTGGAGCCGCTCACCGGCGAGCCCTGGGGCTACCGACGCAAGGCGCGCCTCGGCGTGCGCTGGGTGCCGAAGAAGGGGCGGGTGCTAGTGGGCTTTCGCGAGCGTGGGTCGTCCTTCGTCGCGGACCTTGGCCACTGCGACGTACTGCGCCCGGAGGTGGGCGAGCGGCTGCCGGCGCTGGCGGCGCTGATCCAGTCCCTGACCATCCGCGAGCGGGTGCCGCAGATCGAGGTGGCCCAGGGTGACGGACCGACGGTGCTGGTGTTCCGGGTGCTGGAGGCGCCGACGGTGGCGGACCGGGACAAGCTCCTGGCCTTCGCGGTAGCGACGGGATTGCACGTCTATCTTCAGCCGGGCGGGACCGAGACGGTGGCGCCGCTGCCAGACCAGGGGGGCGCACTCCGCTACCGCTTGCCGGCGCACGACGTCGAGATCCACTTCGAGCCCAACGACTTCACCCAGGTCAATCTGGAACTCAACCAGCGCATGGTGGATCAGGCGCTGGCGCTGTTGGACCCGCAGCCGGACGAGCGCGTGCTGGATCTCTTTTGCGGGCTTGGCAACTTCACCCTGCCCATCGCGCGCAGGGCGCGTTTCGTGGTCGGCGTCGAGGGTGATCCGGGGCTGGTGGCGCGGGCGCAGCGCAACGCCGAGCACAACCGCATCGGCAACGTGGAATTCCAAAGCGCCGATCTCTACGCCGAGCATACCGCCGCCGCGCCTTGGCACCAGGAGAGGTTCCACAAGGCGCTGCTGGACCCGCCGCGCAGCGGCGCCCGCGAGGTGCTGGACGCGCTGGCCGCCACCGGCGTGCGGCGCATCGTCTACGTCTCCTGCTATCCGGCGACGCTCGCCCGCGATGCGGAGCACCTGGTGCACGCTCTGGGCTTCCGGCTGGAGGCCGCCGGGGCCATGGATATGTTCCCGCATACGGCGCATTTGGAGTCGATGGCGGTGTTTGAACGGTGAGGAAGTACGGAATACGTAGTGCGTTGGAGCGAGCAGGGGCGCCCGCCATATTCCGTACTCTGTGCTCTCACGCAGGAATGTGAGCTGAGGTAAGCCCGAATGGCCACTGAAATCGAGCGCAAATTCCTCGTGACCAGCGACTCCTGGCGCGACGCCGTCGAATCCGAGACGCGCATGGTGCAGGGCTATCTGGCCAACAACCAGACCGCGACGGTGCGCGTGCGCGTGGCTGGCGACAAGGCGTTCCTCACCATCAAGGGCATGATCCGCGGCGCGGCGACCCGCAGCGAGTACGAGTATCCGATCCCGCCCGCGGACGCGGAGGCGATGCTCAAGGAGCTCGCCGTCTCGCCGCCCATCGACAAGGTGCGCTACAGGGTCCGCTGCGGCGAGCACGTCTGGGACCTCGATGTGTTTGCCGGCGAGAACGCCGGGCTGGTGACGGCGGAGGTGGAGCTGACGCGCGAGGACGAGCCGTTCCAGATGCCGGATTGGGCCGGACGCGAGGTCACCGCGGACCTGCGCTACTACAACGTCAACCTGGCCCGGCACCCGTATCGGCGCTGGTGACCAGCGCGCTGCCGGGCGCGCGCGGAAAGACTCGGCGCGCCCATGCGTGGCGGCATTCCCGCCGGTTTGCGGCCCTCCTTAGGATCAGCGGAGGCGTTATGCTTGGAGCAAGCACAGAAGCCGCGTAAAGGCCGGGTGGCGGCGGCGACGATGACAGCAGGAATAATCGAGGAGGCCGATGATGGTTGAGGCGGCACTGGAGCGTCGGGTGGACACGCTCGAAGACTACATGAAGGAGCTCAGCTATCAGTCCATGCGCACGGAGATGGAGCTGGCCAGGCTCGCGCGCGAGATGCGCGAGTTCAAGGACGAGATGCGCGAGTTCAAGGACGAGATGCGCGAGTTCAAGGACGAGACCGAGCGCGATCGCAAGCGCATGAACAAACAGTGGGGAGAGCTGGCCAATCGCCTGGGCACGCTGGCCGAGGATATCGTTGCCCCGAATCTGCCCCGGATCGCCCGCGAGCTGTTCGACTGCACGACCCCGGAGCTGGTCGGCGTGCGTCTCGCCCGGCACGTGGCCGACGCGACTTTCGAGGTGGACGTTCTGGTGGTTTGTCCGCGGGTCGTGCTGCTCAATGAGACTAAATCCCGCCTGAAAAGCGAGCACCTCGACGAGCTGCTCGCGAAGGTCGCCGCCTTCCCCGAGTTCTACCCGGAGTACCGGCGCGAGCGGGTTATCGGCGTCGCCGCAAGCTTGAGCGTCGATGGCTCGCTGATCCGCCGCGCGACGCACCTGGGGCTCTTGGTGATGGGCATGGGCGATGAGACGATGGAGGTACTCAACCCGGAGGTCGTCGAGCGCCCCGGAGGTGTGGCGCCGGGCGGCGGCTGACGCCGCTGCACCACCCGTGTTCGGAAGGTCCTGACCCTCAGGGCGCCATGCACCACTCCGCGCCATGCATCGCCGCAGGTTCCTGATCGCGCTCGCCGGCGCGCCGTGCGCCGGGCTCGCCGCGGGCTGCGCGCGCCGGGAGTCCGCCGCGGGCGCCCTGCGCTTTGCCGTCGCCACGGAGCCCCGCAACCTGGACCCACGGCTGGCAACGGACGCCCTGTCGGAGCGCGTCAACCGGCTCTTGTACGCGCGCCTGGTGGAGTTCGACGCCAGGGGTCGGCCGGTGCCGGGCGTTGCCGACCTGGAGCAGCGCACGCCGACACACTGGCGCTTTCGGCTGCGCGATGGCATCGCGCCCTTCGGCAACGGCGAGCCGGTGCGCGCGCGGGACGTGGCGGCGACCTACGCATCGGTGCTGGACCCTGCGACTGCCTCGCACCACCGGGCGGTGCTGTCGGTGATCGAGCGGGTGCGGGTGCTGGACGATCGCACGCTGGAGTTCCAACTGCCTGAGCCGGTGCCGCTGTTTGCCTATCACCTCGGCATCGGCATCCAGCCGGCGCGGCTCATCGAGGCCGGACATGCCTTCCAGCGCGAGCCCGTCGGCAGCGGGCCGCTGCGGCTCGTCGACTGGCCGGAGCCGGGCCGCCTGCGGCTGGCCCGTCGCGGTGACGGGCAGCGCATCGAGCTGGTCACCGTCAAGGACCCGAACGTGCGCGTCATGAAGCTGCTGCGCGGCGAGGTGCAACTCCTGCAGAACGACCTGCCGCCGGAGTTGGTGGGTTACCTGAGCCAACAGCCGCAGGTGCGGGTGGCACGGGCGGCGGGCGTGAACTTCTCGTATCTCGGATTCAATCTTTCCGACCCGGCCACCGGGCAGTTGGCCGTGCGCCGTGCGGTCGCCCACGCGGTCGATCGCGCGGCCATCCTGAAATTCCTGTTCCGTGGCAATGGCCGCCTCGCGGAGGCCCTGTTCCCGCCCGAGCACTGGGCCGGTGCGGATGACCTGCAACCCTATGCGTTCGACCCGGCGCTGGCCAGGCGTCTGCTGAACGAGGCCGGGTACGGGCCCGAGCGGCCGCTGCGACTCAGCTACAAGACGTCAAGCGACCCCTTCCGGCTGCGCCTGGCGACCGTGATCCAGGCACAGCTCGCCGCCGTCGGCATCGACGTGCGGGTGCAAAGCTACGACTGGGGCACCTTCTTCGGCGACGTCAAGGCCGGGCGCTTCCAGCTCTACAGCCTCACCTGGGTGGGTGTGCAGAGCCCGGACATCTTTCGCTACGCCTTTCACAGCGCCTCCCTGCCACCCGACGGCGCCAACCGGGGGCGCTATCGGAGCGCCGCGGCGGATCGGCTCATCGACCGCGCCGCCGCGACCATGGACCCGGTGCGGCAGGCGGTGCTGTACCGGGAGCTCGAGCACCTGCTGCATCGGGATCTCCCGTATCTGCCGCTGTGGTTCGAGGACCAGGTGTTGGCCACCCGGCAGGGCATTGCCGGCTACCGGCTGGCGCCGGATGGGCACTACGATGGGCTGGCGACGGTGACGCGCGTGGCGGCCGCCTGAGCCGCGCGACTGGTGGGCGAAGGCGATGTCACGGGCACTGACGCGCGAGTGAAATCGGCTGCGCACCGATTTCCCTTGCATGGCCGACGTGCAGCGCGTCGCACCTCAGCGCACCAGATCGATGATTCGCCAGTCCTTGCCGTCCAGCCCGAGCACCACGTGGGTGGCGTTGCCGATGGGGCCGACGCGGATGACGAAGCGGTTCCATGACTCGAAAAAGGCGAAGTCGATGGCGTCGATGAACAGCGCCGGTCGGCTGCCCGTGGTGCGCTCGGCGGCCTCGCGCAGGGCGTTGCGTACCCAGTCCAGGGTGATGGCCTGATCGAGTGCCGCGTCGCCGAGGCGCCCGAGGTTGGTCTTGAGCCAGGACACCACCTGGTCCGCGCCCGCGCCGGAGCGTGGCTCGAAGGCGGGTACGGCCCGCGCGAGACGCCGCTGGTAGTTGGCCTTGATGGCGGCGAGGTCCACGTAGGGCGCGAGCGCCTTCGGGTCCGCTGCCCGCACGGCGTCGTCGAGCCGGAACACCGTGTAGTAGGGCCAAAGGCCGTAGCCGAGCGCGGCCAGCAGCAACAGATAGCCCAGAATGCGTCCCATGGATGTCTCACCCGCGTGCACGAATCGAAACGCCCATTTTACTGAGATGTGGCCGCGACGACCCCCTTGGTGATGCGTCCCGCGATCCGGGACGCCTGGTCGGACACGCGGGTGGCGATGGTTATAATCGGCGGCCTTTCCACCCGGGGGCATCGATGGCAGCGCAACCGACAGACCGATCCCCTTTCCTGGTGGCGCCGCCAGGGAGCATGGCCGCTCGGATGCAGCGGCCCGATCGACAATGGCCGGCGCGCCCGGAAAGACACCGCTCATGAGCAGCACGGCGACGGATGGCCTGGATATCTACCTGGTGGGCGGCGCGGTCCGCGACCGCCTGTTGTGCCTGCCGGTGGACGAGCTGGACTATGTGGTGGTCGGCAGCACGGCCGAGGAGATGCGCCGGCGTGGTTTCACCCGGGTGGGCAAGGATTTTCCGGTCTTTTTGCATCCAGAGACCAAAGACGAGTACGCCCTTGCGCGCACCGAGCGCAAGTCCGCGCCCGGCTATCGCGGCTTCGAGGTCCATGCCGCGCCGGAGGTGACGCTGGAGCAGGACCTCGCGCGCCGGGACCTCACCATCAATGCCCTGGCCGAGGACTGGGACGGGCACATCATCGACCCCTTCGGCGGTGTCGCGGACCTGAAGGCGGGGGTGTTGCGGCACGTTTCGCTCGCGTTTGCCGAGGACCCGGTGCGCATCCTGCGGGTGGCGCGCTTCGCCGCGCGCTTCGCGGAGTTGGGCTTCCGCGTCGCCGACGAGACCATGGCGCTGATGTGCGACATGGTTGCCGCGGGCGAGGTGGACGCGCTGGTGCCCGAGCGGGTCTGGCAGGAGATGGCGAAGGCGCTGGCCGAGGCACGGCCGTCGCGCTTCTTCGAGGTGCTGCGTGCTTGCGGCGCCCTGGCGCGGCTGCTGCCCGAGCTGGACCGCCTCTGGGGCGTGCCGCAGCCGGCGGAGTCGCACCCGGAGATCGATACCGGCGTGCACGTGATGATGGTGGTGGACATGGCTGCACGGCTCTCCGATGCAACGGAGGTTCGCTTCGCCGCGCTCTGCCATGACCTCGGCAAGGGCGTTACGCCGCGAGCGGAATGGCCCCAGCACCATGGCCACGAGGAGCGCAGCGTGGCGCTGGTGGAGGAGATCTGCGTGCGGCTGCGGGTGCCCAAGCGCTTCAGCGAGCTGGCGCGGCTCGTCGCCCGCTATCATGGCCTGGTGCACCGGGCGGCCCGGCTGCAACCCGGCACGCTGCTGACCATGTTCGAGGCCGTCGACCTATTCCGCCGCCCGCGGCGCGTCGAGCAACTGCTGCTCGCCTGCGAGGCCGACTACCGCGGGCGCCCCGGCTACGAGGAGCACGCCTATCCGCAGGGCGAGCTGGTGCGCAGTTGCGTCTTGGCGGCACAGCGGGTGGACCAGCGCACCATCGCCGCCGCGGCGGAACCCGGGCAGATCGCCGAGGACATTCGCCGCGCACGGCTCGCGGCCATCATCGAAGCGTGCCGGCGCATTGGCGGTGCAGCAGGGCCATGATGCCGCGCATCGTGTTACCGCAGCGGGGATGTTGGTACCATCTGCGCCGCTTTTTCCGTCAGGAGCAGTCCGATGTCCAAGCCACCGATGTCCAAGCCATTGTATGCAGCGAACCCCTCCGTGTGGCGGATGCACCCGTTCGGCACCCTCGTCGCCTGGCTGCTGGTGCTCGCCGGGGCCTATGTCGCCGTCACCGGCCATGTTCCGTATTTGTCCGAAATCACGGCGGGCCGGCCGTTGCCGTCCTGGGCCAAGGTCAGCTACCTGGGCTATCTGCTCATCGCCTGGGGGCTGCTGCAATTGTTCAGCTGGTGGATGCAGGGGCTCTTCGACCGACTGGAGATCACCGAGCGGGACGTGATTTGGACGCATGGCTTTCTCAACAAGCAGTACACCGAGACCAACATGAGCTCCATCCGCACCGTGCGGGTGCGCCAGTCGCTGCTGCAGCGGATGCTGAACGCGGGCGATCTGGTGATCTACACCACGGGCGACGATCCCGAGCTCACCATCAAGGGGCTGCCGCGCCCGGGCGACATCCGCGAGCTCATCAAGACCCGCGGCGTGGAGGACTGAGCGCCGTGTGTGGCGCCTTGTCGTCTTGGCCCACCGCGCGCCGGGGTCCGCGCGGGCTCGCCCTCGGATTGCTGGCGCTCTGCCTGGCCTGCACGGCCTCCGTCGGCGCCGCCACCGGCGCGCTGGACCGCATCAAGGCCGCCAAGACCATCACCGTCGCCTACGATCCGAACGCCTATCCCATCTCCTTCAAGGACACGGACGGCACCCCCCGGGGCTATTCCGTGGATCTCTGCCGGCGCATCATCGCCGGCGTGCAGCGGGCGCTTGAGCTCGATGCGCTGGAGGTGGCCTGGATCGAGGGCAATACACCGCGGCGCATCGCGGCCGTGGCCAACGGCGAGGCGGACCTGGAGTGCGGTACCACCACCATGACGCTGGCGCGCCAGCGGCAGGTGGATTTCTCCAATGTCGTGTTCGTGGAGTCCGGCGGCATCCTCACCAAGTCCGATAGCGGTATCCGCGCACTGGAGGACTTGGGCGGCAGGAAGCTCGGGGTGATCCCCGAGACCACCACCGAGCGGCGCCTGCGCCCGGTGCTGCAGGAACGGCTCGTCAACGCGGAGATCAAGCCCATCCGCGACGCCCGCGACGGCCGCGAGCAACTCGTCGCCGGCGCGTTGGATGCGATCGCGGGTGACCGCCTGGTGCTGATCGGGCAGGTGGCGGAGACGGGCAACCCGCAGGACTTCTCGATTCTCGACGCTGATTTCTCGGTGGAGCCTTACGCCTTCGCGGTGCCGCGCAACGATGCCGATTTCCGCCTGGTGGTGAACACGGCGCTGGCGCAAATCTACCGCACGCGGGAGGTGGACCGGATCTTCGAGCGCTGGTTCGGCGAGGACTCTGAGCCCACGGCGCTGCTGGAGACCGTCTACTTCATTTACGGCTTTGCGGACTGATGCTCGACTGGCTGTTCCTGCCCGAGGCCTGGCTCGCGCTGGTGACCCTCACCGCGCTGGAGATCGTGCTCGGCATCGACAATATCGTCTTCATCTCCGTGCTCGTGGGCCGGCTGCCGCCGCAGCAGCGCGACCGAGCCCGGGTGCAGGGGCTGGCGCTGGCCATGGTCACGCGCATTCTGCTGCTGCTGTCGCTGGCGTGGATGATGCGCCTAACGGCGCCGCTGTTCATGCTGCTGGGCCAGGCGCTGTCTGGGCGGGACCTGATCCTCATCGCCGGCGGTCTGTTCCTGCTGTGGAAGTCGAGCCAGGAGATTTGGGACAGTCTGGAGGGGGCGGACGTGCAGGGCGAGCACGTCACACGCCCGGCGGTGCCGGGCTACTGGTCGGTGCTGGGGCAGATCGCCGTTATCGACATCGTGTTCTCGCTGGATTCGGTCATCACTGCCGTCGGTATGGCGCAGCACGTGCCGGTGATGGTCATCGCCATCGTGCTCGCGGTGGGCGTCATGATGTTGGCCGCCAAGCCCATCGGCGACTTCGTCGATGCGCATCCGAGCATCAAGATGCTGGCCCTGTCGTTCCTGATCCTGGTGGGCGTGGCGCTTATCGGCGAGGGGCTCGACCTGCACATTCCCAAAGGCTACATCTACTTCGCCATGGGCTTCTCCGTGGCCGTGGAGATGATCAACATTCGGCTGCGCAAGCGCTTGGCGGCGCCGGTGCACCTGCATCGGCAAGGGCCGGGCGAATGACTGCCGCGCCCGCCCGGGCGCCTTTGGTGGTGGTGCTGGGCGCCCCGGTGACGGCGGCCGGAACGCCGGGGCCGGCGCTGCAGCGCCGGCTGCGCTGCGCGCTGGAACTGCTGCGCCGCAATCCCACCGCGTGGGTGCTCGCCACCGGCGGCGTGCCGCCCGGCGCCGTGTCGGAGCGCCCGGAGGCGACCGTGATCGCGGAGCTGCTTCAGGCGCACGGCATAGCCGCCGAGCGCATTCTGCGCGAGCCGACGGCCCGCAACACCTGGCAGAACGCCGCTCGCAGCGTACAGCTGCTGCATGCCACCCCGCGCGCGTTCGCTCCCGTGCTGCTGGTGAGCGACCCCTGGCACCTGCCGCGAGCCAAGCTGGCGTTTCATGCGCACGCGCTGCGGGTACGTGGCGCCGGCTGTTCCGTACCGCCCGACGAGCACCCGCCGCGGCTATGGGTGCTGCTGGCACACGAGCTGGCGGGCTATGGCGCCTATCTGCTGCGCTGGCTGTGGTGCATGCTGATGCGCGGGACCAGGCGCTCGCCGATGTCCGGCTGAAGGCGGGGCGGCTGCATGCCGGACCGACTCACGGCGCTCGAGGCCCCTGCAGGTGGAACTGCGCGCCTGTCGGCGCTGCCCGCGCGCGCAAGGTCCACCGGTGCACGGAACTGCGGTGCGCTCGCCGGTTCTACTGATGGGGCAGGCGCCGGGGCGCGGGGAAATCGAACGGCATCGGCCCTTCTGCTGGACGGCGGGCAAGACCCTGTTCGGCTGGTTCGCCGAAATCGGCCTGGCTGAGGCCGGCTTCCGGGCGAGCCATCGCGTTGCGCGCCACACCGGCAAGCACGGACAATGCGCCACCGAACCCGGAAGCCGCGCACATGTGGAGTATCGTCGACCGCTATTTCCTCGCTGAGATCGTCAAGGTCTTCGCCGCCATCATGGTGACCCTGCTGCTGGTGGTGGCCAGCATGCTGTTCCTGCGCACCCTGGAGCAGGTCAACATCGGCGCCCTGCAGGCGAACATGGTGCTGCGCTACCTGGGCCTCCAGGTTTTACGCGATACCGCCACGCTGCTCGCGCCCGCGGCCTTTCTGGCGGTGCTGATGGCGCTCGGGCGCATGGCGCGCGACAGCGAGCTCATTGCTTTCACCGCCGGCGGGCTGGGGCCGCTGCGGGTATTCCGGGCCGTGTTGTTTTTCGCGTTGCCGACGGCGCTGCTGACGGCCTGGTTCGCACTCGTGCTGCAACCCTACGCGTCGGCGCAAATCCAGCTCATCGAGGCGCGCGAGGACGACGAGGCGACCCGCATCAGCGGTTTGCAGGCAGGGCGTTTCTATCAGCAGAACAACGGCACGCTCACCTTCTACGCGGCGGGCATGGACGCCGAGAAGGGCTTCACCGATGTCTTCGTGCAAGACCGCAGCAGCGATCCGCCGCGGCTGGTGCTGAGCAAGCGGGGCGCTTATGGGGTCTCGAAGAGCGGTCAGGAGACGGTCGTGCTGCAGGATGGGCAGCGCTTCGACGGCGCGGCCGGACGTGCGGACTACACGTTGTTCGACTTCGCCCGGCTGACCTATTTTCTGGAAGGGGACGACGCCATGCAGCAAGCGCGTTGGCGGCGCCCGGCGAAGCCCACCCTGGCATTGCTCTCATCCCCGGACATCCATGACCGCGCCGAGCTGCAGCACCGCCTGGCGGCGGTCATCGGCGTGCTGTCGCTGGTGATGCTGGCCGTTCCGCTGACCCAGTTGTCGCCGCGCCGGCGCAGCAGCGGGCGTTTGTTCCTCGCCTTTCTGGCCTATTTCGCCTTCTTCAATGCCCAGCGTCTCGCCGAGGACTGGATGACCCACGGTGTCACGCCACCCTGGCTGGGAGTGCTCTGGTATCAGGTGGTCATCGTCGCCCTGGTCTTCGCGGCCCTCGTGCCCGGCAGCTACGGGTTCCGGCGACTGCTCGCGCGGCTGCATGCACGTTGAGCCGACGTGTTGCTGTTCAAAACTTGGACGAAGCCTGAACGGCACCATCTGCTGGGAAATGAGGTTTCGCGAGCGGACCCTGCTGAACCCCCTGAGTGAGCGACATGAACAACTGCTGTCCAGGATGTGGCCCCAGGACTGCGCTATTCTGGAATGTTGTCGAGATAATGTTTCGGAAATGAGTCATCAAAGTATGGACAACGCGCATCGACTGTTGCGGGAGACGGCGGAGCCCGACGGCTGTCAGACCTATCGCATCGGCGCCGTCGCCCGGCTCACGGGCATTCCGCCGGATACGCTGCGCGTCTGGGAGCGGCGCTATGCCGTGGTGACGCCGGTTCGCTCGGAGGCGGGGACCCGGCTGTATCGCGCCGAGGACGTGAGCCGCCTGAATCTGATCAAGCGGCTGGTGGACAACGGCGACGCCATCAGCCACGTGGCGCGTCTGACCCTGGACGATCTGCGCGAGCGCGCGCAGGGCCTGGACAGCACAGCGGTGTCCGCGCAGGAAGAGCGGCCCTGTCGGGTGGGCGTGCTGGGTCCGTCGCTGCCGGCCATGTTGGCCTTGGACCGAGCCAGCGCGGAGGCCGGCGCTGATGACGGTGTGCAGTTCGCCGGCCTGTTCACCGAAGAAGCGACGTTTCGCGACAGGGCCGGACAGCTCGGACTCGATGTCCTGGTGTTGGAGTGTCCCACCCTGCACGAGGACCAACTGCGGCATTTGGCCGATCTCGCGGCACGTAGCGGTGCCCCCCGCACGCTGGTGATTTACAGCTACGCCAGCCGCGAAGTGCTCGCGCGGCTGGAGTCACAGCACATGGTGCCGAAGCGCGCCCCCGTGGATGCGGCGGAGCTCAGGCGCTGGTGTCAGGCCCTGCTGGGCACCGGCCGTGCCGCGGCGGCGCTGTTTGCGGACTTCGATATCAGTGCGCCGGCGCCGGCACGGCTCTTCGACAGTGCGGCGCTGTCGCGCATCGCCGCGGCATCGCCCGCCGTCAAGTGCGAGTGCCCCCATCACCTGGTGCAACTGGTCTCCGGTCTCGTGGCCTTCGAGACCTACTGCCGCGAGTGCGAAATCCGCAACGTCGACGACGCCGCGCTGCACGCCTTCCTGCACGCCGCTACGGCCCAGGCCCGTGCCACCATGGAGTTGGCCCTGGCGCGGGTGGTCGAGGCGGAGGGTATCGAAGTCTGACGTCGCGGAATCTGCATCGACATCGGCCCCGATCCCGACCCGAATTCGATCCCGATTTCGATATCGGCGCGTCGTCTTGTGGAGACGGTCCGCCGACGCTTTGCGCTTCAGCCAGGCAACCGGGCGCGAGCGTTTGGTAACCGGCTGGTAAACTGCGGAGGATCGCTGATACCCGAGACCCCGCTCCGATGATTTCCCTCCTCGACTATGGCGCAGGCAACGTCCGCAGCCTGCGCAACGCGGTGACCCGCCTGGGCTACGCCATCACCGACATCCGTACGCCGGACGACATTCTCGGCGCCGAGCGCCTGCTGTTCCCGGGTGTCGGTGCCTTCGGCGCGGCCATGGGTCGGCTTCAGGAACTGGGCTTCGTGGAGCCACTGCGGCAGTATTTGCTGGCGGACCGTCCGTTTCTAGGCATCTGCATCGGCCTGCAATGTTTGTTCGAGGGGAGCGACGAGTCGCCGGAGACGGCGGGTCTCGGTGTCATCCCCGGCCGCATCGGGCGCTTTCCGGCATCCGACCTGTCGGTGCCGCACATGGGCTGGAACGGTCTGCGCGTGTGCCGTGAGTCATCACTGCTGGCCGGCCTGGAGCGGGACCGCTTCTATTTCGTGCATTCCTATTGCGCCCGGCCGGGCGCCGACAACGCCGACTGGCTGTTGGCGGAGACGGACTACGGCGCACCTTTCGTCTCCGCCGTGCAACGCGGGGAGGTGATCGCCCTGCAGTTCCACCCCGAAAAGAGCGGCATCGCCGGCCTGGAACTGCTGCAACGCTTCTTGACCGGCACGGTGACGGTCGCGCCCTTCGCCGATGCCGGGGCGCCCGCGGCCACGCCGTCGCCCGATCACGCTCGGACCGGGGCCGATCGCCCGCCGACGCGGCTCGCCAAGCGCGTCATCGCCTGCCTGGACGTGCGCAGCAACGACGCCGGTGACCTGGTGGTCACCAAGGGCGATCAGTACGACGTGCGCGAGCAGGGCGAGGTGCGCAACCTCGGTAAGCCGGTGGACCTGGCGGCGCGCTACTACCGGGAGGGCGCGGACGAGATCACCTTCCTCAACATCACCGCCTTCCGCGATTTCCCACTGCGCGACCAGCCCATGCTGGAGGTGCTCAGGCGCACCTCGGAGCAGGTGTTCGTGCCGCTCACCATCGGCGGCGGCATCCGTGCCTTCACCGACGCCGATGGCCGGGACTACAGCGCCCTCGACGTCGCCGACGAGTACTTCCGTTCCGGCGCCGACAAGATCTCCATCGGCTCGGACGCGGTCTACACGGTCGAACAGGTGCGCGCCGCGGGCGCCGACGGCACCAGCGCCATCGAGCAGATCGCGCGGCGTTACGGCAACCAGGCCGTGGTGATCTCGATCGATCCGCGCCGGGTCTACGTCGCATCCCCCGAGGACACCGAGCGCACGGTCGTCGAGACGACCATTCCGGGGCCGGCCGGCGAGCGCTTCTGTTGGTTCCAGTGTACCGTCAGCGGCGGTCGCGAGGGGCGCGACGTGGACGCCGTGGAGCTGGCGAGCATCTGCGAGCAACTCGGCGCCGGCGAGATCCTGCTCAACAGCATCGATCGCGACGGCACCGGTGCCGGCTTCGACCTGGAGCTGATCCGTGCGGTGCGCGCCGCGGTGCGGATCCCGGTGATCGCCTCCAGCGGCGCCGGCAGCCCGGCACACTTCGTCGAGGTCTTCACCGAAACCGCCGCCGACGCCGCGCTCGCTGCCGGCATCTTCCACCGGCGCGAGGTGCCCATCTCCGGGGTCAAGGAGGCGCTGGCAGATGCGGGCGTACCGGTACGCGCCGCCTGACGAAGATGATCCCCATGTCCACGCATGCTGGTTTGCATCGCCCGCAGGCCCGTCGTCGCGGCATCGCAGGCGGCCTGATGCGCGCCTTGATGCGCGCCGGCGTGCTCGGGCTGCTGGTGGCGCTGTTGCTCGGCGGGTGTGGCGGCGCGGGGGTTCGTCTCGGCAGCGGCAAGGCGACGCCGCCGCCGGGCATGGATCGCGACGAGCTGCTCACGTCCATCGCCGCCTGTCACCTGCGGCGCGTCGTGCAGAACAACGACCGCGGTGCGACCGATGCCGTGGTCATCGCCGCCATCGAGCGCTACGGCTTCGACGTGGAAGAGATGGTGGATCGCGCCAACGCCCTCACCGTGGCGGCATCCGACTCGGCCACCGGTGGCTCGCTGCGGCGCCTGGCCGCCAATGCCTGCGAGAAGCTGGCGACGCTCACCGGAACCACGCCGAGCCTGGTGCGCTTCGACCGCACCGGCAAGGTGGGCAACACCTGGGTGGTGGTGAACGGCGAGATCGACGAGGGCTTCGCCGACGACGTCATCGAGAAGCTGCGCAGGGAGAAGGCAGTGGGGCTGTTGATCAACAGCCCCGGCGGCTCGCTGTACGAGGCGCGTCGGCTCGGCCGCTATCTGCGCCAGAATGGCCTGCGCGTGGGCGTCAGCGGCGTCTGCACCTCTGCCTGTGTGGACGTGCTGGCCGGCGGTATCGAGCGCTACGTCACCCGCGACGCCAAGCTCGGCATCCACCAGAGCAAGGTGCCCAAGTACCTGAGCAGCCATGAGGGTGGGCAGCTCTCGGTGGTGGCCGCCGCCCTCTACCTGCGGGAAATGGGCGTCGACGACGCGGTGGCGCTGGCTGCGGCATCCGTGCCGAACGACAGCATGTACTGGATCTCCCCCGACGAGGCGCTGGAGACGGGGCTCGCCACCAAGCTGGTGGACTCCCTCTGAGGCGTCCTACTCGACGGGGGTCACGCGCAGCTCCAGCGTCGACAGGGCGTCAGTCATGGCGTGGCCGGCGCCGCTGATCCCGCCGGACTGGCCGCCGCCGGCGGCATCGGTGCCGCCGAGGGGCAGCCAGGCGCCGAGCGGTCCGCTCACCCGGGTCTGCACCCCGCCGCTGCTGATCCTGCCGCCGTCCCAGGCGGCGCTGCGCTGATCGATGCTCACCACCACCCGGTCGCCCATCACGCGCGGCGTAACCCAGAAACCCGTGCCGGTCTCGACGCCCGCGACCGAGTCCCGCCGCCACTCGCCCGCGGGCGCGCGCCAGCGCTCGCGCACCGGCACGGGCGTGATGCTGCCCACCTGAATGCGTGCGCTGCCGCCGTCCAACACCCGCACCCTTTGCAGTGCTTGGCTGTGCTGCCAGGTGCCGTGGTCGCGCACGGCGATACCGGTGCTGTCGCCGGACCCCAGCACGACCCGACCACGGTCGCCGATGGGCTCATTGACGCTGATGCCGAAGCCGCGCTCGGAGCGGGTATCCGCCACGGCGCTGCGGACCTCCACCAGCAAGTTGCGGGCCGGGCGGTCCAGCTTGGCGAGCGCGCGGCGGATGTCCGCGAGGCGCGCGGGGGACGCTCGCACCAGCAGCACGTCGTTGGCACCGGTGACGACCCCATCCGGCCCCGCCAGCGGTGCGAGCTGCGGGATCAGTGCTTCCGGCAGCCGGTGATGGAGCTCCAGGATCGTGAGCGGGTAGTCCGCGGCGGCGGCCGCGGTAGCCAGCAGCAGCGCGGTGGCGAGCCAGGCGCGCAGCCGCGGCGCCGCGTGTGCGATGCGCCGGCTCACAGGTAGAGCCGCCGCAGGCCGGGGTGGACATCGCTCTGCTGCCACAGCAGGCTGATGAGGATCTCGGTCTGCGCCTGCGTGGCGAGCCGGCTCACGGCGGCGCTCTGCGCGTCCGCGGAGCGCAGTTGCAGCAGCCCCGCGCTGGCGCCGAGCCGCCGTGTGGCCAGGTCCGCCGCGAGCGGCCGCTTCGGATCGGCGAGTTGGAATTGGATGGGTTGCTCGTGTGCCATGGTCGTCAGGCTCGTGGCAGATGGGCTCGCAAGGGGTGACCTCGTCGGTGCCGTCATTGGTGTCGCCGGCTCATCCGTCGAGCCTAGCCGCGTCCAAGCGTCGGCCGGCTCGACCACCCACCACGCGGGCCGGCCGGTGGGCCGCGCCGGCGGTCAGGAGTCCGGCGGCGGCGATGAGCACTGTGCCGGCGATGGTGCGCCATGTGAGCGGCTCATTCCATAGGAGCCACCCATAGCCGGCACCGAATACCACCGCCGCGTACCCGAACACGCCCATGCGCGAGGCGGGCGCCAGCGACAGCCCTCGTGTCAGCGCCAACTGACCGAGCGTGGCGGCCACCGCGACACCGGCGAGCCCGAGCATCGCCCGCGCCGACGGCGTCTGCCAGGCCCAGATCAGCGGCACCGCGGAGATCCCCGCGGCGATGAGCGCAAAGTAGAACACGATGCGCGTCGGGGGCTCGCTGCGGGAGAGCCGGCGCACCGTCACCTTCGCCAGGGCCGCCAGCACGCCGCCCAGCAGGCCGATGAGCGCCGCCGGCGACACGCTGAATCCACCGGCGCCATAGCTCGGGTCCAGGATCACCGCAACGCCCGCGAAACCGATGCCCAGCGCCAGCCCCAGCGCCGGCGTCATCCGCTCGCCGAGCCAGAGGATGGCGATGACCGGAATGAAGATGGGTGCGGTCAGTTTCAGCAGCATCGCATCCGCGAGCGGCATTGCCGCAATGGCATAGAAGAAACAGTACATCGCCGCCACACCGGCACCCGCCCGCAGCAGGTGCAGGGCGGGTACGCGGGTGGCGGCATTGCCGACGCCGCGGCGCAGCAGCCAGGGCAGGAGCAGCGCCAGCCCGAGGATATTGCGTACGAACACGATCATGGGATTGTGCAGCTCCGCTGAAACCAAGCGAACGCCGACGCCCATGGTCGCGAAGCACAGCTCGCCGAGGATGATGTAGGCGGCGCCACGAATCAGGGACTGGGCACGATCGTTCATGATGTCTGTATGTTGCGCAAGCGATACAGTTGTATGTTTCCGTGATTGCGGCGCGACTTGGAAACTCTTATTTGAACAGAAGGTTAGCGCGGTGCCTGGGCAGTGGTGATGCAAGAAAACCGAAAAGGCCGAAAAAGTTGCACTAATGCCGCCAACATTCGCTAAACTATTGGAGCCGATCCCTGTACCAACGTCCGGTGATCCGACTGCCACAAGCAGACGCCCAGCCCTGTCTCATAGACGTTTGTAGCGCGGCTCACCGCTGCCCATTTTCTCATCACGAAACGATTCGGGAGCTCAAGATGCGTCACCTCAACACTCTGCGCACCCTGGCGCTGGCCATTCCCGCGGCCACGGCGCTCAGCTTCAACGCCGTCGCCCAAGAGCCGGACGTGTCCTACTGGTACGCCGCCGGCGACCCGACCGTCCCAGACGGTCAGCTCTGGTCCACCGGCTACGGCGAGTGCTGGCAGTCCGCCTATCCGGATGGCCCCACCAACCTGCCGCCGTGCCAGGTGGAAGTGCGCGCGCCGCTGGTGCTGCAACTGAACTTCGCTCTCGACCGCTACGGCCTCAACGACATCCTCAACCCCGAGGTCCTGACCGAGCTGGACCAGTACATCCAGGAGGTCAAGGAGTCGCCGCGTGAGGAGCATCTCGTGGTCGGCGGCTTCACCGACAAGCTGGGCAGCTGGGAGCACAACCTCGTCCTGAGCGAGAACCGCGCCGACACCATCCGCAACTACATGATCGATCAGGGCATCCCGTCGCAAGACATCACGAAGGTGAAGGGCTTCGGTTGGGACGTGCCGACTGAGTTCCAGACCGGCGACCTCGGCCCGCTCGAGAACAACCCCCTGCGTCGCCGTGTGGTGGTGCTCGAAGTGCCGCCCCTCGGCAAATAAGGCCGGCAAATAAGGTCGGCAAACAAGGTTTGTCAGAGAGCGTCTGCCACGGCGCTCAGCGCCGTGGCTCAAGACTGGAAAAGGCCCGCCGCGCCCCGCGCGGCGGGCCTTTTCTTTGCGCGACAGGACCCTCAGATGGCCTTCGCCTGCGCCGCCGCGTTGCCGATGTAACGGCCCGGCGTCAAAGCCTTGAGCTCCAACTTGGCGGTGTCGGGGATGTCCAGGGTGTCGACGAATTCGGCCAGCGCCTCGGCGCCAATGCGCCGGCCGCGGGTGAGCGCTTTGAGCTTCTCGTACGGCTGCTCGACGCCGTAGCGGCGCATGACGGTCTGGATGGGCTCGGCAAGAACCTCCCAGTTGGCGTCCAGATCCGCGGCCAGGCGCTCGGGGTCCGCCTCCAGCTTACCGATGCCCTTCTGCGCCGATTGCAGCGCGATCAGCGCATGCGCCAGACCGACGCCGAGATTGCGCAGCACGGTGGAGTCGGTGAGGTCTCGTTGCCAGCGGGAGATGGGCAGCTTGGCACCGAGGTGGCCGAAGATGGCGTTGGCGAGCCCGAGGTTGCCCTCGGCGTTCTCGAAGTCGATGGGGTTGACCTTGTGCGGCATGGTCGATGAGCCGACCTCGCCGGCGACGGTCTTCTGCTTGAAGTAGCCGAGCGAGATGTAGCTCCAGACGTCGCGGCAGAAGTCCAGCAGCACCGTATTGAACCGCGCCTGCGCGTCGAACAGCTCGGCGAGGTAGTCGTGCGGCTCGATCTGAGTGGTGTAGGGGTTCCAGGTTAGCCCGAGGGACTCGACGAACCGGCGCGCGAAGGCTGGCCAGTCGATGTCCGGATAGGCGGCGAGGTGGGCGTTGTAGTTGCCGACCGCGCCGTTGATCTTGCCGAGCAGCTGGACGCCCGCGACCGCGTCGCGCTGTGCGCGCAGGCGCTGCACGACATTGGCCATCTCCTTGCCGAGCGTCGTCGGCGACGCCGGCTGACCGTGGGTGCGCGAGAGCATGGGCAACTCGGCATAGCGGTGGGCAAGGGCGCGGATGGCGTCGATGACCGCGTCCATCTCCGGCAGCAGTACGGTGTCGCGGGCGGCGCGCAGCATCAGCGCGTGGGCGAGATTGTTGATGTCCTCGCTGGTGCAGGCGAAATGGATGAATTCCGACACCGCCGTCAGCTCGGCGTTGCCGGCAACCTGCTCCTTCAGGAAGTACTCCACTGCCTTGACGTCGTGGTTGGTGGTGCGCTCGATCGCTTTGACCCGGGCGGCGTCATCCACCGAAAAGCCTTCGGCGATTTCATTCAGACGTGCCTGTGCAGCGTCGGAGAGCTCCGGCACCTCGGCGATGTCCGGATGCGCCGCCAGCGCCTGGAGCCAGCGCACCTCCACCAGCACGCGGTGGTGGATCAGTCCGTACTCGCTGACCAGCGGGCGCAGGGCTTCGGTCTTGCTGCCGTAGCGGCCGTCGATGGGGGAGATGGCGGTGAGTGTCGTCAGTTCCATGGTCGGTGAGCCGGAAGCGTCGGTAGCGCGTGCAAACGAAACAGGTTAGCGAGCCGAGGCGCCGGCGTACAGGGGCGGTCCGCTGGGAGCGCCGGCTTCCAGCCGGCTCGCCGCGTGCCCGGCGCGACGCCGGGCACGCGGCGTTGGGGCGTCAACAAGCATATAGACGTCTTGGCGACATCGCAGGGCCAGAGCCTGTCTCCCGTGGGAGCGCCGTCCTCGGCGCGACGGGCGTCCAGTCGCGGCGATGACGCCGCTCCCACGTGGGCCGGCGCGACGCCAACGGGGGCGCCGGCTGAGTACTGCGTGTGACGGGAGGTGATGGCGGCTGCCGCCGGGCGTTGTTCGACCCAGTCGCCGATGGATGGGGGCGGCGGGCCTCAGAGGCTTGGACCGCGGCGCCCTCGCCAGCGCGATCGCACCACCTCCAGGGCCGTGATGCCGAGGGCGAGCAGGGCCGGAGTTTCGGGCACGGGCGTGGCATTTGCGGCGTTGCCGCTGATCTGGAAGGAGCCACCGTCCCCGGTGCTGAGGCCAAAGTCGAAGATCAAGCTGTCGAACGTGCCCGCAAGGGCGATGGAGCCATAGCCTGACTTGGCATCGATAGGATCGGCATCGCGGGGGAAATATTGGGTTTCACCGCCTTGAACCACTGGACCGGTGGCGAAGCTGAGGTTGCCATTGGAGGCGACGATCGACAAGTCCGCCTGCGTGAGGCCCTGCGGGGCGAAGTCCAGCGTCGTGCCGTCGAGATTGGCGATGTGGAACACCAGGTCCACGATCGGTGCGGCGAAGGTGAGCTCGATCTGCGTGTGAGCGCTCGACGGATAGGTGCTGTAGCCGATTTGATCTCCGAGCGCCTGGGTTGGCGAATAGCTGGAGGCAAAGCCGTACTGCTTCGAGGCCCCGTCGATGGTCGAGTTGTTGTAGAGCGCGCCGATCGCGCCGAATCCGCTGCGCATCGGCCCGCTGACAACCGAGCCGGTCACGGCAACGCCGTCGATGATCCCGCTGAGCTGACCCTGGGTCTTGTCGCCCGGGGTCAGGGAGGTGATGTTCAGGAACGCCGCCCCCGCCGGTCCGGGCGCCGCGAGCGCGGCCAGCAGGGCTATGCTGGCGGTGAGCCGCCCAGATGCGGTGCGAGCGCGTCGCGTGAGGGTTCGCGTGGTGATTGGCCGAATTGTCGCAACGTGGAATCTGGAAGGAATCATTGATCGGATGGTTGAAGTCTCTGGTCGTGGTCGTGGTCGGATAATCGACAACGACCACGACAACGACAGCAAAGTTAGGTGAAGCGCTGCACTAGGCTGCGAGCTTCCGCAGCACGTAATGCAGGATGCCGCCGTGCTGGTAGTACTCCACCTCGTTCGGGGTGTCGATACGCACCCGGGCGAAGAACTGCTTGGTGCCGCCGTTGTCGGCCGTGGCGGTGACCGTGACCTGTTCCGCCTGCCCGGTACCGAGGCCGTCGATGCTGTAGGTCTCGTGGCCGGTCAGACCGAGGGAAGCGGCGCTGTCGCCCGGCATGAACTGCAGCGGCAGCACGCCCATGCATACCAGGTTGGTGCGGTGGATGCGCTCGTAGCTCTCGGCGATGACGGCGCGCACACCGAGCAGCCGCGGCCCCTTGGCGGCCCAGTCGCGGGATGAGCCGGAGCCGTATTCCTTGCCGGCGATGACGACGGCGGGCACGCCTTCGGCTTGATAGCGCATGGCGGCATCGTAGATGGACATCTCCTCGCCAGACGGCTGGTGCAGGGTCACGCCGCCCTCGGTGCCGGGTGCCATCTTGTTGCGCAGCCGGATGTTCGCGAAGGTGCCGCGCATCATCACCTCGTGGTTACCGCGGCGGGAGCCGTAGGAGTTGAAGTCCACCGGCTGCACGCCGTGCTCGACGAGGTAGCGCCCGGCGGGGCTGTCCGCCTTGATGCTGCCGGCAGGGGAGATGTGGTCCGTGGTCACGGAGTCACCCAGCAGCGCGAGACAGCGGGCGCCGGCGATGGCCGCCACCGGCGCGGGCTCCATGGTGATGCCCTGGAAATAGGGTGGCTCCTGCACGTAGGTGCTGTCGGCATCCCACGCGAAGGTCTTGCCGGCGGGCGCGGTGAGGCCCTGCCAGCGGGCGTCGCCGTCGAAGACGTGGGCATAAGTCTCGCTGAAGTCGTCTTTGCCCAGGAACCTTGCCACCGTGTCCGCCACCTCGCCCTGGGTGGGCCAGATATCGCGCAGATAGACGGGGTTGCCGTCACTGTCCGTCGCCAGCGGCTCGTTGTAGGGGTCGAAGTCCATGCGCCCGGCGATGGCGTAGGCCACCACCAGCGGCGGCGAGGCGAGGTAGTTCATGCGCACCTCGGGGTGCACCCGGCCCTCGAAGTTGCGGTTGCCGGAGAGCACCGAGGCCACCGTCAGGTCGCCGTCGGCGATGGCCTTGGACACCTCCGGGCGCAATGGACCGGAGTTGCCGATGCAGGTGGTGCAGCCGTAGCCCACCACGTGAAAGCCCAGCGCCTTGAGCGGCTCCATCAGTCCGGCGGCCTCCAAGTACTTGGTCACCGCCATGGAGCCGGGGCCTAATGAGGTCTTGACCCAGGGCGGTACGCGCAAGCCACGCTCGACCGCCTTCTTCGCTACCAGACCGGCGCCGAGCATGACGCTCGGGTTGGAGGTGTTGGTGCAGGAGGTGATGGCGGCGATGACCACGGTGCCGTCGCCGATCTCCACGTCCTGGCCGTCCATGCTGGTCTGGATGGCGGGGTTGGTCTCGACCCCGCGCTCTTCGTTGACCGCCTTGAGCGCCGCCTCGAAGCCGGTCTTCACGTCGGTCAGCGCGACCCGGTCCTGCGGGCGCTTCGGGCCGGCGAGGCTCGGCACCACGGTGCTGATGTCGAGCGCGAGCGTCTCGCTATAGTCGGCTTCGACGCTGCCATCGGCATCGAACATGCCCTGCGCCCTGGCGTAGGCTTCCACCAATGCCACCTGCTCATCGGAGCGGCCGGTGAGGCGCAGGAAGTCGAGCGTTTCGCCGTCGATGGGGAAGAGGCCGCAGGTGGCGCCGTATTCCGGGGCCATGTTCGCGATGGTGGTGCGGTCGCCCATCGGCAGGGTCTGCACCGCCGGGCCGTAGAACTCGACGAACTTGCCCACCACGCCGTGCTGGCGCAGCATCTCGACGATGGTCAGCACCAGGTCCGTGGCCGTGGCGCCCTCTGGCAGCTTGCCCGTGAGCTTCACGCCGACCACCTTCGGGATCAGCATGGACACGGGCTGGCCCAGCATGGACGCCTCCGCCTCGATGCCGCCGACGCCCCAGCCCAGCACGCCGACGCCGTTGATCATGGTGGTGTGGCTGTCGGTGCCCACTAGGGTGTCCGGATATGCTTGGAGCACGCCGTTCACCTCGCGGCCGAAGACCACGCGGGCGAGATACTCCACGTTGACCTGGTGCACGATGCCGGTGTCGGGTGGTACGACCTTGAAGTTGTCGAAGGCCGCCTGGCCCCACTTGAGGAACTGGTAGCGCTCCTTGTTGCGGGAGAACTCCAGCTCGGCGTTCAGGCCCAGCGCTTCGTCGGAGCCGTACTTGTCCACCTGCACCGAGTGGTCGATGACCAGCTCCGCCGGCTGCAGCGGATTGATCTTGTCCGGGTCGCCGCCCAGCGCGCTCATGGCGTCGCGCATGGCCGCGAGGTCCACCACGGCGGGCACGCCGGTGAAGTCCTGCATCAGCACCCGCGCGGGGCGGTACTGGATCTCGGTGCTCGGCTCCGCCTGCGGGTCCCAATTGGCGATGGCCTCGATGTCCGCGCGCTTCACGGTCACGCCATCCTCGTGGCGCAGCAGGTTTTCCAGCAGGATCTTCATCGAGAAGGGCAGCCGGGCGCTGTTGTCCATGGCGTCCACGCGGAAGATCTCGTAACGCTTGCCTGCCGCGTCGAGGTGGGCCTTGGCCTTGAAGCTATCGTGCATCTGGGGCTCCGGAGGGTCTTGTTGCAATGCGGAATGCCCCGGATTCTAGCGGCGCCGGGGGCGCAGCGCATCCGCACCCTGCAATTGTTTCGATTTGCATGGCCGGGAAAGGTGCCGGCGCATCAGAGCGATGCGACGTCCGCGGGCGTCTGAAATGAAAGCGGATGCAGCAGCGAGGGGCTCGTGGGAGCGGCGTCCCCGCCGCGATTGGAGCGATCGAGCCTGAGATCGCTCCGAGGACGGCGCTCCCACAACAGCGCGATGCTCCGTGGGAGCGGCGTCCCCGCCGCGATCCGCGCTCGCACTGCCGCGGGAGCGGCTTCTCCCTCACGATCAGTCGCGCAGCCGGTGGACGGATGAGCGTGGGCCTTGACCTAAGCGCTTTCGGTCGTGCGCAAATAGGCCCGGGCCGCGTCCAGCATCCGACGCCGCCCGAGCAGCACCTGCCAGCGGGTGCCGCCGCACTGGCGCCACAGCACCGCCGCCCGGATGCCAGCCAGCAGCAACGCGCGGATGCGGTCCTGGTTGTCCGGATTCTGGAGATACATCGGATTGCCGCGGACGATGATCCGCGGCGTGAGCTTGCTGATGGTGTCTTGATAGATGCCGGCGAAGCCCGCCAGCACGTCGCGGTCCAGCAGCGGCAGGTCGCCGCGGGCGGCGGCCGCGCCCTGGATGCGACGGGCAATCTCCTTGCGCATGCTGGCGCGGCTCGCGAGGTTGCGCTCGTGGCGCATCAGCGAGATGACGTAGCGCGTCAGCTCCATCTCCCGGGTCGGCTCGCCGGTGAGCTGCGCCACCACCTGGCGCGCACCCGTCGCCACTGCGCCCGGTTCGCCATAAACCGCGGGCACGTCCTCGGCGTCGATCTGAAACAGGCTATAGATGCAGGGCTCCATCTGTGCCGTGTCCACGCTGCCGCGGTTGGCGATGCGCTGCACGCAGTAGGCCGCCTGGTGCAGGCCGGCGAGGGCGATGAGGCGGTCTTGATCGGAGTGTTCCATGGAGAGGGGCTAGGGGCTAGGGACTGGAAACTAGAGGCTAGTGTACCGGCGCGGAGATGCCGCGACCGCTCGCGGTGCCGGCCGAAGTGTCGGCCGGCGTGTCGCCCTCCAGGGCGACGCTGGCAACAAGCGGCCGGTCTCGGAGTCTTCACGTCGCTGCACCGGTCCTTCTGCGATATGCGCCCGCGGCAGGCTTTCTCTAGCCTTTCCCAGTCGGTGACGCGCTCGTGATGACCGCACCGCCGAGGCACTCGTCACGCGCATAGAAGACGACCGACTGCCCCGGCGTCACCGCGCGCTGGGGAACCGCAAAGTGCACCCGGCAGTTGGCGCTATCGTACTCGACCAGGGTGCAGCGCTGCAGTGGTTGGCGATGGCGCAGCCGGCACAGACAGTCGAACGGCAACAGCTGCGGTGCGACCGGCGGTGTTCCCGCGATCCAGTGCAACTGCTCGCCCCGTAGCGCGTCAGTGTAAAGCAGCGGGTGCTCGCCGCCCTGGACCACGATTAGGGCGTTGCGCGCGGCGTTCTTGGCGGCGACGAACCAGGGCGCGTCGCCCGTCGCGCGCACGCCGCCGATGCCGAGCCCGGAGCGCTGGCCGATGGTGTACCAGGCGAGCCCGCGGTGCTCGCCGAGCACCTGGCCGTCGGGCGTCTCGATGGGCCCTGGGTTTTCCGGCAGCCAGCGCGCCAGGAAGTCCCCGAAGCGTCGCTCGCCGATGAAGCAGATGCCAGTGCTGTCCTTCTTCTCGGCATTGCCGAGGCCGAGTCCGCGGGCGATGCCGCGCACGTCGGCCTTGGTCAGGTCCGTCAGCGGAAACAGCGCGTGACTCAGCTGCTGCCGCGTCAGCCTGTGCAGGAAATAGGTCTGGTCCTTGCCGGCGTCCGCGGCGAGCCTGAGTCGGCTGCGGTCCGGGTCGTGGCTGACACGGGCATAGTGGCCGGTGGCGATCCAATCCGCGCCCAGGTCCAGCGCGTGCTCCAGGAAGGCACGGAACTTGATCTCGCTGTTGCAGAGCACGTCCGGGTTCGGCGTGCGCAGCGCCCGGTACTCGGCGAGGAAGGTCTCGAAGACGCGCTCCCAGTACTCGGTGGCGAAGTTGACGGTGTGCAGCCGGATGCCGAGCCGCTCGGCCGCCGCCTGCGCGTCCGCGAGGTCCTCCGCCGCGGCGCAGTAGCCGGGCTCGTCGTCCTCCTCCCAGTTCTTCATGAACAGCCCCTCCACCGCGTAGCCTTGCGCAAGCAGCAGGTGTGCGGCCACGGCGGAGTCGACGCCGCCGGAGAGGCCGACGATGACGCGGTTGGCGGGATTGTCGGGCAAGGGCAGGGCGGACTCAGATGTCGGCGGGGAATAGGTCTGCCACCGGCAGCGTGAAGCCGGGCAGCGCCGGCTCGGCCGTCAGCACATCGCCGGGGCCGAGCAGCGCAAGCTCGGTCGGACTGCGGTAGCTGGACACGCGTCGGCGCTTGGGGGTGAGCAGCCGCTCCGGCTCCAGCGTGTGGGCGGTGGCGTTGGACATGACCGTTTTAGGTGGTGAGCTCATCAGGCGACAATGCTGCGCGGCAAGGTCGATGGCGCACCATGCTCCAGATGATCGGCCGCCGCGTCTAGAAGGGATGCCGTCACGATCATGTCGGCTTGGTGCATTTGCCTGCAAGTGTAGAGAGGTGTCGTGCAGCGTCAACACGATAGATGCGCGAGCACCCGGCCCAAGATGCCCGGGAGTCATGGCCTCCGACCGACGAGTCGTGATCCCGGCGCCGAAGACTTGCTGTCGCGTTCCGCCGAGCTCATCTCCTGGAGGTGCGCCGTGGCGAGCGCGGCGGTCTTGATCATAAACCCATCCAGAGCCATGGCCTCGTGGGAGCGGCGTCCCCGCCGCGATTGGACGCCCGTCGCGCCGAGGCCGATGCTCCCACGGCGACGGATGGACCCATGATCGACGCCAGCGCGGCGACGAGCAGGCCGCGCTCGCGCCATCGAGCCGCTACGGTCGTTTCCTGACCGCAACCACAGCAACCCGCGGGAGCGACCATGAGCCCCAGAAAGGCCGTCCACGCGAAAGAGGAGAAGCCGATCGCCGTCTACGGCGCCATGGCCGGCAACGCCACCATCGCCGCCGCCAAGGGTGTTGCCGCCTTTTTCACCGGCAGCTCGGCGATGTTCTCGGAGTGTGTCCACTCGCTGGTGGATACGGCCAACGAAGGGCTGTTGCTGTTCGGCATGCATCGCGCCAGGCGCCGGCCGGATGCCCAGCATCCGTTCGGCTACGGCAAAGAGCTGTACTTCTGGAGCCTGATCGTCGCCATTGTGCTGTTCGGCATCGGCGGTGGCATCTCGTTCTTCGAGGGCGTGACACACGTGACCGGGCACGTCAGCGAGGGCGCCGCCAGTCCGCTCTGGAACTACGCCGTCATCGCCATCGCGCTGGTCGCCGAGGGCACCTCCTGGGGCATCGCCTTGCACGAGCTGCTGCCGAAACTGAAGGCGCGCGGCGTCCTCAGCACCATCCGCGATGCCAAGGACCCAACCGTGGTCACCGTGCTGCTCGAAGACTCCGCCGCGCTGATCGGCCTGCTATTCGCTTTCCTGGGCGTGCTGCTCACCGAGGTCACCGGCAGCCCGGTCTACGACGGCATTGCCTCGATGCTCATCGGACTGACCCTGGCCGGCGTCGCCGCCTTACTGGCCTACGAAAGCCGCAGCCTGCTGATCGGCGAGACCGCCGATCCGGCTGTGGTCGCCGGCATCCGCGAGGTCACCAACGAGGACCCGGACGTCGCCATCGCGGGCGAGCCATTGACCATGCACTTCGGCCCCAACGACATCTTGCTGAACCTCGATGTCCGCTTCCGACCCGGACTCTCCTCGGAGCAGATCATGTCCGTGGTGGACCGCCTGGAGCAGGCGATTCGCGGCCGCTATCCCGAGATCCGGCGCATCTTCATCGAGGCGGAGTCGCTGCGGCGCGACGGCAGCAAGCCGCCCATGCGGTGACCTTCGGAGACCTGACAGCTACTCGAAGAGCTCCCGAACCGACAGAGCAAACCCCGGCAGGAGCTCCGGCTCCTCGATCACGTCGTCCGGCCCGTAGATGTGCATCTCGTCCGGCGGGCGATAGGAACTCACGCGCCGCGTGCGCGGGTCGATGATCCAGACGGCTTGGACGCCGCAGGCGAGGTACTCGTTGACCTTTTCGTCGATCTCGGTCCAACGGTCGTTCGGGGAAACGACTTCGATGGCCAGTTCCGGCGGGACGTCGAGGTAGCCGTCGGCCTGCGCTTGGACCAGCCGCTCGTTGGAGATGTAGACGACATCGGCGCCGCGGACGGTGTCGGGGTGGCGTTGAGTGATGATGCCGACTTCGCCGGTCATGACCTTGCCGAGGGCATGCTGCTTCACGAAGTTTCCGAGCTCCCTTGCGACGTTTCCTTCAACGCTGGCGTGCGGATGGCCGGTGGGTGGCATCTCGATGAATCTCCCTTTGACGAGCTCTCCCGGTACCGCCGGGCCGTGCTGCCAAAGGTCCTCGGCGGTGAGTAGGTGGTCGGCTTGTGGTGAGCTTGCGGTCGCGACGGACATGGCGCGGGTTCGGATGGCCGGTTGCGATGGGGTTAGCTTAGGGGATTATGGGGATTGCGGGTAGGCTCGTGAGCCTAAGTCCGTCCGCTGCCGTGGGAGCGCCGTCCTCGGCGCGATCGGCGGCTGGTCGCGGCGAGGACGTCGCTTACGGGGGGAGTGACAGCGGTGGGGGTTTGTGCGTGCTCAGCCCCTCTGAATCGCCGGAGCGCGCGGGGCTCGCGTGCTTGGGAAGGTGGGCTCGTTTGGCTGTGACACTCGTGCAGCTGCACGAAAATGCCGAGGCCGTTCTTGGTGCAACCGTTCAGGTGTCGGCCTCCAGGTCGACACGGATCAGCACGGGGGGCGGCGATGTTGGCAGCGGTTTCGATACTTCCGCGACCGTGCATGAGCGGCGGGTCGGGGGCGAGACGCCCCCGCTCCCAGTTGCCGGCGAGACGCCGGCGCTCCCGGTTGCCGGCGAGACGCCGGCGCTCCCGGTTGCCGGCGAGACGCCGGCGCTCCCAGTTGCCGGCGAGACGCCGGCGCTCCCGGTTGCCGGCGAGACGCCGGCGCTCCCGGTTGCCGGCGAGACGCCGGCGCTCCCGGTTGCCGGCGAGACGCCGGCGCTCCGACT
>NZ_JAJDNQ010000020.1 GCF_022340605.1 Thiohalocapsa sp.
TTGAAGTCCGGGATGATGTTGTTCACCGGACAGCCCTGGTGGCAGTAGGGGATGCCGCAGTCCATGCAGCGCGCGCCCTGGATGGACATGTCCGCATCGCTCGGCGGCAGCACGAACTCGTTGTAGTGCACGACGCGGTCCGAGGCCGGCTCATAGGCCATCTCGGCGCGCTCGTATTCCATGAATCCGGTTGGCTTACCCATGGCTCGCGTCCCCCCTTCAGGACCGCAGTGAAGGCTTGGACAGACTGGACTTCGACGCGCCGGGCGTGCCCGCGCCGGGCGGGCGGCTCTGCTGCGCCTGCATCTGCTCCAGCGCGCGGCGGTAGTCCACCGGCATGACCTTGACGAACTTGGCGCGCATATTCTCCCAATCGTCCAGAATGGCCCGGGCGACATCGGAGTTGGTGTAGCGCTTGTGCTTGAGGATCAGCTGCTTGAGGCGGATCTCATCGAAGCGGGTCATGTCGCTGCTCACGTCCACCAAGCCGTGGCTCTCCAGGTCGCCCCCCTGGTGGTCAAGGACCTCCAGCGCGGCGTCCTCGGCGGCGATGGGCTCCAGCTCCACCATGGCCTGGTTGCAGTGCTTGGCGAAGCGGCCGTCCGCGTCCAGCACGTAGGCGACGCCGCCCGACATGCCGGCGGCGAAGTTGCGCCCGGTGGGGCCTAAGCAGACCATCACACCGCCGGTCATATACTCGCAGCCGTGGTCCCCGACGCCTTCGACGACGGCGGTGGCGCCGGAGTTGCGCACGCAGAAGCGCTCGCCGGCGACGCCGCGGAAGTAGCACTCGCCGCTGATGGCACCGTAGAGCACCGTGTTGCCGACGATGATGTTCTCCTCGGCCTTCGCGATCCCCGAGCTCGCCGGCGGGTAGATGATCAAGCGCCCACCCGACAGGCCCTTGCCGACATAGTCGTTGGCCTCGCCTTCGAGCTCGATGGTCACCCCGTGCGCCAGCCAGGCACCGAAGGACTGCCCACCGATGCCGTGCGCCTTGATGTGGATGGTGTCGTCGGGCAGGCCCTGGTGGCCGTAGCGCTCGGCGACGCGCCCGGAGAGCATGGTGCCGACGGTGCGGTTGAAGTTCTTGACCTCGGTCTCGATGCGCACCGGCTCGCCGCGTTCCAGCGCCGGCGCCGCCTGCTCGATGAGCTTGTGGTCCAGCGCCTTGTCCAGGCCGTGGTCCTGGGCCTCGCTGTTGTAGAGCGCCACCGTGTCCGGCACCTTCGGCTTGGTGAGGATGCGCGTGAAGTCGAGCCCCTTGGCCTTCCAGTGGTCGATGGCGCGGCGCATCTCCAGCCGATCCATCTGGCCGATGGCCTCGCTCAGGCTGCGGAAACCGAGCTTGGCGAGGAGCTGGCGCACCTCTTCGGCGACGAAGAAGAAGTAGTTGATGACGTGCTCGGGCTTGCCGGTGAACTTCTTCCGAAGCTCCGGGTCCTGCGTCGCCACGCCCACCGGGCAGGTGTTCAGGTGGCACTTGCGCATCATGATGCAGCCCTCGACGATCAGCGGCGCCGTCGCGAAGCCGAACTCGTCCGCGCCCAAGAGCGCGCCGATCATCACGTCGCGCCCCGTACGCATGCCGCCGTCCACCTGCACCGCGATGCGGCCTCGGAGCCGATTCAGCACCAGGGTCTGGTGGGTCTCGGCGAGGCCGATCTCCCACGGCGAGCCGGCGTGCTTGATGGAGGTGAGCGGGCTCGCGCCGGTGCCACCGTCGTAGCCGGCGATGGTCACGTGATCGGCATGCGCCTTGGAGACGCCCGCGGCGACGGTGCCGACGCCGACCTCGGAGACCAGCTTCACGGAGATGCGCGCCTTGGGGTTGGCGTTCTTCAGGTCGTGAATGAGCTGCGCCAGGTCCTCAATCGAATAGATGTCGTGGTGCGGCGGCGGCGAGATGAGGCCCACGCCGGGCGTGGAGTGGCGCACCCGCGCGATTTGCGCGTTGACCTTGTGGCCCGGCAACTGGCCGCCCTCGCCGGGCTTGGCACCCTGGGCGACTTTGATCTGGATGTCGTCGGCGTTGACCAGGTACTCGACCGTGACACCGAAGCGCCCGGAGGCGACCTGCTTGATGGCAGAGCGCTCGGGGTTGCGCGAGCCGTCCGGCAGCGGCAGGAAGCGCTCGGGCTCCTCGCCGCCCTCGCCGGTGTTGGACTTGCCGCCGATGGCGTTCATGGCCTTGGCCAGCGTCGAGTGCGCCTCGTAGCTGATGGAGCCGAAGGACATGGCGCCGGTGGCGAAGCGCTTGACGATCTCCGACGCCGGCTCGACCTCGTCGATCGGCACCGGGTCATCGGCCCACTTCAGCGCCATCAGGCCGCGAAAGGTCAACAGCCGCTCGTTCTGCTCGTTGATGAGCTTGGAATACTCGGCGTAGGTGGATGCGTCGTTGGCGCGGGTGGCGTGCTGGAGCTTGGCGATGGTCTCCGGCGACCAGACGTGGTCCTCGCCGCGCAGCCGGTAGGCGTAGTCGCCGCCCACGTCCAGGTGCTTGCGCAGGATCTGCTCGTTGCCGTAGCCGCGTTGGTGCCAGCGCACCGCTTCTTCCGCGACCTCGGCGAGGCCGATGCCCTCCACCATGCTGGCGGTGCCGGTGAAGTACTTGGCGATAAAGGCGCGGTTGAGGCCAATGGCGTCGAAGATCTGCGCGCCGCAGTAGCTCTGGAAGGTGCTGATGCCCATCTTGGACATGACCTTCTTCAGGCCCTTGCCGACGGCCTTGATGTAGCGCGACTGCGCCTCCTCGAAGTCGAGCTTGCCGCCGTCGTGCGGCAACTTGTGCAGCAGCGAGGCGATGGTGTCGAAGGCGAGGTACGGGTTGATGGCCTCGGCACCGTAGCCGGCCAGGGTCGCGAAGTGATGTACCTCCAGCGCCGCACCGGTCTCCACCACCAGCCCGGAGCTGGTGCGCAGGCCCTCGCGGATCAGGTGGTGATGCACGGCCGAGGTTGCCAGCAGCGCGGGGATCGGGATGTAGTCGGCATTGGTGTTGCGGTCTGACAAAATCAGAATGTTGTGTCCGTCCAGCACCGCCTGCTCGGCGTCCTTGCAGAGTCGTTCCAATGCCGGCGCCATGCCCGTGGCACCCTCGGCGGCCGGGTAGACCATGTGCAGGGTCTTGGTGCGGAACTTGCCGCCCGAGTTGTCCTGGATGTGGCGGATGCGCTCCAGGTCCTCGTTTGTCAGCACCGGCTGGTTGACCTCCAGGCGCCAGTGCTTGCCGGCCTCGTCCAGGCCCAGCAGGTTCGGGCGCGGGCCGATCAGGGACACCAGCGACATCACCAGCTCCTCGCGGATCGGGTCGATGGCCGGGTTGGTGACCTGAGCGAAGTTCTGCTTGAAATAGGTGGACAGATGCTTGGAGCGCGACGACAGCACCGACGGCGGGTTGTCGGCGCCCATGGAGCCGATGGCCTCCTGGCCGGCCACCACCATGGGCGTCAGCAGGAACTTGATGTCTTCCTGGCTATAGCCGAACGCCTGCTGGGCATCGAGCAGCACGTCGGCCTCTGGCGCCATGGGGGCGACGTCGGTGGGCAGGGAGTCCAGGTGGATCTGGGTGCGGTTCAGCCACTCCCGGTAGGGCTTCGCGTTCGCCAGCTCGGCCTTGAGCTCGGCATCGTCGATGATGCGGCCCTGCTCCAGGTCGATCAGGAACATCTTGCCGGGCTGCAGCCGCCACTTCTTGACGATGCGCTCGTCCGGGATGTCCAACACGCCCATCTCCGAGGCCATGACCACCATGTCGTCGTCGGTGACGAGATAACGTGCCGGGCGCAGGCCATTGCGGTCCAGCGTGGCGCCGATCTGGCGGCCGTCGGTGAAGGCCACCGCCGCGGGGCCGTCCCAGGGCTCCATCAGCGCCGCGTGGTATTCGTAGAAGGCGCGGCGCTTCTCATCCATGAGCTTGTTGCCGGACCAGGCCTCCGGGATCAGCAGCATCATGGCGTGGGCGAGTGAGTAGCCGCCCATCACCAACAGCTCCAGCGCGTTGTCGAAGCAGGCCGAGTCCGATTGGCCCTCGGGGATCAGCGGCCAAATGCTGTCCAGGTCCTCGCCCAGAATTTCCGATTCCATGGTGTGACGGCGTGCGGCCATCCAATTGACGTTGCCGCGCAGGGTGTTGATCTCGCCGTTGTGGCAGATCATGCGGAACGGCTGCGCCAGGTCCCAGGTGGGGAAGGTGTTGGTTGAGAAGCGCTGGTGCACCAACGCCAGCGCCGAGGTGAAACGCTCGTCCTTGAGGTCCAGGTAGTACTTGCCTACCTGATCGGCCAGCAGCATGCCCTTGTAGTTGATGGTGCGCGAGGACATAGACGCCACGTAGTAGGCGGTCTTGTCGTAGCCGGCGGCGCGGATCTCGTTGTCCATGCGCTTGCGGATCACGAACAGCTTGCGCTCGAAGGCGTCCTGGTCCGGGCAGTTGTCGCCGCAGGCGACGAACACCTGCCGCACCACGGGCTCGGTGGGCAGCACGCTCTCGCCGAGGTCCGTGTTGTCCACCGGCACGTCGCGCCAGCCGAGCACGGTCTGGCCGCCTTCTTCGAGCCGGCGCTGCACGGTGGCCTGCATCTCCTCGCGGGCCTTGGCGTCGCGGGGCAGGAACACCATGCCGACGCCGTAGTGACCGGGCGCGGGCAGCTCGAACTCCACGTTGGCGCGGAAGAACTCGTCCGGGATCTGCACCAAAATGCCGGCGCCGTCGCCGGCCTTGGGGTCGGCGCCGACGGCGCCGCGGTGGGTGAGTCGCTCGAGGATCTCGAGGCCCTGCTGCACGATGCGGTGGCTCTTGCGATTCTTGATGTCGCAGACGAAGCCGACACCACAGGCGTCGCGCTCGTTTGCGGGGTCGTAGAGCCCCTGCGCCGCTGGGTAGGCACGAAGGTTCATGGCTTGGGACCTCGTTTTCACCTGACTGCGTTGCTGCTCGATCCAATAAAGGAGTGTGAATCCGGCATTGGGTGCATTCCACCCCACGAAGCGCCGGCTTCGGACCCAGGTACCTTCTGGATGTGCGTGGTTTTGTTCGCGTGTGGCCGGGACGGGGGCGACACCGGGTGCCGACGACTTCGGTGGGGTCGGCGCCGGTTCAGGGTGGTCGCGTGGCCCTGGGCCCGCCGCGACGCGTCGCCGCCGAGCGGTGGACCGACCATCATAACGCCGAAGCAGAGACTATGCCACGCGCCAGCGGCTCCCAGATCGGTCCGGCGATGGCATCGCGGTCCACTTTGGTGCGTGCGGCCCGCTTCGCGCACGGACTTGGTGCCGCCGGGTTGTCGATGGCGCGAGCGTTCGTCGCCGGCGAACGCCCAGTGCCCCGTTTCAGCGAACTTTGCAGGGCGCCGATCCAGGTGGGACCGGAACCGAGAAACCTGGTCGAAGTCTCCGCTCGTGGTCGGATACTCGACAACGACCACGAAAGTAAAGTAAGGAGAAACGCTGCACTAGTGGTCCCCGGCGATCTCGTCCAGCAGGCCGAGCAGTATGTCCGGGTCGAAGTCCGCGGTGACCACCGCGTCGCCGATGCCGCGCAGCAGCACCAGTCGCAGCCGCCCGGCCAGCACCTTCTTGTCCACTGCCATCAACGCGAGCCAGCGCTCCGCCGACAATTCCCGGGGCGGGTCCACTGGCAGGCCGAACCCCGACAGCAGGGCGCGGGTGCGCCTGACGTCCGCGTGCGAGAGCCAGCCGAGCCGGGCGGACAACTCCGCCGCGAGCACCATGCCGGTCGCTATGGCCTCGCCATGCAGCCAGGTGCCGTAGCCGAGTCCTGCCTCGATGGCATGGCCGAAGGTGTGGCCGAGGTTCAAAAATGCCCGCTGTCCTACCTCGCGCTCGTCCGCGGCGACGACCTCCGCCTTGTTGCGGCAGGAGCGCTCGATCGCCTGGACCAGGGCGCTGGCGTCGCGGTCGAGGAGGCGCTCGCGGTTCGCGTCCAGCCAGTCGAAGAAGGCGGCATCCCGGATCAGGCCGTACTTCACCACCTCGGCGAGGCCCGCGGCCAATTCCCGGTCCGGCAGGGTTTCCAGGGTGTCGGTGTCGGCGATGACGGCGCGTGGCTGGTGGAAGGCGCCGATCATGTTCTTGCCCAGCGCGTGGTTGACGCCGGTCTTGCCGCCCACGGAAGAGTCCACCTGCGCGAGCAGCGTCGTCGGTACTTGGATGAAGCCTACGCCGCGCTGGTAGCAGGCCGCGGCGAAGCCCGTCATGTCGCCGACGACGCCGCCGCCGAGGGCCACCAACGTCACGTCCCGTCCGAGGCGCTCGTCCAACAGGGTGTCGAAGATGCTGTTCAGGGTGGCGAGATCCTTGTACTGCTCGCCGTCCGGCAGAATGACGTGATGGCAGTCCAGGCCGGCCAGGGCGGATTCGGTGGCGTCCAGGTACAAGGGTGCCACGGTCTCGTTGCTGACCACGAGCACCTGCCGGCCGGCGATGTACGGCGCATAGCAATCGGGGTCGCTGATGAACCCGGGGCCGATGAAGATGGGATAGCTGCGGGGGCCGAGCTCGACTTCGAGCCGCCCCGTTGGAATGGTCATCTCAGAGGTCTTCTTCTTCGAGTCGGCGGCGGATCTCCTTGACCACCGACGAGGTGCCGCGACGCTCCGTGGACACCACCATGTCTGCGACCTGGCGGTACACCGGCTCGCGCTCGGCCATGAGGTCGCGCAGCTTCTGCTGCGGGTCTTCGGTATCGAGCAGCGGCCGGTTGCGGTCACGGGCGGTGCGCGCGTACTGCTGCTCCGGGCTGCAATGCAGGTAAATGACGAGGCCGCGGGCGGCGAGCTGCTGGCGGTTCTCCGCCACCATGACGGCGCCGCCGCCGGTGGCCAGCACGATGTTGTCCTGCTGCGCCAGCTCCTCGATGACCTGCCGCTCGCGGTTTCGGAAACCCTCCTCGCCCTCGAACTCGAAGATCGTGGCGATGTCGACGCCGGTGCGGCGCTGGATTTCCTGGTCGCTGTCCTGGAACTCGTAGCCCAGGGCCTGTGCGAGCTGGCGGCCGATGGTGCTCTTGCCGGCGCCCATCGGGCCGACGAGAAAGATGTTCTGTGGTCGGATCATGCCGAGCAGGTATGCCAGATTTGGCGCGTCCGGGCAAGGGCACCGGGCAGGACGTGCGCTGTCGTGATGGTCGGTGCGCCGCCTCCAACGCGCCGCGCACCGGTGCGGTTAACGAAAATGGCGGCACCTGAACGATGTTTCACGTCGGCTGCGCCGGAGGTCGCCAAAGTGAGCGGGCGGCGGCCCGCCCCGGTGTCGGCTGCCGTCATCAGCGGGTGGCGATGTCGCCCTTCAGGATCTTCGGCGTGACGAAGATCAACAGCTCGCTGTTGTTGTCTTGCCGCTGCTCGTTCTTGAACAGCCGGCCGAAGACGGGCACGTCCCCGAGCCAGGGCACCTGTTCCTTCTGGTAGCTCTTGTCGCGCTCGTAGACGCCGCCGAGCACGACCGTCTCACCGTTGTCCACCAGCACCGATGTGGTGACCGAGCGGGTGTCGACCGGCGGCACGCCGAGCACCGTGTTGGAGAAGTTGGGATTGTCCTTGTTGATGTCCAAGTCCATGATCACCCGGTCGTCCGGCGTGATGTGCGGCGTCACCTCCAGCTTCAGCACCGCCTCCTTGAAGGCCACGGTGGTGTTGCCCTGGCCCGTGGCCTCCTGGTACGGAATCTCGGTGCCGACCTTGATGACGGCCTGATTCTGGTCCGATGTCACCACGCGCGGCGAAGAGACGATCTCGCCGCGGCCTTCCCGCTGCATGGCCGAGAGCTCCAGTTGGATCAGGTGCGAGCCCACCTTGCCGAGGATGAAGTTGAAGGCGCCGGACGGGTCGGCGTCGGCGGGCAGGTTGACCATCAGTGACGGATAGCCGCTGCCCGCCGGCATCTCGATGATGGAATTGAAGCGCTCGTACGTCGTTTGCCCCTGATCGTTGGTCGTGCCGGAGCCGTAGACCTGGCCGAAGGGGCCGGCATTGAATGAAGACGATGGTGCGTAGCCGTCTTTGCCGCCCGCGACGAGCAGTTCCTTGTCCTTGTAGCTGCCCATGGAGGCAGACAGCCCGAAGCGGACGCCGAGATCGCGCGCGAAGTCGTCGTTGGCGATCACCACGCGCGATTCGATCATCACCTGGCGTACCGGCACGTCGAGCCGGTTCACCAGCCGCCGGATCTCGTCCAGCTTCGCGGCGGTATCCTGCACCAGCAGCGTGTTGGTGCGCTGGTCCACGGTGACGCTGCCGCGCTCCGGGGTCAGCAGGTTGTTCTCCTGGGACTTGAGCAGGCTGGCGAAGTCCGCCGCTTTGGCGTAGTTGACCTGGATGAACTCCGAGCGCAGCGGGGCCAGCTCCTCGATCTGCTGTTTGGACTCCAGCTCCAGCTTCTCCTGTGCTGCGATCTCCGCCGTGGGTGCCACCATGATGACGTTGCCGGTCTGGCGCATGGACAGACCCTTGGTTTTCAGGATGATGTCCAGCGCCTGATCCCAGGGCACGTTCTTGAGCCGCAGCGTGATGTTGCCTCGCACCGTGTCGCTGGCAACCAGATTGAGGCCGGTGAAGTCCGCCAGCAGTTGCAGTACCGCCCGCACCTCGATGTCCTGGAAGTTCAGCGACAGCCGGTCGCCGGAGTAGACGATCTTGTCGCGCTCGCGCTGTTCCTTCTCCGCCGGCGTCAGGGCACGGAATTCCAGCGTGAACAGGTTGTCGGTCTGATAGGCGAGGTATTCGAACTGGTCCGCCGTCTTGACGTCCACCTGCACGTTGCCCCTGATGCCGCGGGACTCCACCGCCGTCACCGGCGTGGCGAAGTCGGTGACGTCGAGGCGCCGGTACAGGCGCTGCGGCAGATCGGTGTCTGGGATGTCCACCACCACGTCCTGGCCTTCCTGGCGGACGCTCACCTGGGTCTCGGCGGAGGGCAGCGTGATCAGCACTCGCCCTTCGCCGCCGGCGCCCCGGCGGAAGTCGATGTCCTTGACGGCGCCGCGCGCCGGCTGGCGGGAGGCCCTGCGCGTGCCCCTGCCGCTGGCTTCGATGCGGCGCGCCTGCGTGGGGACCGCCGTCGGGCGCTCCGGGTTCAGCGTCACGCTGACGCGGTTGCCGCGGGTATCGATATCGTAGGGCACCGAGTCGTTCAGGTTGATGACCACGCGGGTGCGGTCGCTCGCCTCGATGGCCACCAGGCTGTGGGCGACGCCGAGGCCGATGGGGACGGATTTTCTGTCCAGGCCGCTGTTGGCGCCGGGGAAGTCGATGGCGATGCGCGCCGGGTTCTCGGTGGCGAAGTCCTGCGGCGTCGGCGCGGGGCCGGAGAACACCAGGTCGATCTGCACCTGGTTGCCCGGCAGCGAGGCGAATTCGACGTTCTGCAGCACCGCCGCGCCGGCGGATGTCAGCCAGGCGAGCGCCAGCAGGCCGCAGAGCGCGACGGCAAGACCCCGTCGCTGTCGTCGGGCTGCTGCTGGCGCACGCGTCCTGGCGAGACTTGTCTGACGCATGGTATGGATACCTCCGCCGGTGTGATTACTGCTTGAGCGTGAGATGGGCCTCACGCTCGCGCCAGGTGCCAGGACCGTCGCCGACGATTTCGGTGATCGCGATGCCCTCCGGGCTGATTTGCGTGATCTGGCCGTTGTTGTTGCCCAGGTAGTTGCCGACGCGCACCCGATGCAGCACGCCGTCGGGCGCGACGATGAGCCCCCAGCGCGTGTCGTTCTGCTCCAGCGTGCCCACCATGCGCAGCGAATCGAGCGAATACTGTTCCAGCTCTTCGCGCCGGCGCAGGGGGTCCGGTGCCACGCCGGTGGTCTGTTGCGGCATGGTCGCCTGGGCGGTGCGGTCGTCCATGACGAAGGGATCGCGGCGGTTGCCGGGTTCGTAGACGAAGGTGTCCACCTGCGGCACCTCCGGGATGGGCTCCAGCGGCCCGGGGGGGCGCGCCTTGACCTTCTCGACATAGCCTCGGAGCTCGTCCAGCTTGGCCTGCCCGCAGCCGACGAGGAGGACGCCGAGCAGCAGCGTGCCGGCCCATGCCGCAGCCCTCATCTGCCTGCCTCTTCGAGGTAACGGTAGGTCTTGACCGTCGCCTCCATGGTCAGGCGTACCCCCTCGCTGGCGTCCTCGACGCGCTTGCCGGGTGCGGTGATCCTGACGTCGTGGATGGTCACGATGCGCGGCAGCGCCGCCAGGCCGCTGATGAAGCGGCCGAACTCGTGGTAGCGGCCGTTGACGCGCATGCGGATGGGCAGCTCGGCATAGAAGTCCTTGTCCTGCTCACCGGTGGGTTGGAACAGCTCAAACTCCAGCCCGGCTGCTAGCCCCGTCTGCGAGACGTCCACCAGCAGCCCGGCGACCTCGGTGCGGTCGGGCAGTTGGCGCACCATGGCGCCGAAGGACTCCTCCATCTCGGTGAGCTGCTGCTCGTAGGCCTCCAGGTTCGCCGCCTTGTCCTGCTTGTCCTCGAAGGTCTTGCGCAGCGTCAGCTCCTGCGCCTTGGCCTGGTCGAGACGGCCGAGCTGATCGCGCGTGATGAAGTAGTACCAGGCCCAGCCAAGGGCGGCACAGAGCACCAGAATGACCAGGGCCTTCGCCGGTGCCGGCCATTCGCCGATGTTGCTGAGTGTCAGTTCGTTGAGGTCGCTGAGTTCCACGGCTTGGCCCTTGCGGCGGTACGCTGCCCGCCCGGTTTGCCTCGAGCGTCACGCGCTGCCCGGCTCAGGGACGCGCCGCTGCGATCAGCCGAGCGCTGGCGCGCCCGCCGACCCGGCTGTTGGCGCCTCGGCCGGTTCGAGCCGCTGCTGTTTGAAGCTCAGCCGAAAATGGCTGAAGCCGGTCCCGGTCTGATCCTTGTTCTCGATCACCAGCAGCTCCGCGTCGTTGAGCCAGGCGGAGGCGTTGATGTTGCGCATGAAGGCGGAGACGCGGGCGTTGGACTGGGCGCGGCCTTCCACCTCCACGCGATTGCCGTGCTGCGTGATGGCGGTGAGGAAGACGCCGTCGGGAATGGATGCCACCAGCTCGTCGAACAGGTGCACCACCTCGGGGCGGCTCTCCTGGAGCTGCTGGATGACGTTCATGCGCGCCAGCAGATCCGCCTTGGTTTCCTCCAACTGCTCGATCTTTCTGATGCGCAGGTTGAGCTTGCTGATTTCCTGCTCGAGCAAGTGATTGCGGGACTGCTGCGCGGCGACCATGCTCTCGAACTGCATGCGCACGCCAACACCAGCCAACAGCACCGCGGCCACGGCGATACCCATCGCAATGATGAAGTTGCGTTGACGCCGGCGGCGCTCCGCATCGCGCCAGGGAAGTAGGTTGATGCGCGCCATGTCAGTCGAACGCGCGCAGGGCGAGCCCTGTGGCGATCATCATCGACGGCGCCGCCTTGGCCAGGGCACCGGGGTCGACACCCGGGCCGACGGCCATGGGGCCGAACGGGTTGGCCACCGAGACGGGGAAGCCGAGACGTTCCTCCACCAGCTCGTCGATCTTCTCGATGCGCGCGGCGCCGCCGGCGAGCAGGACCTGATCGGTGCGATTGTAGGTGCTCGCCGAGTAGAAGAACTGCAAGGCGCGGGCGATCTGTTGGGCCAGCGCCTCCTTGAACGGCCCCAGCACCTCGGTGGCGAAGTTCTCCGGCAGTCGATTGTCCTCCAGCCGTTCCAGCGCCTGGGCGCGGGCGAGGCCGTAGCGCCGCTCGACCTCGTCGAGGAGCTGGTTGCCGCCGAAATTCTGCTCGCGGGTATAGACCGTTTTGCCGTCGTGCAGGACGTGGAGCGTGGTGGTGGTGGCGCCGACGTCGGCCACGGCGACGGTCTGGTCCTGGCGCTCGTCGTCGAAGCGGCCGAGCAGCAGCGCGCAGGCGTTTTCCATCACGTAAGCCTCCACGTCCACGATCACGGCGCTGAGGCCGCCGAGCTCCAGGGCGGCGACGCGGTCGTCCACGTTCTCGCGGCGGGAGGCGGCCAGGAGCACGTCGACCATCTCCGGATTGTTCTGGGAGGTACCGATGAGATCGAAATCGATGTTGACCTCTTCCAGCGGATAGGGGATGTACTGATCCGCCTCCAACTGGATCTGCGTCTCCATCTCGGCGTCCGACAGGGTTGTGGGCATCGAGATGACCTTGGTGATGACGGCGGAGCCGGCCACGGCGCAGGCGGCACGCTTGGTCTTGGTGCCGGACTTGGCCACGGCGCGCCCGATCGCCTGGCCCACGGCGTCGACGTCGGAGATCTTTTTCTCCACCACCGCGTTGACGGGCAGCGGCTCGATCATGAAGGCATCGACCCGGTACAGCTCCGCGGTGGCACCGTCGGTCTGCGACAGCTCGATGACCTTCACGGCCGTCGAGCTGATGTCCACGCCGAGTAATGCGCGTTGTTTGCGTCCGAACCCGAACATGCTCATCGCCCAGCCGTGGCCGCCGTCGGGGCAGGCCAAATCAAGACCTTATAAAGTAAGTCGATTTTCCCTGATAAATATATCAGATAAAACCTGTTTTGCATGCGCGCTCAGCGGGGCGCACATCACGTTTCCGGCAGACTGCACCGCCCCGGCGCGATAGCGTTTATCATTCCGCTGTGCTGGCACCCACGTGAGAAAGCCAATGCCCAGGCGATCGGGATCCAAGGCCGCAGCGGCCACCACTCCAGCACGCCCCAAGCGGCGTAGCGTTGGCGGCCGCGACCTGGCAGGCGGCCGGCAGCGTTGCCAGGACGAGCGTCGGCTGCTGGCCTACGAGTCGGCAAGGATTCTCGCCGAGCACGGCCCGACGGGATTCGATCGCGCCCGGCGCAAGGCCGCGGCGCGGCTCGGCATCAGCGACAAGCGCTGTTGGCCCGACAACGGCGAGATCAACGACGCCCTGATCGAGCAGCAGCGCCTGTTCGAGCCCGGTGAACGTGACCGCAACCTGGCCGACTTGCGTCGGCACGCCTTGCAGGCGATGCGCGAGTTTGCGGCTTTCCGGCCACGCCTGATCGGGTCCGCCCTGCGCGGCACGGCCACGCGGGAGCACGGCATCGAGCTTCGGCTGTTCGCCGACAGCCCGGAAGAGGTCCTGCTGGAGCTGATGGAGCGGCGTATTCCCTGGCGCCAGCGTGATGAGCCGCAGCGCTACGCCAGCGGCAGCGTGCAGGCCCATCCCGTGTTCGAGTTCGTTGCCGGCGATATCCCGGTGCACCTTCAGGTGCTGCCCTGGCAGGCGCAGCGTCAGCCACCGCTCGACCCGGTGTCCGAGCGCCCGGAACGAGGCATCGATGCCGATGAGCTGCTCGCGCTGCTGGCGGATGACGCGCCGCCGCAGGCCCCCGCCACGCTGCCCTGAGTCCGGTGCCGCTCGAGGGTGCGGGCCTCGATCATCGTTCCGGCCACCGCGCTAGTGCAGGGCGTTGGAATTGTCGACACCGTTCGCTGTCCTGCGCGAGCGAGTGTCGCCCTGGAGGGCGACACTCCGGCCATCGCGACCCGCGGCCAGAGCGGGGCCCTCCAGGGCGCCAGGGCTAGGCGCTGCGAACGGCCTCGGGATTTCCGTGCCGAAGCACCAGGGTCCGCGTAGCGGACCCTGCGAGAACCGTTATCGCCGTAGTGCGGACCGCCCTGCTTGGCTAACGTCCCTGGCCGGAACGATGATCAAGGGCGGGGAGCGCTTGCGGGGGCGCCGTTCGGATGCGCCGCATTTCCCCGGCCCGGACTCCGGGCGACTTCAGTCACCCAGCGCGGAATCGAAATCGATTTTCGACCCCAATCCCGCCCGGGCGGTGCGCCTCTCAGCGCTTGGAGATGGGTACGTAGTCCCGCGGTTCCGGTCCGCAGTAGATCTGCCGCGGCCGCCCGATCCGGTTGCCAGGGTCGCTCATCATCTCCGTCCAATGTGAGACCCAGCCCACCGTGCGCGCGACGGCGAACATCACCGTGAACATGTTGCGCGGGATGCCCAGCGCGCTATAGATGATGCCGGAGTAGAAGTCCACGTTCGGATAGAGCTTGCGCTCGACGAAGTACTCGTCGTGCAGCGCGATCTCCTCCAGCTCCAAAGCCAACTCGAACAGCGGGTTGTCGGCGCCCGGCATTTCCTCCAGCACCTGGTGACAGACCTCGCGGATGATCTTCGCCCGCGGATCGTAGTTCTTGTACACCCGGTGGCCGAAGCCCATGAGCCGGAAGGGATCGTCCTTGTCCTTGGCCTTGTCGATGAACTTGGGCACGCTGGACACGTCGCCGATCTGGGTGAGCATGTCCAGCACGGCCTCGTTGGCACCGCCGTGGGCCGGTCCCCACAGCGACGCGATGCCGGCGGCGACACAGGCGAAGGGGTTGGCGCCCGAGCTGCCGGCGAGGCGCACCGTGGAGGTGCTGGCGTTCTGCTCGTGGTCGGCATGCAGGATGAAGAGCAGGTTCAGAGCCTTCTCTGCGAGCAGTCCCGGCTCGTAGTCCTCGCACGGGGTGGCGAACATCATGTACAGGAAGTTCGCCCCGTAGCGCAGGTCGTTGCGCGGGTACATGATGGGCTCGCCGATGTTGTGCTTGTATGCGGCCGCAGCGATGGTGGGCACCTTGGCGATGAGCCGGTGTGCGGAGATCTCGCGGTAGTGCGGGTCGTTGACGTCGATGGACTCGTGGTAGAAGGCGGACAGCGAGCCCACCACCCCGCACAAGATGGCCATCGGGTGGGCGTCGTAGTGGAACCCGTCGAGGAAGTTCTTCAGGTTCTCGTTGAGCATGGTGTGCTGGGTGATCACCCGCTCAAAGCTCACCAGCTCGCGCTCGTTGGGCAACTCCCCGTAGAGCAGCAGGTAGGCCACCTCCAGGAAGCTCGCCTTGGTGGCCAGTTGCTCGATGGGATAGCCGCGGTAGAGCAGCACGCCATGCTCGCCGTCGATGTAGGTGATGGCGCTGTGGCAGCTCGCGGTGGCCATGAAGCCCGGGTCGTAGGTGAAGAATCCGGCGTCCCGGTACAGTGCCGAGATGTCCACCGCCGGGGGGCCAATGGTGCCCTCGTGCAATGGGTACTCGTGGCTCGTGCCATCCACGTTGTTGGTGATGGTGACGGTCTTCTCGGTCATGGACGTGACTCCCGACGTCGGAGTGGTTGCATGTGCCGCTCAGGTGCCGCCGGCCGCTCCCGGCTCGGCCCCCGGCTTCGCCTCGGGCTCGGTTCCAAGCTGGGCGAGACGCTCGATGTCCGCCCGCACGGCGGCGACCGAGCGCGAGAAGTCCTCCCGCTCGCGGTCGTCGAGGTTCAGTTCCACCACCTCGGCCAGGCCGCTCTCGTCGAGCACGCAGGGCACGCCCATGGCGATGTCGCGCTCGCCGTATTCGCCCTCCAGCAGCGCCACGCAGGGCATCAGCCGCCGGCGGTTGTTGCTGATGGCGTCCACCATCGCCGCCACCGCCGCCGCCGGCGCGTCGTAGGCGCTGGAGTTCTTGCGCAGGGCCAGGATCTCTGCGCCGCCCTTGCGGGTGCGCTCGATGATGGCCTCGAGCCGCTCCGGCGCGATGAAATGGCTCACCGGCACGCCGTTGACGGTGCAG
>NZ_JAJDNQ010000026.1 GCF_022340605.1 Thiohalocapsa sp.
GTCGGCACAGCAGTCACCCTGCCCGCAGCCCGCGCCGACGGCGAGCCCCAGTGCCTCGGCGGCCTGCCGCAGCGTGCCGCCGGACGGCATCGCGTAAGTTTGGTCCGGGCCGGCGAAGCGCACCGCCACCATGCGGGCGGATCGCTGGCTGGGCATGGGCGCGACGGCGGCGCCAGGCGACGTTACGTGCATAGCTCTTCTCCCGAGCCGTCCTTGGCGTGTGCGCTATCTCCACCGATTCTGTCGTACGGCCGACATACACTGCCTGCCCTGCCGTCGACACCGCGCCGCGCGGCTATTGGCGTGGCGGACGCCTGTGCGTCGAATTCAGCCTAGAAGCCGTGATTGTAAAGAGATGTGAAACACCGCACACATAGAAGGTTAGACCGCATACGAGTTATGGTTTTCACCAATATCGTCGGCGGCAGTGTTGAGGGAACGGACGGTCGACGCTGCCGCGCTCAGTCCGACACCGGCTCCAGGTGCTCGAACACCAGTTGCGGCGAGCGCAGGCCACGGTAATCGTTGATGTCGAGCCGGTAGGCGAGCCGCACACGCTCGCCGAGGCTGCCGCGGTGCTCGGCGAGGTGGAAGCCGATGGCCGGGAGCGGCGCCGCGCCATCCACGCTGACCCGGAGCTTCAGGTGCCGCTCGGCGGCGATGCTGGAATGGCCGACGGCGAAGACGCCGTCGAACAGGGGCTCGGCGAAGCCCTTGCCCCAGGGCCCGGCGCGGCGCAGCGCATCGGCCGTGTGCAGGGTCAGGAGCGACGGCGGCAGCTCGCCGTCGGAGAGGATCTCGCGCACCGCGGGTGCCGTGCCGAGTTGGCGCTCGATCTCGGCGTCGAAGGCGTCGCGAAAGTCGCCCAGCGCATCGCGGCGCAGGCTCAGGCCCGCGGCCATCGCATGGCCGCCAAAGCGCTCGATGAGTTCCGGATGGCGCTTGTGCACCGCATCGATGGCGTCGCGAATGTGCAGCGCCTCGATGGAGCGCGCCGAGCCCCGCAGCAGACCGTCGCCGCCGTCGGCGAAGACGATGGCGGGCCGGTGCCAGCGCTCGCGCAGCCGCGCCGCGACGATGCCGATGACGCCCTCGTGCCAGTGCGCACCGTAGACGCAGAGCCAGCCGCCGAGCCCGCCGCGCCCGACGGCCTGGCGCTCCACCAGCGCGATGGCCTGGTCCAGGATGTCGCGCTCGATCTCCCGGCGCTCGTCGTTCAGCCCGTGCAACTGCTGGGCGAGGCGCATCGCCCGCACCGGGTCGTCGGTGGTGAGGCATTCGACGCCGACGGCCATGTCGTCCAGCCTGCCCGCGGCGTTGAGCCTGGGCCCGGCGACGAAGCCCAGGTCACGCGCCGTAACGCCCTCGACGCGGCAGCCGGCCACCTCCAGCAGCGCCTTGAGGCCCGGCCGGCAGGCGCCAGCGCGGATGCGCCGCAACCCCTGTTCCACCAGGATGCGATTGTTGCGGTCCAGGGTCACGACATCGGCCACGGTGCCCAGGGCCACCAGGTCAAGCAGTTGGGCGAGGTTGGGCGGCGGGCGGCCGGCGGCGGCGCCGAGCGCCGCGAACCAACCGCGGCGCGTCAGCTCGGCGCGGGTTGCGGCGAGCAGATAGAACACGACGCCGCAGCCGGCGATATGCTTGCTCGGGAAGCCGCAGCCCGGCTGGTTCGGATTGACGATGGCCGCGGCCGACGGCAGCTCGGCACCGGCCAGGTGATGGTCCGTGATCAGCACCGGGATGCCGAGCTCGGTGGCGCGCGCCACGCCGGCGTGGCTGGCGATGCCGTTGTCCACGGTGACGATCAGGCTCGGCCGGCGCTCGACAGCGGCGTCCACCACCGCCGGACTCAGCCCATAGCCATGCTGAAAGCGGCTCGGCGTCAGGTGATCCACATCGACCGCACCCAAGGCCCGCAGGCCGAGCAAGGCCACGGCACTGCCGGTGGCGCCGTCGGCGTCGTAGTCGCCGACGATCAGGAGCCTGCCACCGCGCTGGATCTGGTCGGCCAGCAGCGCCGCGGCGGCGTCGATGCCCCTGAGCTCCGCCGCGGGCAGCAGCTCGCCCAAGCTCACGGCCGGGCGTGCATCGCCTCGGTGGGCATACAACCGCGACAGCAGCGCGTCCAGATTGGCCGGCGCCGTGGCGTACTCCCCGAGGCGACGGATACGCACCGGGGCGGCTTCGGCAGCGGGCTTGCTCGGTTGGCACGGCATCGGCAGAGGTTAACCGGCGCTGCCCCGGCGCGCACCCGCCAGTTGCGCGCGCGCCTGCGAGCAGGCACCTTGGGGGCCTGGCGTATCAGGCCTTTTCCGCGGCATGCGTGTCACGAAAAGACGCGACAGCGGCGAGTTTCGCATGAGCCCCTTTTCCACAGCGATCAAGTGCATCGCCCCACTCCTGCTGCTGCTCTGCGGTTGCAGCGCCTTGACGCCGCGATCAGACGCGAACGGCGCAAGCGCAGCGCCGCCACTCGGTGTCGCCATCACCGCCGGACAGCTCACCTCGGCCACCGGCTGCGCGCTCGCCTACCGCACCTACCGCCCCACGAGCCCCGTGGACAACGGCGACTGGGTGATCCTGGCGCCCGGCTTCCTGCGCACCGAGCGGCGCCTGCGCGATCTCGCCGTCACGCTGGCCACGACCGGCGTGCAGGTGGCGACGCTCGACTTCTGCAACCAGAAGCCCTGGGCCGGACGGCACGTGCAGAACGCCAGCGACATGCAGGCGCTGGCGCGGCACCTGGGCGCACAACGGGTGGTCTACGCGGGCTTCTCGGCGGGTGGCCTCGCCGCGCTGCTGGCGGCGCGGGGAGATCCGCGGGCCATCGGCGTCGTCACCCTGGATCTGGTGGACGCCCAGGGCCTCGGCGTGCGTGCGGCCGCCGGCCTGCACAAACCGTTGCTCGCGCTCGCCGGCGAGCCCACCAACTGCAACGCGGGCGGCAACGGCCGGATCGTCTATGCCATCGCCCCCCGGGCGCGGGTGCAGCACATCGCGGGCGCCGGCCACTGCGACTTCGAGTCACCGACGGACACACTCTGCGCGCTGGTCTGCCAAGACCCCGACGGCGCCAGGCGCTCGCACCGCCGGCAAGTCATCGTAGACGCCTCGGCAGCGGTGAGCGCGCTGCTGGACGGAGCGGCTGCCGCGTGGCCCGCGCCCGGGTACGCCGACCGCAGTCGCCCCCCCCGGGGAAAGGAGCCATCCAGTTTCTGAACGGGCTCGAGCTCCGAGCCAATTTTGGCCAGGACGGCCAACAATCGGCGTCTGCGTAGCGCCCCGCTGCCGATATCGGCCTGGTGCATTGGCGCCGAAACGCAATTACTGAGCGCAGCGAACGTTATGCCAGTCACGCGCCTGCCCGCAGCGCCACCGAAGAGGAACTACGAAACACGCAAAAAGCGCGAAAAGGCCCGAAACGGCCACAATTGCGCCCCTTTTTCGCGTGCCGGGATCGGGATCGGGATCGATTGCGATCCCGCGGCCTCTGTAGCCCCGGCCGGAGTGTCGCCCTCCAGGGCGACACGGGCAAGAATCCGCTCAAGACCGGTCGTGGAATCTTCACGTCGCCGCACTAGGCCTCCGCCAAGCCACGCTGGCGCAGCGCCTCGTACAAGCACACCCCGGCGGCGACGGAGACGTTGAGGCTCTCGACACGGCCGCGCATGGGCAGGCTCACCAGCAGGTCGCAGTGCTCACGGGTGAGCCGGCGCAGGCCGCTGCCCTCGCCGCCCAGCACCAGGCCGAGCGGGCCGCGCAGGTCGGTGTCGTAGAGACCGGCCGCGGCGGCGTCGGACGTGCCTACCAGCCAGACGCCGGCGGTCTTGAGCTTCTCCAACGCGCGGGCGAGGTTGGTTACCTGGATGAAGGGCACGGACTCCGCCGCACCGCTGGCCACCTTGACCACCACCGGCGTCAGGCCCGCGGCCTTGTCCTTGGGGGCGATGACGGCGTCGGCCCCAGCCGCATCGGCGCTGCGCAGGCAGGCACCCAGGTTGTGCGGGTCGGTGATGCCGTCGAGGATCAGCAACAACGGCGGATGGTCGAGCCCGGCCAGGAGCGCATCCAGATCCTGCACCGGACGTGCGGCCGGCCCGGTCACCCAGGCAATTACACCCTGGTGGTTGGCACCAGCGGCCGCCTCGTCCAGCACCTCGCGGTCGAGCTGACGCAAGCGCACGCCGGCCTTGCGCGCCATCCCCGCGAGCTCCGCGACGCGCTGGTCGCGGCGGCGGCGGTCGAGCCACAGCTCCACCACCTGCCCGGCGCCGAACTTGAGCGCGCTGCGGGCGCTGTTGATGCCGACAGTCGGGCTGGCACCGATGGGAGTCGAGGGGCTCACGGGCTGCGTCTCGGCGGTCGGGGCGTCCTGGCCGCGGCAGGCGGCCGCTTATGAAGCCGCCGCTTTGCGCTTGCGGCGCGCAGACGTGCGCGAGCGCTTCTTGCCCGCGCCCGCCTTGCCCGCCTGCTTGGCGGGCGTGGCGAGCACGAAGTCGATCTTGCGCTCGTCCAGGTTCACCGCGGCCACCTGCACCCGCAACCGGTCGCCGAGGCGGTAGACCTGCCCCGTGCGCTCGCCGGTGAGGCGGTGGCCGACCGGGTCGAAATGGTAGTAGTCGTTGTCCAGCGCGGTGATGTGCACCAGGCCGTCCACGTAGATCTCGTCCAGTTCCACGAAGATGCCGAAGCCCTGCACGCTGGTGATGGTGCCGTCGAGCTCCTCGCCGAGCTTGTCGCGCATGTACTCGCACTTGAGCCAGCTCTCGGCGTCGCGGGTGGCCTCGTCGGCCCGGCGCTCGGTGCCGGAGCAGACATCGGCGATCTGCTGCAGCTCGGCCTTGGAGTAGTCCAGGTCCGCGGCGGTGCCGCCGGCCAGGATGTGCTTGATGATGCGGTGGACGATGAGGTCCGGATAGCGGCGGATGGGCGACGTGAAGTGGGTGTAGGCGTCGTAGGCGAGTCCGAAGTGCCCAGCATTGTCGGAGCTGTACATGGCCTGCTGCATGGACCTGAGCAGGACGGTCTGGATCAGGTGCGCGTCCGAGCGGCCCTTCACGGACTCCAGCAGGGTCGCGTAGTCCTGCGCCGAGGGCTTGTTGCCGCCGGGCAGGTTCAGGCCCAGCTCGGCGAGGAACTCCCGCAGGTCGGAGAGCTTTTCCTCGTTGGGCGTCTCATGGATGCGGTACAGCGCCGGCATCTTCTTGCGCTCGAAGAGCCGCGCCGCGGCCACGTTGGCCGCCAGCATGCACTCCTCGATGATGCGGTGGGCGTCGTTGCGCACGAGCGGCTCGATGCGCTCGATGCGCCGCGACTCGTTGAAGATGAACTTGGTCTCGGTGGTGTCGAAGTCGATGGCACCACGCGTGGCGCGGGCCTCGTGCAGGGCCTCGAACAGGGCATGCAGCTCGTGCAGATGCGGCAGCAGGGCCGCATGCCGCTCCATCAGCTCCGGGTCGTCGCCCTCCAGCATGACCGCCACCTGGTCGTAGGTGAGCCGGGCGTGGGAGCGCATCACCGCCTCGAAGAAGCGCGAGCGGGTCACCCTGCCCTCGCGGCTCACATACAGCTCGCAGGCCATGCACAGCCGGTCCACCTGCGGATTGATGGAGCAGAGCCCGTTGGAGAGCACCTCCGGCAGCATCGGGATGACCCGATCCGGAAAGTACACGGAGTTGCCGCGCTTGGTTGCCTCCCGATCCAGCGCGCTGGCGGGCGTCACATAGGCCGATACGTCGGCAATGCAGACCAGGAGCTTCCAGCCCTTGGGCTTGCGCTCGCAGAACACGGCGTCATCGAAGTCGCGCGCATCGGCACCGTCGATGGTGACCAGCGGCAGCTCGCGCAGGTCGGCGCGGCCGGTCTTGACGTCTTCCGGCACCTCTTCGGTGAGCTCTGCGATCTCGGCGGTGACATCTTCCGGCCAGTCCACCGGCAGGTCATGGGCACGGATGGCGATGTCCGTCTCCATGCCCGGCCCCATGTGGTCGCCCACCACCTCGACGATGCGGCCGATGGGCGGCGTGCGCTTGGTGGGCTGGTCGGTGATCTCGGCGACGACGATCTGCCCCTGTTGGGCCTCCAGCAGCCGGTCGCTGGGGATGATGACCTCGTGCGTCATGCGCTTGTTGTCCGGCACGACGAAGCCCACGCCGCTGTCTGAGTAAAGCCGGCCGACGACGCTGCGGGTGCCGCGCTCCAGGATCTCCACCACCGAGCCCTCCAGGCGGCCGCGGCGGTCGCGGCCCGTCACCCGCGCCACCACCCGGTCGCCATGGAAGACCGCGCGCATCTCCTTCGGATACAGGTAGAGATCGTCGCCGCCCTCGTCCGGCTTCACGAAGCCGAAGCCGTCCGGGTGCGCGATGATGCGCCCGGCGATCAGGTCGCGCTTATTCACCAGACAGTAGGCGTCGCGGCGGTTGCGAACCAACTGGCCGTCGCGGACCATGGCACCGAGACGGCGGTCGAGGGCCACCCGGTCCTGGTCTTCGTGCAGGCCCAGCGCGTCGGCTACCTCCTGGAAGGCCATAGGCGCCGCGTGCTGGGTGAGAGTCTCGAGGATGAACTCGCGACTCGGGATGGGGTTGTCGTACTTTTTGGCTTCGCGCTGGCGATGGGGATCGAGGGCCTTCGCCGACTGGGCCGATTTGCGTCGTGCCACGTGTTCTCTGCCCCTGTCCTTAAAAAACGCCTAGTGTAGCGTTGACAGGGGGCGCCTGTCTCACTATCATTCGGAGGCTCGGCAGTTCGATAATGGCAATGCCATCAGGCTGCCCGCCGCTTTTGCCGAGGTGGCGGAATTGGTAGACGCGCATGGTTCAGGTCCATGTCTGGGAAACCAGGTGGAGGTTCAAGTCCTCTCCTCGGCACCACAAAGACACGGCAGGCTGTAAAGCCTCCATCCAAAAAACGCTGCCGACGGCAGCGTTTTTTGTTTGCGCGCTGTTTCGGGACACTCCCCTGGGCGGAGGCACAGCCCTGGGGGCTGCCCCTGACCCGCGCGGTCAGTAGCGTCCGCGCAGGCCGAGCGGTGGCCGGCGCATCACCCGCTGCCGCGGAGTCGCCAGCACGCGCTGCCGGCGCAGGCGCTGCATGGCCCGCAGCTGCCATAGGCAAAGCGCGATCGCCGAGCCCCCGAACAGCATGAGCTCAAGGCCCTGGAAATTGCCGTAGTCCATCGTTTGGTCGCCTCGTGTTGATGCCGGCGGCGCCGGCTTACTATGATCATCGAGGCAAACGGCGCCGGTATAAACCCCTGATCGATACGGGATTGATGGTAGCCGGCCCGTCATCCGCGACAGGGTGCCCACCGCGGCCATCACGGCACTTCGGGCGACGCTGCCGCGGGCATGCCAGCCTGCCGCGACCAGAGCGCCGCCAACGCCGAGCCCGAGAGATTGTGCCAGATCGAGAAGAGTGCACCGGGAATGGCCGCAGCGGCGGAGAAGTACTGCACCGCCAGCGCCACCGCAAGACCGGAATTCTGCATGCCCACCTCGATGCCAAGCGTGCGCGCGACGCGCAGGTCGCGCGTCGCCAGCCAGCCGAGCCCATAGCCCGCACCGAGCCCGACGGCATTGTGCAGTACCACCGCCAGCGCGATGAGCCAGCCGGCAGCGGCGATATTGCTCACATTCAGCGCAACGATGATGGCGATGATCAGCACGATGGCCGCCATGGACAGCAGCGGAAACAGGTGCTTGACCGGCGCCAGACGGGCGCCGAGCCAGGTGTTGAGCACAACGCCGAGCGCCACCGGCAGCAGCACGATCTTGGCGACGGACAGCAGCATGTCCCAGACCGGCACCGCCACCTCCCGGCCGACGTAGAGCCAGGTCAGCAGCGGCGTGGCCAGCACCGCCAACAGGGTTGAAGCGGCGGTCAGCGTGATGGAAAGGGCAACGTCGCCGCGCGCCAGGAAGCAGATCACGTTGGACGCGGTGCCGCCCGGACTCGCCCCCACCAGGACCATGCCGGCAACCAGTTCCGCCGGCAGCCCGAGCCCCTGAGCGATGATCCACGCCGCGAGCGGCATGATGCCGAACTGCAGGGCCATGCCGAGCCCAACACGTTGCGGGCGCCGCAGCACCGCCGCAAACTGCCGCCAGGTCAGCGTAACGCCCATGCCGAACATCACCAGGCCCAGCAGCGGCACGATGGCGGGCTTCAGCGGCGTAAGCCAATGCGGCTGTACATAGGCCAACGCCGAGCCGAGCAGGGCCCAAAGCGGGAAGAGTGCGGTGGCGGCGGACATGGCGCGGGATCGACATCAAGACGGTACAGGGCGCGCCATTATGCGGCGCCCCGCCTATGCCGGATACCCGCATCCCCCCAGCGACCGCGTTGCGCGTGGTGCGGTCAGTGGTCAAGACTGCGGCGGGACGGTGGCCCGGGTCTGCCACCACAAGCAACCCGCCACTGACCCGCCACTGATCGAGGTGACTGAGCGACCTGAACCGCGCCGCTTGGCCGGAGGTCCCATGCGGCCTCAGGCGGTGGCTGCCCGACCACCCGATCGGACCCGCGGAGCCGCCACCGCCCCCGGCCGGCGCCGCGGCCGCAGTACACGACGGCGCACCCGCTGCGAGGTCTGCGGGCGGACGCGGCGCGGGCGCCGCAGCAACAGCGCGGGGCCGCGCTCCAGGCCCAGGCTCAATAGACCGAGGCCGGCGTAGAGGAAGCTCAGAACAAAGGCAAGCAACAGGAGCTCGGTGACAGGAGGCATGGCCTTCTCCGCGACAGGGTTTCGGGGCGGAGACAGCATGCGTCCGGCAGTGGCTCATTCGGCGAGCCCGCCGCTTGATCGAAGTCGTGATCGTATCTCCGCACGGTTGAGACCGCGCTCACGATAGCGACAACGACAACGAACTGAGACGGTCTGGGGTCTTGCGCACTGTTGGACTAGCGCGACCTCGCTCGGCCACGGCGGGCGTCGGTCAGTCGCCTTGCAGCATCCAGACCGGCGGCTCGCTGACTGTGCGACGCTGATGTGCGCCGGCAACCATCCGAGCAGGCACGCCGTCCGCTGCGCCGTGGCCGGCGTGGCTTGCCCGGCCGGCCATCACCCAACTGCGCATCGGCGGTGGGGGCATGGAGAGGTCGAGGTGCGCCCGATGCCGACCCGGCACCTGCTCCACCGGATCGGAAAGCCCGAGGACATGGCCCTCGGCATCCAACCGCAGCACTGCGCCGCCGCTGACGGTGGCATCGTCGGTATCGACCCCGATATCGACGGTGTCCGACTCGGGCAGGCTCCCCTGTGGCGGAGCCGCAGCAGGCGAGCGCCCGGTCCCGGTCGGTTGCTCGAACGTCGGATTGCTAGCGGCCTCGTCGGCCGCGTCCACCGTCGGCGCATCCAGGGTCGTCTCCCCGGGTGATACCGTGGCGGACGCACCTGCCGCCCTCCCTTGGTCGTCCACGGCGGCCGTGCTGGCAGGCGCTTCATCGCCCATGGGCGCTTGATCGACGGCTGTCTCAACGTCTAGGGACGCCGGATGCCGCGGGACCACGCCGGCATCGGCGGCGCCCTCGGCAGCCCCATGGCCTTGTGCGAGGTCGGGCGCGTCGGCTACCGCGGCCGGCCGCGGGGTCTTCGCTGCCGGCCCGCCTGCGTCCACCGCGGACCCGGCGGTTGGATCGTCGGACACCGCTGCCGCGATGCCCCCGGTGGTCTCTTGGGTCGCAGCGTCGGCCGCGGCTCCACCGACGCTCGCGGGCGGTACGGCCGCTTCCATGTCAGCCGGGGCATCTCGGACGCCGGCTTCAGTAACGGCAGTCTCCCCGGTAGCGGACGCTGCGTCGTCGCTATCCGAGCCGGCCCCGGCAGCGGCGGCAGTGCCCGCCACGGCCGGACCTTGACCGGGAGCCGCTGCGGGCTCCGGTTCCGGCTCGGGTTGAGCGAAGGCGATGCGCTCGGCGCCATCCACCGGCTCATCCAGGGCGGCGAGAAGGCGGCGATCGCGATTGTAGATGTCGCGCCGGAAGCCGACACGCCCCTGGTCGTCCGCCTTGGCCGTCAGGTAGTACAGCAGCACCGGCAGGCGCTCATCCAGACTTACCCAGCGCGTGCTGCCGCGCCGCACGACGCGGTTGATCTCGGCCTGGCTCCAGGCCGGCTCGTTGAGCACGTACTGCGCCAGCGTCAGCGGTTGATAAACGCGTATGCAGCCGTGGCTGTAGGCGCGCCGCGCGCGGCTGAACAAATAACGCGACGGCGTATCGTGCAGGTAGATGGCATGTCCGTTCGGGAACAGGAACTTGACCCGCCCCAGGGCATTGCGCGGACCGGGCTGCTGCACCAGGTAATATTGCCCGCCGCTGCGCACGCGGCTGTAGCCCGCCGGCACCCCCTTGAATTTCTTTTCGATGGAGCGCGGAACGGTCCAGGTGGGGTTGAAGACGACATGCTCCATCTCGTCGCGGAACATGGGCGTCTGGTTCTCGACGGTGCCGATGATGCCCTTGGTGCGCCAGACTTCCTCGTTGTTGCGGATCAGGTAGAGCTCGAACGCAGCCAAATCCACGAACAGGTAGTCCGGCGGCAGATCGTTGTAGAGCCAGCGCATGCGCTCGAGGTTGGCGCGGATGGCGAGCAGGCGCTTGTCCAACGGCTGGTTCAGCGCCCGCAGGGTATTGGGGCCGACGACGCCGTCGGCACCGAGGCCGGAGCGGCGTTGAAAGCCCTTGATGGCCTCGGCAAGGTCTTCGTCGTAGCGCTCGGGCTCGGCAACGGTGCCGGGGGCGTAGCCCGCGGTGACCTCCAGATGCTCCCGAATCAGCGGCACCCGCGAGTCGTTGGCACCGACCATGAGGTTCCGGCCACCCGGAATGTCCTTCCAGCCGCCACGGTCGGCGATGGCGAGGTAGCGCTGGTAGCCCTTCTTCAGGTTCTGATAGAAATCCGGATGCGGCATCCTGGCCCGCAGCTCGGCCTGCATATCGGATGCGGCCACGGCCTTGGCCATGTCGGCCTTCAGCAACGCGGCGTCCGCGGGCTTAACGAACGTAGAGCCGCGATTGACGTGCTCGGGGTTGAGCTTGCCGAAACGGAAGTGATGCACGTAGCGCAGCAGCGCATCGCTCAGCAACAGCTCCGCGGCGTCGCGCCGCGCGGGATCGCTGCTGCGCAGCTCGTCGCTTTCGATGACGGCCTGGATGGCATCGGCGCGGAAATCCGCGGGCAGGAAGCCGTCTGCACGGCTCTCGCGGGCCAGCGCCAGCATAGCCTGTGCGCGGCCAGAGTCCCAAGCGGGCGCAAAGCCGCGCTCGGCATAGAACTCCGCGAGCAGCCGGGGCGAATATAGGGCCTGCTCATGCTCCCCAGCGCCGATGGCCGGTGGATCGACATCGGGCTCGGCTCGCGGTGCGAAGGGGCCAACGAATGGCGACAGTGTGGTGCGCAGGTCGGCCGCGGCACTTCCGAGCATCGCGAGCAGCATCAGCGCCAGCGTCCAGCGGGCGACACGTGCACGCAACAATGCCTTGGCGGATTCCTGGATGCGCAATGCGGCAAACCCGGGGCGCGGCAGATGCGGATCGGGGCAGGCAGCTAGAGACATATCCGAGACCTCGGTGCCGGGCGCGGACAAACCCCAAACCGAACCCGCGTGACAACAAAGAGATAGCGTCACTATACCCGAGCCGGACGCAGATCGCAGCCGGTGCCGGACCGACAGCGCATCTATGGGTGGAACACCGATCGGCGGGACGTTCTGAACGCACGCGCGACGGAGGGCGCAGCGCCGCTGAACGGGGCTTTATCAGGCCTCGCCCACCAGTTGGACGCGACCCTCTTCGTCCACGGATTCGAGGCGCACATCGAAGCCCCATAGGCGACGAATGTGCAACAGCATCTCGTCCACCGTGTCCCCGAGCGGCCGGCGATTGTGGCGAAAATGACGCAGGGTCATGGAGCGGTCGCCCCGCAGATCGACGCCATAGACCTGGATGTTCGGCTCGCGGTTGCCGAGGTTGTATTGGTCGGCCAGCGACTGGCGCAGTTGCCGGTAGCCCGCCTCCTCGTGGATGGCGGTGATTTCCAGGGTATCTTCGCGGTCGTCGTCGCGCACCTGGAAGAGGTGGAAGTCGCGCATCAGCTTCGGCGACAGGTATTGGGCGATGAAGCTCTCGTCCTTGAAGTTGCGCATCGCAAAGTCCAGCACCTTGATCCAGTCGCCACCGGCGATGTCCGGGAACCAATAGCGGTCCTCGTCAGTGGGTTGCTCGCAGATGCGCCGGATGTCGCGCATCATCGCGAAACCGAGCGCGTAGGGGTTGATGCCGGAGTAATAGGGCGAATCGAAATCAGGCTGGTAGACGACGTTGGTATGCGATTGCAGTATCTCCATCATGAAGCCGTCGTTGACATAGCCCTCGTCGTAGAGCCGGTTCAACAGCGTATAGTGCCAGAAGGTCGCCCAGCCCTCGTTCATGACCTGGGTCTGGCGCTGCGGATAGAAGTATTGGCCGATCTTGCGAACGATGCGCACCACCTCGCGCTGCCAGGGCTCCAGCAGCGGGGCGTTCTTCTCGATGAAGTAGAGCAGATTTTCCTGGGGCTCCTCCGGGAAACGCGGCTCACGCCGCGCGCTGCCGCCTTTCACCTGCTCCACCGGCAGGGTGCGCCAAAGATCGTTGACCTGGGACTGGAGGTACGCCTCGCGCTCCGCCTGGCGCTTCTTCTCCTCTGCCATGGACAGCGGCGACGGGCGCTTGTAGCGGTCGACGCCGTAGTTCATCAGCGCGTGGCAGGAGTCGAGCAGCAGTTCGACCTCATCCTGGCCGTAGCGCTCCTCGCACTCGGCGATGTAGTTCCGCGCGAACACCAGGTAGTCGATGATGGCGTCGGCACTGGTCCAGGTGCGGAAGAGATAATTGCCCTTGAAGAAGCTGTTGTGGCCGTAACAGGCGTGAGCAATCACCAGCGCCTGCATCGGCAGCGTGTTCTCCTCCATGAGATAGGCGATGCAGGGCTCCGAGTTGATGACGATCTCGTAGGCGAGCCCCATCTGGCCACGCCGGTATGTTTGCTCGGTTGAGACGAACTGCTTGCCGAAGGACCAGTGGTGATAGTTGATGGGCAGCCCGACACTGGAATAGGCGTCGATCATCTGCTCCGAGGAGATCACCTCAATCTGATTGGCATAAGTGTCGAGCCCGAACTCGTCCTGGGCGATGCGCGAGATCTCCTTGTCGAAGCGTTTCAGCAGCGGGAAGCTCCATTCGGAGGAGTCGGAGATTAGATTGTCGGGCATGGTCTGGATTCGCTGTGCCGTTGGCGCTTCGGGGCTGAGCGTGTCAATCGATCGCATGCGTTAGTGCAGGAGTGCAAAGTGCAAGAGTGCACGGCAAGACCCGGCGTCATGCCGACCGATCGATGCAGCCGGTCGGCTGGAAATCCTGCACTCCTGTAGTCCTGCACTCCTGCACTCCTGCACTCCTGCACTCCTGCACTCCTGCACTCCTGCACTTAAGATTACGCATCCTGTCGCTTGAACAACTCCCGGAACACCGGATAGATATCGTCGGCACCGCCGATTTCTTCCATCGCGAAGTGCGGGTGCGCCGCCTTCACGTCCTGGTAGGCGTACCACAGGCTCTGGTGCTGGCGCGGCGTGATCTCGACGTAGGCATAGTAGCGCATCAGCGGCAGCAGCCGATTGATGAGCAGATCGCGGCAGATGGCGGAGTCCGAGTCCCAGTTGTCACCGTCGGATGCCTGCGCGGCATAGATGTTCCAGCTACCGGACTCATAGCGCTCCGAGATGACATCGTAGGCCAGGTTTAGCGCGCTGGACACGACGGTGCCGCCGGTCTCTCGGGAGTAGAAAAACTCCTGCTCATCCACCTCCTGGGCGATGGTGTGGTGGCGGATGAAGACGACGTCGATCTTGTCGTAGTTCCGCTGAAGGAAGAGGTACAACAAGATGAAAAACCGCTTGGCCAGGTTCTTGCGCACCTGGTCCATGGAGCCCGACACGTCCATGATGCAGAGCATCACGGCCTTGCTGGTGGGCTCCGGCTGCTTGGTGTAGGCCTGGTAGCGGAGGTCGAAGGTGTCTATGAAGGGCAGCGCGGCGAGCCGGGTCTTGAGCCGGTCGATCTGCTCACGTAGCGCCACGACGCGCACGTCGGTCTCCGGCACACCGTCGGCCAGCAACAGCTCCACCTCCGCCTCCAGCTCGCGGATGCGCGCACGGTGGGGCGCGCCGAGCGCGGTGCGCCGGGCGATGGCTCCCTTCAGGGAGCGCACAACGTCGATATTGCTGGGCGCGCCGTCGGTGGTGTAGCCGGCACGCACGGTCTTGAACTCCGTCGTGCCCATGAGCTGGTTGCGCACCAGGTTCGGCAGTTCCAGGTCGTCGAACAGGAGGTCCAGGAATTCCTCGCGCGAGAGCTCGAAGACGAAGTCGTCCTCGCCCTTGCCCCCCTTGCCCGCCCGGCCCTGGCCGGAACCGGAGCCCGAGCCGCCCTCGGGGCGCTGCACCCGGTCACCCGCCTCGAACTCCTTGTTGCCGGGGTGCACCATGTCCCGGGTGCCGCCCTGACCATGATGGAAGATCGGCTCGGCGATGTCCTTGGAGGGGATACCGACCTTCTCGCCGCCGTCGATATCCGTGATGCTGCGGCGGTTGACGGCGTCGGACACCGCCCGCTTCAGCTGGCTCTTGTAACGCTTCAAGAACCGCTGCCGATTGACGGTGCTCTTGTTCTTGGCGTTGAGACGACGGTCGATGAAGTGGGACATAAACTTTCGGTGGCCTCGCCTTGGTGTGGCTCCGGCAAATGACGTTGCACGCGCTACACGGTCCGCGTCCGAGCTCAGGGCCAAGCGCCGAAGGGCACAGGGCCAACAGCGCTGCCGGTCGATGGCGCGCCCGGTCCTTGGCCCTCAGCCCTAGGCCCTTCTTTACTGCGATTTGCGCACTCGCAGGTACCATTCCGAAAGCAAGCGCACCTGCTTCGGCGTATAGCCCTTCTCCACCATGCGGTCGACGAACTGCTCGTGCTTTTTCTTGTCGTCGGCAGACGCCTTGGCGTTGAAAGAGATGACCGGCAACAGCTCCTCGGTGTTCGAGAACATCTTCTTCTCGATCACCACGCGCAGCTTCTCGTAACTGGTCCAGCGCGGATTGGCGCCGTTGTTGTTGGCGCGGGCGCGCAGCACAAAGTTGACGATCTCGTTGCGGAAGTCCTTCGGGTTGGAGATGCCGGCGGGCTTCTCGATCTTCTCCAGTTCTTCGTTCAGCGCGGAGCGGTTCATCATTTCACCGGTGTCCGGGTCGCGGTATTCCTGGTCCTGAATCCAGTAGTCCGCGTAGGTGACGTACCGATCGAAGATGTTCTGCCCGTACTCCGCGTAGGACTCCAGGTACGCGGTTTGCAGCTCCTTGCCGATGAACTCCGCGTAGCGCGGCGCCAGGTACTGCTTCAGGAAGGTGAGATAGCGGTCCTGCACCTCCGGCGGCAAGTGCTCGCGGACGATCTGGCGCTCCAGCACGTAGAGCAGGTGCACCGGGTTGGCGGCCACTTCGGTGTGGTCGAAGTTGAACACCTGCGACAGAATCTTGAATGCGAAGCGGGTCGAAATGCCGGACATGCCCTCGTCCACGCCGGCGTAGTCGCGGTACTCCTGCGTCGACTTGGCCTTGGGGTCCGTGTCCTTGAGGTTCTCGCCGTCATAGACGCGCATCTTCGAGAAGATGCTGGAGTTCTCCGGCTCCTTGAGGCGCGTCAGCACCGAGAACTGCGCCATCATCTCCAGCGTGCCCGGCGCGCAGGGGGACTGATTCAGCGAGCTGTTGCGCAGCAGCTTGTCGTAGATGTGCTTCTCTTCCGTGACCCGCAGGCAGTACGGCACCTTGACGATGAAGACGCGGTCGAGGAACGCCTCGTTATTCTTGTTGTTGCGGAACGACTGCCACTCGGACTCGTTGCTGTGCGCCAGGATGATGCCCTGGAACGGGATCGCGGACAGGCCCTCGGTGGCGTTGTAGTTGCCCTCCTGGGTCGCGGTCAGCAGCGGATGCAGCACCTTGATGGGTGCCTTGAACATCTCGACGAACTCCATCAGACCCTGGTTGGCACGGCACAGGGCGCCGGAGTAGCTGTACGCGTCGGCGTCGTTCTGCGCGAAGTGCTCCAGTTGGCGGATGTCCACCTTGCCCACCAGTGAGGAGATGTCCTGGTTGTTCTCGTCGCCGGGCTCGGTCTTGGCGATGGCCACCTGCTCCAGGATGCTCGGGCGGAGCTTGACGACGCGGAACTTGGTGATGTCGCCGTTGTACTCCTGCAGGCGCTTGACGGCCCAGGGCGACATGATGGTGCGCAGGCAGCGGCTGGGGATGCCGTAATCCTCTTCCAGGATCGGGCCGTCCTCCTCCGGCGAGAAGAGGCTCAGCGGCGACTCGAACACCGGCGAGTCCTTGATCGCGTAGAAGGGCACTTTCTCCATCAGCTCCTTCAGCTTCTCGGCGAGCGACGACTTGCCGCCGCCCACTGGGCCCAGCAGGTAGAGGATCTGCTTCCTTTCCTCCAGCCCCTGTGCGGCGTGCTTCAGGTAGGACACCAACTGGTCGATGGAGTCCTCCATGCCGTAGAACTCGGCGAACGCGGGATAGCGCTTGATGACCTTGTTCTGAAAGATCCGGCTCAACCGCGAATCATTGTGGGTGTCTATGAGCTCCGGCTCGCCGATCGCCGCGAGCAGACGCTCCGCCGCGCCGGCATAGGCCATCGGATCCGTCTTACACAGATCCAGATATTCCTGCAGGCTCATGTCCTCCTCGCGGGAGGACTCGTAGCGGGCTTGGTAGCGCTCGAAGATCGACATTCAGCACACCTCGTGTAAGTAATCTGTGCGGACGCGGACGGCGGGCGTTCCGGCTCGGCATACCCAACTAGATTGCAACGCCAAGGGCTGAGTGCAAGCGCCGCACCAGGCGATTACGCAAGCTTCGCGCCAGGCAACAATCGTGACTGGCGCCGGCCGATGAAACCGATGCAACATACGGCAGCATGCCATTTTTTGGTGCGGCACGCGCGCCGCGTCGCACGCTTGCGGTGCGTCCGGAGCAAGGCCGGCGCAAAGCACCCATCCTGTTCGGAACTTTGCGCTTAGACAGGTCTACTCGCAAGGGTTCAAAACCCTGCTCGCGGTGGCCTAATTCGCCGCCGATCGGGCACGGACACAGCTGCATGCGTGAGCCGCCGGCGCAGCCACCACCAGCAGGCGCCGAGTGCGCAAGTACCGCTCAGCACGGGCCAGGGGTTGGTCCAGGACACCACCAGCAGGGTCGCCGCCGTCAGGCAAAGATAGACCAGCGGCGGCCATGGATACCAGGGGATGCGAAACGGCCGCGGCAGCGCCGGCTCGCGCCGCCGCAGCCGCACCGCGCCCAGCACGGTCAGCAGCGACGAGAGCATCAGCGTGAAGCCGGCGAAGGCAAGCACGGCCTCGAAAGTGCCGGTGACGACGAGCGCGAGCGCGATGACCAACGAGAACAGCACCGCCCGCGTTGGTGCACCGCGGCGATTGCGCGCACCGAAAAGGCTCAGCAGGTGACCATCCGCCGCCATGGCCTCGAACACCCGCGGCCCCGCCAGCAGCATCGCGCTAATGGTAGACAGCAGCAGCAGCGCCAGCATGGCGCTGATGATGCGCCCGCCGGTGTCACCGAACAGGTATGCAGCCGACAAGGCACCGACCTCCACCGTGCCCGTCAGGTCCGTCAATGGCACACTGCGCAGGAACACCCAGTTGAGCAGCAGGTACAGGAGCGTTACGGCCGCGGTGCCATACAGCAGCGCGCGCGGCACCAGCCGTTGCGGCGAGCGCACCTCCGCCGCCACGTAGGTGGCCGCGTTCCAGCCCGAGTAGGCATAGGAGACATACACCAGCGACAGCGCAAAGGCCGGCGAGAGCACGGCCGCCGGCGTCCCCGCGTCCGGCAGCGCCGGCAGGGCACCGGGCGCGGCGGGCCACAGCAGCCCCACCGCGCAGAAGAGCCCGATGGCAAGCACCTTGAGCAGCGTCGCCAATACCTGAAACCGCGCCCCGAGCGTCACGTCGAAGGCATGCAGGCCGGCGATGACCACCACAGCGGCAACCGCCATCGGTGTCGGCGCAAGCGGCACCACCGTCGCCGCGTAACGGCCGAACGCCATCGCCGCCAGCGCCACTGGCGCCGCGAAGCCCACGGTGGCGGAGACCCAGCCGGCGATGACGCCAAGGGCCGGGTCGTAGCAGCGGGCCAGGTAGACATATTCGCCGCCGGAGCGCGGCAGGGCAGCCGCCAGCTCCGCGTAGACCAGCGCGCCACAAACGGCGACCAGCCCGCCGAGCAGCCACAGCAGCAAGAGCGCGGCACCATCCTGCACCCCCTCCGCCTGCAACCCCAGGGTGGTGAACACGCCGGTGCCGATCATGTTGGCCACCACCAGCAGCGTGGCGGTGCGCAGGTCGAAGGTCTGCGGCGGTGCGCTCATGGCGGCATCGATCATCCTGGAAACGGCGGTGGGACAGTCTTCGGGATGGGTCCCCGGTGGTGTCCAGCGAGGCACAGAAAGACGGATTGGATTGCTTTCAGGGCCGAAATCTTTGCAGATGCGTCAAGTTTTGTGTGCACCGCGGCACCGAACAGAAAGGGCCAAGCGCCAAGGGCCGGAACGGCAGTCGACCGAAGTTGTGCGGTCGCGCTTTGCGCCCCGGCATTGGGGCCTCGGCCCTTGCTGCATGCCGGTAGTCGATCGACGCGATATCCGCCGCCTCGTGCCGTTGTGGGTCTGAGGCAGCGCCTCGCTTGCCGGTCTACTCCAGCGGGTCGCGGCACCGGGAGTGCCGCTCCCACGGCCGCGCGCCGGCAGGGCAGAACCTCATTGTGGGTCCAGCAGGCTGAAGCACAGGAAGGTTGCCACCAGTGCGAAGGTCACCAGACAAACTGTGCCGCCACACAGCAGCAACAGCAGCGCGGCGACCAGCCAGACGATCAGACAGAGGCCCTGGTTGACCTGGTAAGCACGCGTCGCCTTGCGCTGCTGAAACTCGCGATAGTCGGCACGACCTTCACAAAGCCAGTCCAGGAAGCGGCGCGGCCAGTTGCAGAGCGAATGTCGCTGCGATGGCATCGGCGGTAGAGTGCTGGCGCTGGGTCGGGTTTCGGGGGCTAACCGAACCGCGGGGCGCCGCAACGACGCCCGCCGTTGCCTCGGACATTGGCGACGCGCGCGGCGCTGGGCAAGGGGTCGCGCCGGCGGAATCCGCTCTGCGCCGGCGAGGCATCGGACGGACGTACCCGCAGCGGGATCGCGATGGATCGCTCACCCTGCAGGACGGACCAGCGAATAGACCCTGAAGGTATTGCTCGCAACGCCGAATACGAGCGAATCGCAGGTCGGGTTAGCGATGGCGTAACCCGACATTCAACGGCTTACCGACGCTCAACGTCGGGTTACGCTGCGCTAACCCGACGTACACCGAATACTTTCGCAGTCTCACAGCGCATCGGCCAAGTCTCCTGAGATCAGCCCCACAAGCCCATGTCCCGAATCGACATCCGCATCGAAACCGAGCCCTTCGATCCCTGGACGCTCCAAGCCGACCTCGCCCGCGACGACCCCGGCAGCGGTGCGCTGGCCGCCTTTGTCGGACTGATGCGCGATCACAACGCCGGCGCCAGCGTGACGGCCATGACCCTGGAGCACTATCCCGGCATGACCGAGCGCGCGCTCCGCGAGATCGCCGAGCAGGCCATCGAGCGCTTCGCGCTGCGTGCGGTGCGCATCGTCCACCGCATCGGCCGCGTCCTGCCCACCGACCCACTGGTGCTGGTCGCCGTCACCGCCGGCCACCGCGGCGAAGCCTTCCGGGGCTGCGAGTTCCTGATGGACTACCTCAAGACCCGCGCGCCGTTCTGGAAAAAGGAAGAGACCGCGCAGGGCGCGCGCTGGGTGGAGGCGCGGGACAGCGATACCGACGCGGCGGCGCGCTGGCGCAACCCCGCGGGTGACTAGTACCCCGTTTCAGCCAATTTTGCAGGCGCCAACCCGGGTGAGGCCGGAGCAGAGGAACCGGGTCGAAGTCTCCGCTCGTGGTCGTGGTCGTGCTCGTAATCGGATACTCGACAACGACAACGAAAGCAAAGTTGGGAGAAACGCTGCACTAGGCTCCTGCATGTGCTCCTGCATGGCGCTCGGCGCTGAGCGAACGGTAGACGCCGAGCAGCAGCTCGGCCGAATGCTCCAGGCTGAAGTCCTGAGCCAGCCGCTCATGGCCGGCAGCACCGAGGGCAGCGGCGGCTTCAGGCTCGTCGATGAGCCACGCGAGGTGCCCGGTGAGTGCCGCAACGTCGCCCGGCTCGAACAGTAACCCCTCGCGGCCGTCCGCCAGCGCCTCGGGGATCGCGCCGACGCGGGTCGCCACCACCGGCAGCCCGACGGCCATGGCCTCCAGCATGGACATGGGCAGCCCCTCGTCATAGGACGGCAGGCAGAAGCAGTGCGCCGCCGCCAGCCGGGCGTCCTTAGCATCCCCTATGACCGGCCCCGGAATATCCACGTCCGCCACGCCGAGCTCGGCGGCGAGGTCCAGCAGGCGCTGCCGGCGGCCAGGCTCGGCCTCGAAGCCCAGGAGCTCCACCCGCACCGGCCGCGCGCTGTCGAGCCCCGCCACGGCCCGCAGCAGATCCTCCTGGCCCTTGCGCGCCTCGTAGTTGGCCAGACAGAGCACGCGGAACGGCCCTTGCGGCGACGGCACCACCTGCTGCCCCGCGGGCACGCCGTTCGGCACCACGACGATACGCGCCGGATCGGCCCAGGCCGACAGCACCTCCCGCCAACCCGCGCCGAGCACCACGACCCGGTGCGCCCCGCGCAGCACGCGCCGCGCCAGCCAGGCACGCGGTCCGGACAGGCCGCCAAGGAAGCGGTGGAACTGCGCGCCGTGGATGTGCAGCACCACGCGGCGACCCAGCAGCCGCGCCAGCGCCAGGTCAACGCCGTTGCGCCAAAACGTGAACCAGGAGCAGGTGTGGATGTGCACCACCGCCGGACGCCAGCCGACACAGCGCCAGGCGAGACGGCCAAGCAGCCGCAGCTGCGCGGCGATGCCCTGCCACAGGCTACGGTCGGCGGCGGTGGTCTTGACGTTGTCGAGCACCGCCAGCTCGACCCGCGGCCCCAACGCCAGCACCAGGTTCTGCACCACGCTGGCCATGCCGCCCACCGGCGGCGGCAGCGGGCCGACCATGAGCACCCGCAGCCCTTCGCGGGCGCGGGCGCTCATCGAGCGGCGGCGCGCCCGGGCAGCACCGGCACGGCGTGACGGTAGAAGTCCGCGTAGCGCATCAGCATTGCGTCCAGGGAAAAGATCTGCTCCGCGCGGCGGCGCGCCGCCGCCCCCATGGCCGCGCGCTCGGCGTCGTTGCGCACCAGCCGGCCGATGGCGGCGGCCAGCGCGTTCGCGTCGCCCGCCGGGCACAGCAGGCCGCTGTGCTCGTGGTCCACCAGCTCCGGGTTGCCGCCGACGGCGTGCGCCACCACCGGCAGCCCGCTCGCCATAGCCTCCAGGATGGCGTTGCTCATGCCCTCCAGCTCGCTCGGCAGCACAAACAGGTCGGCCGCGGCGAGGTGCTGCGGCACCCGGTCGCTGCCGCCGGGCAGGTTGACCCGCTCATCGATTTGCAGCGCGCGGATGCGCGCCTCCAGCCGCGCCCGCTCGGCGCCTTCGCCGAGCCACAGAAAGCGCACGCGCCGCCGGGTGCCGGCCAGCACCTGCGCCGCCGCCTCCAGCAGCCGCGCGTGGCCTTTGACGGGTGTGAGGCTCGCCACCGAGAGGATCACCAGCTCGTCGTCGGCAAGGCCGAGCGCCCGGCGCAGCCCGGCCCGATGCTCGCAGGGCGCGAAGCGCCGGCAGTCCACGCCGTTGTAGAGCACGTCGAAGCGCTCCGGCGGAATGTCGGTCAGCACCGCAAAACGCTCCGCGGCATCGCGGCAGACGGCGAACAGCCGGTCCGTGGCCAGCGATAAGGCACGGCTCGCAAGCCGCCGCCGCCGTGGGAACCAGTGCCCGTCCGCAAAGCCGTGGAACGACCACACGAGCGTGCCGTGGCAGCGGGCCAGCCGGTGCGCCAGCACCGTATCGGCCCACGTGTTCCAGTTGCGGCAGTGCACCACGTGCGGCCGGAAGTCGCGGATCAGCCGCGCCAGGCGCAGCGGCAGCCCCAGGTCATGGCGGCGACGGTCGAGCACGTCGATGGGCACCTGCGGCGAGACCCGGTCCGCCATATCGCCGCGGTTGTCGAGGCAAGCGACGCGCTGCTGAAACTCCGTCCGCGGCAGACCGTTCAGCAGATTGACCACGCCGTTTTCGAGTCCGCCCCGCGGCAACCCATGCACCACCTGCAGCACCCGCACCGCCGGTGGCGCCAAGACATGGGCGGTGTCCGACAGCGCGTTCATGCGTATCCGTTCGGGTTCTCGCGCTGCCAGCGCCAGTGGTCTTCCACCATGGCCTCGATGCCCAGCCGCGCGCGCCAGCCGAGCTCCGCCTGCGCCAGGGCCGGGTCCGCGTAGCAGGTGCCGATGTCGCCGGGCCGGCGCGCGACGATCTGGTAGGGGATCTCGCGCCCGGCGGCCACCTCGAACGCGCGCCGCATCTCCAGCACGCTGTAGCCGCGGCCGGTGCCCAGGTTGTAGGTCACCACGCCGGGCGCCGCATCGAGCCGCTCCAGCGCCGCCAGGTGGCCGCGGGCGAGGTCCACCACGTGGATGTAGTCGCGCACGCCGGTGCCGTCCGGCGTGTCGTAGTCGTCGCCGAAGACCTTGAGCTCGGGCAGCTTGCTGACGGCCACCTGGGCGATGAAGGGCATCAGGTTGTTGGGGATGCCGTTCGGGTCCTCACCGATGCGCCCGCTCGGATGCGCGCCCACCGGATTGAAATAGCGCAGCAGGGCGATGTCCCACGCGGCATCGGCGCGGTGCAAGTCGCGCAGGATCTCCTCGATAAAGAGCTTGGTGCGGCCGTAAGGATTGGTGGCCGAGAGCGGGAAGTCCTCGCGAATGGGCACCGTGGCCGGGTCGCCGTAGACCGTCGCCGAGGAGCTGAACACCAGCCGCTTGACACCCGCGGTGCCCATGGCGCGGCACAGACAGAGCGTGCCGTTGAGGTTGTTGTCGTAATACTCCAGCGGGATCTGGGTGGACTCGCCCACCGCCTTGAGCCCGGCGAAGTGCACCACGGCGTCGAAGCGAAAGTCCCGGAACAAGGCCGCGAGCGCGGCCTCGTCGCGCAGGTCCGCCTGCACGAAGGTCAGCGGCTTGCCGGCGATCTCCTGCACCCGCGCCAGCGCCTCGGGCTTGCTGTTGCCGAGGTTGTCTACCACCACCACGCCGTGGCCGGCGGCGAGCAGTTCGACGCAGGTATGGCTGCCGATGTAGCCGGCTCCGCCGGTGACGAGAACGTCCATCGCACGAGCTCCTTAGGGCAAAGCCCCCATTCTAACGGAGTTGCGGCAGGTCGCGGCCGGCGCACGCGCGATGCGGTTGCCCGCGCGGCCGGCCGCGCTAACGACGCCCACCGCCCCCGGGAGTGTCGCCCCCTCCAGGGCGATACGGATCGGCACTGCGAGCGGTCTCAGCATGTCTCCGCCCGGGCACTGGTGCGACAGTGCGCAAGTTCCCAGACCGTCTCAGGTCCTTGTCCTCGTCATTGTCATTGGGGGTCGCCTCCACACGGTCTCGACCGGCCCGCTTGGCCCGGTACAGGGCCTGATCCGCCAACGCGACCGCCTGCTCGGGGCTGATGCTGCCGACGCCGGCGCAACCCACCACCGCAACGCCGATGCTGGCAGTGACCCGCGGCGGACCGCCTGGATGCCGGATGAGGTGCAGCCGCCGGCGCAGCAGCTCCGCCAGATCCAGCGCCCGCGTGGCATTGGCGACCCGCCGCGCGAACAGGAACTCCTCGCCGCCGTAGCGGCAGCAGACGCCGTCCTCGCCGGCATACTCCAGCAGCACGCGCGCCACGGCGAGCAGGATGCGGTCGCCGGCCTGGTGGCCGTAGGTGTCGTTGACCTGTTTGAAGTGGTCCAAATCCAGCATGATGACCGCGGTTGCGAAGCCCTCGGCCGCATCCGCCCCCAGGCGTGCGGCGAGCAGTTCCAGGCCCGCGCGGTGATTCAGCAGGCCGGTCATGCCGTCCTGCCGCGCCAGCGAGCGGAGCCGGCCGTTGGCCTCCTCCAGCTCGCGGGTACGCGCCGCCACCATGCTCTCCAAGCGCTCGTTGAGCTGACGCAGGTAGCCGTTGGCCATGGCCACCGCGGCGTCCTTCTGCCGGCGCAGCCTGCTGACGCGGTCCAGCAGCGCGAGTCCGAGGATGACCACCTCCAGAGCCGAGCCGAACTGCATCGCATAGGTGGTGTAAATGCGGCTCGGCAGCAGTCCGGTCAGGGTCAGCCCCGTCACGGACACGCTGCATAGGAAGATGCCCCAGGCCAGCGTGAAGTAGCGCGCCGCCACCTGGCCGCGACGCACGGAGTAGACGCCCGCCGCCAGCATCAGCGGCAGCAGGAGGCTGCCGGTGATCGATGCCAGTGGAATCGCCTGGGCAAGCGGCAGGACCGAAGCGCTCAGCACCACCAGACCCGAGGCGGCAAGGAAGGCGCGGAACGCCCAGCGCAACACCCGCGAGTACCACCAGAAGTTCAGAAAGCGGATACCGAACCACAACAGCATGAGCATGGTGATGCCACTGAGCAGCGGCGGCAGGCGGCTGGGCCAGACGCCGCCCCCGGGGAACAGGAAGCGGTACAGCAGCCCGTTCAGCGCAAGCTGCATCAGCGCGTAGCTCAGCAGATAGGAGCCGTAGAGCAGGAAGATGCGATCGCGAAAGAACGGATAGGCAGCCAGCGCCAGCAAGATCAGCACCGCGAACACGCCATAATAGAAGCCCTGCGCCAATGCCCGGTTGCCGAGTGCTCCGGAGAATGCCCTGGGCGTCCACAGCGATAGCGGGAACTGCATGGACCCGGTCGTTTCCAGCCGGAGCAGCACGGTAACGGGCGCATCCAGTGGCACCGGGAAGGCCAGATCGGTGATGCGCAGGGGCCGCCGGTCGAAGGGCAGCGCATCGCCCGCCTCGTAGGCGAGGCGCCGGCCGCGGTCGGGTATCAGCAACACCCGCACCCGGTCCAGCATCGGGTAACCGACCTCCAGCACGACATGCTCCGGCGCAGCGGCGCCGGGTACCAGCCGCAGCCGCACCCAGAGCACCCCCGCACCGAGCCCCAGGGAGTCGGCACCGGCGATGTTCGGCCGCCACGCGTCCGACGCCAGCGCCGCGTCCGCATCCAGCCGCCCGCCCGGGTCCGGCAACAGCCACACCTGTGGTTGCAGGCAGATATGGGAGAAGTCTCCATCCAGTGTCAATGCGCACGCCGCGGATGTCGGCAGCGCAAGCAGCAGCAGGAGCACCGGCAACAGAGGCGCCGGCAACAGGGTCAGTGCCGGGCCCGACGCAGGAGTTGGGCGGTGCGGGCCCGCGGCGGGTCGGCACGGCATGGGCGGGATGTTCATCCGGCAAACTTAGGTGAATCCCCGATACCTTGCCATGCGCCCGACCAACCGGTAGCCCCTTTGTCCGGCAACGGCTTGCGCGGTCCGATCGGCGCGGCCTGGAACCTGCTTGCCGCCCGAGACGCTTCTGCAACCCTCTGCACGCACCCAACGGCACACTCGCCCCGCATCCTGGTGCTGACCATCGACTAGTGCTTCGCTGCGGACATTCCGAGCAAGGCCCGTCTCGCACCCTTCACGTCGCTGCACTACCCATGCGCCCGCACACGCCGCAGCCACCTGCCGAGCAACAGCAAGAGCGCGGCGTTCAGGAGGATACCCGCGGAAAGGAACAGCAGGTTGAACCACACCGGCGGCTCGCCAATCCAGTCTGCCAGAGCGCTGAGCAGGAAGGTCCAGGGCACGGCCGCCAACACCAGAAACACCGCCGATAGCGGGTCGTCATTGGCGTCGATGAGCACCACGGCCACGGCGAACACGCCGAAGGCGAGGTATCAGGCCGACCAGGATGCGCAGGATCACGGGGTTATTCGGGCTTGCTGTACGCCGCCTTCAGATACCTGGTGAGGGCCTCGTTGGCGGCGGCGACTTCCTGGGCGGTGCAGTCGGCACTGCGGCTGTCGCGCACGCCGAGGTCGTTGTACTGGACGACGCAGTCGGCCGACACGGTCACCTCCGTGCGCCCACCGGGCAGGCTGCGCACGGCGGGCGCGGGCGCGGGCGCGGAGCGGGTCTCCGCGACGGCGGGCAGCGCGAGACCGACGGCAATGATGGCAGCGGTCCAGGCGGTCCGCGAGCAGGTCTTGGTCATGGCTTCACTCCCAGTCGGTCAGCGGCGGCGCGATTTGGAAACGCTGCTGGAGGCAGGCAATACCCGCGCCCTGAGTCACCTGCCCGGGCTTGCGCGCTGCATCGACGCCGAAGCGCCCGGGGCGGCCGGGGAGCTGCTGCGACAGATCGAGGCGCTGGACTTTCCAGCGGCCCTGAGGAGCTTGCGATCGCTCACCGATCCTTCAGCTCATTGATGTGGTAGCGATATTCCTGCGCGACGCAGCCGCGCATGTCGTCGCTCTTCCAGCAGCCATCCCGACCCTTGACCCAGCCGCGCTGCTCGGCCTTGAGCAGCTTCTTGTCAGCGGCGGAGCTGTTCTCCAGTGTCGTAGGTCGGGTTGGCGATAGCTTAACCAGACAATCAATGGCTTACTCGCGCCCTGACTGGCGCCCTGACTGGCGCCCAGCGTCGGGTTAAGCTGCGCTAACCCGACCTCCCATACTTGCCCAATCTCAAGAGCTCGGGACACCGGGTTACGTGCCGCGGCAGTGTCCGGGCCCGGCGGCGACTCGGGCAACGACTCAGGCGACGGCTTTCGGGATGCGGATCTTCTGGCCGGGGAAGATCAGGTCGGCGTCCTTGATGACCTCGAGGTTGGCCTCGACAATCTGCGGATAGGCGTTGGCATCGCCATAGAAGTGCTTGGCGATGGCCGACAGAGTGTCGCCCTTCTCGATGACGTAGAACTCCACCTCCGCGGTCTGCGGCGGCGCCTCGAGCTGGTCCACCTTGACCTGCTCCACGCCCTTGACGTTGCCCGCCATCAGCACCGCCTTCTCCATGGCCTCGGCGCTGTCGGCCTTGCCGCTGAGAGAGACAACGCCGTTGTCGTACTTGACATCCAGGCCGCTGATGCCCGGATTGTCGCGCTCGATCTCCTCTTTGATCTTGGCACTCGCCTCGGCCTCTTTGCCGAAGACATTCTTACCGATGTGCTTGGCGAAATCGAAGAGTCCCATGGTGTTCCCCGTGGTGTTCCCAGTGGTAATGATGGGTGAGCGTTTTGTACCGGGAATGGACCGGTGCGGCAATCCGGCGATCCTATGATTCAGTCGGGCTCGAACAGCGGCCCCGACGAGCCGCGCAGGTATTTCGGCAGGTGGTCGTGCACGTCCACGACCCGCTGCTCATAGAAAAAGTGCTTGTCCGGCGCCAGTTCCGCCGGCAGCACGCCGCGGTTGCACTTGGCGAGCAGCAGTTGCGACACCACCCGCCAGCCCATGGCGTTGGTGTTGTAGAGCACCTCGCCGCAGCGCGGGCAAAACGCGCGGCGCATGCCGAGCTTCGGGTGTTGGTACTCCACCAGTGACTTGGCGCCGCGGCTCACGACCACCTGCGACGCCGACCAGGCGGCGACGGGGCAATAGGGCAGATTCAAGAGCTCGCGGCAGTCCATGCAGTGGCAGTGGGCATGGACGATGGGCGCACCGGTGATGGTCAGCTCCACCGCAGCGCAGGTGCAGTGCACTTTGTAGGTTTCGGGCATGGTCGACTCCGGTCGGAGAGTGGCAAGATCCGAGCTGGTCTTCCAAGGTCTCCGATTGTGCCACTGCCAACCGCCAGGCGGGGAGGTGGCCGGGAGGCCTTGGCGGCCGCGCCCCCGGCTCAGCGCATCTCCAATCGCCTGGGTCAGGCACGAGACAGGCGCGCAGGAGCCGCCCGCCGCCCGGCCCGCGCGGGCACGCGGCGCGATCCTGGCGCCGAGCATCAACCGGAGGGGTCTGACATCAATGGACTTTCTTCAGGTCATCCGCCGCGTCGGCCAGGCGCTAGATGCCGCGGAGGTCCGTTATGCGTTAATCGGCGGCTTTGCGATGGCCTTGCGGGGCGTGCAGCGGGCCACGGTGGACCTGGACTTCATCCTCATGCTGGACGACCTGGAATGTGCCGACCGTATCCTGCGCCATGCGGGCTACCGGCGCGAGTTCCACAGCGAGAACGTTTCGCACTACGTCGCCGAACAGCCTGAGCTCGGCCGCATCGACCTGTTGCACGCCTTCCGCGGGCCGACCCTGAGCATGCTCCGGCGTGCCGAGCCCATCGCCGTGGCCGAAGGGCTGGCGTTGCCGGTCGTGCAGGTGGAGGACATCATCGGCCTCAAGATTCAGGCCGCCGTCAACGATCCCGAGCGCGCCGCCGCCGATTGGACTGACATTCGGCTCCTGGTGGAGACGCGGGCTCGGCTCGGCCGCACCCTGGACTGGGAGTTGGTCGCGGATTATCTGGGCATTTTCGGTCTGGATGCCGAGCTGCCGCGCATCGAGAGCTGGTATGGCAAGACTCACCGAGGCTGACCGCACCGCCTTCCGCGAGCTGACGGCACGCGGCTGGGTGCAATCGCCCGCGGAGCAGAGCCCCGCCATCGTCGAGCAGACCACCGCGGGGCGCGAGCGCTATTGCCGCTGGGCGACGTTCGCCGCCAGGTTTTACCGGGGCAGCAAGCCGGTGCGTTTCGTCGGCAGCCACTGGAAGCTCTGAGCCCGAGACCTATCCTGCTTCACGCGACAACAACTGCGCCGGGAAGCCATCGCCATGCACCCTGCCGCCCTCGCCCGCCCCTCTGACTACTGGCCGGTGTCCTTGCCGCCACCTCCGCAATGGGCGCGCTACCAAGTGCAAGGGCATCTACTGACCATTGGCCTATCGTGCCCGGGCGCGCACCGGTAACCTGAGCACTGGCCGACGACACGGAATATCCCATGCCCAACCGCCTGACCCCCCGCTTCGAAGACGCCCTGCTCTACGCCAACCGCCTGCACGCGACGCAGACCCGCAAGGGCAGCGGGGTGCCCTACGTATCGCACCTGCTCGCGGTGGCGAGCCTGGTGCTGGAAGCCGGCGGCGACGAGGACACCGCGGTCGCCGCGCTGCTGCACGACGCGGTGGAGGACCAGGGCGGGCTGCCGATCCTCGCCGAGATCCGGGCGCGCTTCGGCGATACCGTCGCCGACATCGTCGCCGCCTGCTCCGATAGCTTCACCTCGCCCAAGCCGCCGTGGCACGAGCGCAAGCGCGCCTACATCGCCCACCTGCGCGACGCCCCGCCCGAGGTCCTGCTCGTCTCCTGCGCCGACAAGCTGCACAACGCCCGCGCCATCGCCACCGACCATCGCCGGCTCGGCGACAACCTCTGGGAGCGCTTCCACGCCGGCCGCGACGACATCCTGTGGTACTACCGCGAGCTCTCCGCCATCTTCAGCGAGCAGGGTCCCGAGCCGCTGGCCACCGAGCTCGCGCTGGTGGTGGAGCGCCTGCACCGGGATACAACCTGATCGCTCAGAACACCCCACGCAAGATCAGGAAGGCGACGACCGCCAGCAGCGCCGACGCCGGCAGGGTGATGATCCAGGCGAGGCCGATGGGCTTCATCAGGTCCCAGTTGGCGGCCTTGTTGACAATGCCGATGCCGAGCACGGCGCCCACCAGGATGTGCGTCGAGGACACCGGGATGCCGAGCGCCGAGGCCAGCATCACCACCGACGCCGCCGACAGCTCCGCGGCAAACCCGGACGCCGGGTGCATCTCGGTCAGATGCGTGCCCACGGTGACAATCACGTGCTTGCCGATGAACCAAAGCCCCGTGATCATCGCGATACCGAAGGAGAGCATGGCGATGGGCGGCACCGGCGCCGCGGCGTTGATGCCGTCGGTGTGCAGCACGTCCAGCACCGCAGCGAAGGGGCCGATGGCGTTCGCGATGTCGTTGGAGCCGTGGCTGAACGCGAAGCCCGAGGCCGTGAACACCTGCATCCAGCTGAACACCAGAAAGGTCGATCGATGCAGGTTCGACCCGCGCAGCGTGCGCGCCAGGATGTAGATGGCCATCCAGACCGCGGCGCCCACCATCAGCATGATCAGGTAGTTATCGATATTCGACAGGTTGAGATGCATGTGCTTCAGTCCCTTGAACAGCAGCATGGCCGTGATGATCATTGCGCCAAGCGCCGCCAGGACCGGCACATACACCAGTAGCGCCTTGTGCGCGTCGACCTCCTCGCGCCTGCTCTCGAGGCGGTACAGCTCCCTGTAGTAATCGAACTCGAAGTCCTCGTCCGGCAGCGGCCGCTCGTCCAGGTCCGCCGGCGGGCCGTCAGCGGCCGTCGTATGTGTGTAGGCGATCTCCTGCAGCTCCGTCATGCGCTCGACGACGCTCTTGTGCCGCTCCCTGAGCGCCCGGTGCTCCTGCTTGATGGCGTCGAGCTGCGCCTGCGCCTGTTCGTTGTAGCTCAGGATGTAGCGCTTGATGTTCCAGAACAGGATGTAGGCGACGAGCCCGCCTAGCACCGGGGAGATCACCCAGGTGAGCGCGATGGTGCCGATCTGGCCCCAATGCACCAGCGAGACGGCCCCGCCCGTGCCGGCGGCGATAATGCCGAGCGTGATGGAGGCGCCGACAATGCCACCGACGATGGAATGCGTCGTGGACACCGGCCAGCCGCGCTTGGTGGCGATCAGCAACCACAGCGCCGCCGCCACCAGCGCCGCCATCATGACGTAGACGAAGTCCATCGGGTCGAAGCCGGGCTCCGCCATCAGCGAGCCGAGATCGACGATGCCCTTGCGGATAGTCTCGGTGACCGCGCCCCCGGCGATCATCGCCCCCGACACCTCAAAGATCGCCGCCACCGCCAGCGCCTGGCGGATGCTGAGCGTACCGGCGCCCACCGAGGTGCCGAAGGAGTTGGCGACGTCGTTGCCGCCGATGTTGAAGGCCATGAACAGCCCGAACACCGTCGCCAGCGTGAACAGAATCACGCGCGTATGGTTGGTGTAGTCCAGCCCCCAGACCAGGAAGCTGCCGAATGCCACCAGCAGGATGGCGATAAAGAAGAGACTCAGCTTGTCTTTGAACATTGGGCACTGAACGCCCGGCCGTGCGCGCACTCGTTGTTGAAGACGCCGAGATTACCGCCACCGTACCCACTCAAATGCTACGGTTTTGTGTCAGTTTGACGGGCCGGGCCCGGCAGCAGGGGCCTCCTGAAAGCGCGCGCACCTGGCGCAGCTCTTGTAGGAGCGGCACTCTTGGTGCCGCGACCGGCGGCGGTGCCAGCGCGCCTGGAGCAGCCGTTACGGGAGTTCAGGCCGACGCAGGAGGCCCGAGGCCCGGGCGGTGACGACCAGCACCATGTCGGGCTTCGTTCCTCAGCCCGACCTGCGCCTCAACCCGATCTACGTCGCAAGACTGCGCCGCTGCGTGCTGGATCTCGCGGTGCGGGTGGAAGTTGATGACGCAGGAGCTGGCGGATGAGACGCCAATCATGCGCGAGTGCCGCGTGATCAAGGCCGCCTTGGCGCGGGACACGGCCGCTACAGGATGCCCTCGCGCTCGAGCTGCCGCGTCAGCACCTCGATCTGCACGTCCAGATCGTCGACGTCGCGCTCCAGCAGCACCTGATACTGCTCGCGGAAGGCGGCCTCCACCGTCTCCAGGGCGTGGCGGAAGCGTTGGTCGAGTTGCGGCGCGGCGACCTGGCCGTGGGTCTTCGCATAGCCCTCGACGACGCGCTGCACGCCGTCCAGATAGACGTTCAGAAACTTGCGGGCCCGCCACAGATCCCGTGGGTCCTCCTCGACGCGCTGGATGATCTGCCGCGCCAGCGCGGCGATGCTGTCGAGCCGCGTATCCAGTTCCGGCTGGCGGATGTCGCGCCGCGCCTGCTCAATGGCGGCGATGGCTTGCACGGCACGCCGCAGCGACTCCTCGCCGTAAGTGCCCAACCCCAGCGGGCGGCGGCGCAGGGAGAAGTCCAACCCATAGGCGAGATGGAAGCCGAGCAGCGTTACCAGCGCGAAGGCCGCCGCGATGGCCGGATGATGCCCGGCACCGAGCCCGGCCGTGACGCCGCTGCCGAGCGCGATGAGCCCCGCGCCCACGGTCTTCGGTGGCCAGCGGTGCCAGAACGCAGCGCCGCCGATGCCGGACGCCCCGCCGTCGCGCCCGCGGCGGACGAGCAGCGCACCGGCGAGCATCAGGCCATAGCCAAGGGCGTCACCAACCAAGGGGCCGAGCTGCCCGCGTGCGAGCGCGAACACGGCGGCGAGTGCCACCGGCAGCGGCAGCACGAACAAAGGCCAATCGCCGACGCCGGCGGCGCGTTGCGGCGCTTCGGACCGGGCTCCGACCTGCTCGCTGAGCCACCGCCCCAGCGCCATCAGGATCAGAACGGCGATGACGAAAACGATGAAGAGCAGCAGGAGTCGTCTCATCACGGCGTCCTCAGCGCGACGCGACCAGCGTCGGCACGGCGTTGGCCGAACCAGCCGGCACCGAACCAGCCGTCGCCGAAGAACTGCACGACGCCAACAGCGCCTGCGAAGACGCAACGCCGATGCCCACGACCAGGAGCAGGATGCCGACGAGGCGGCGCTGGCGATCCGACATGGCAGATGTCCCCCGTTGATGACGCCGTGGCGGCTCCGGCGGCAGCAGTCAGCACCCGCCAAGCCGGCCGGGCAGCCGACAGCAGCATGCATGCAAGTATCGCGCGGAAGCGCCCCGCGCCGCGACCGCGCATGTCCGCCGCCCACAGCCCGTACCGAGGCTGGCGATCGGCGATTTCCACGGCGCCCTTCCAATGGCGAGGAATTGCATGCCGGGAGTCGATCGACGCGGCACTCGCCACCTCATGCCGTTGTCGGTCTGAGGTAGCGCCTCGCTAGCTGGTGTACCCGGCCTACAGCCATGGCAGTGACACCTTGCCCGGGCGCGCAAAGAAAAAGGCCCCGCGGATTGCTCCGCAGGGCCTTTTGAATATGGTAGCGGGGGCAGGATTTGAACCTACGACCTTCGGGTTATGAGCCCGACGAGCTGCCTGACTGCTCCACCCCGCAACTGAGCCGCCTATGTTAGCGTCCTTGGCCGATCCTTACAACCCTTTTGAGAAGATTTCGTCGCTTCAGTTCCAAGTCTAGCAAGTGCTGGCGGGGTTGCCGGGCTCGGCATGGTTGTCTGCCGAACGACGGTGTGACTTGGCCTGCTGGTGGCAGCGGGCTTCGAGGCCGAGAAAGCATCGCGGCGCGTCGGGCGGAGGTTCGCGGCGCGAGCGTTGCGGTGTTGGGAGCGGCTGCTTGTCGGGCCTCCTTGCTTCGGCCCCATCTACCGCCCGCTTTGCGGGGCGCGGCTATCGCGGCGGGGACGCCGCTCCCACGCGGCGCGGCCTGCATCGCGGCGGGGAGGCCGCTCCCACGGACGGCGCGACAGCGGGATCAGTTGTGCGGTGAGAAGTCCTGCATGTAGGGGTTGACGCGGTTGTGGCGGATGACGATGAAGGGCCGCTGCGAGCTTTGGTGGCAGGCGTTACAGCCGGCGAGCAGGTTGTGGTAGGCGCCGTTGATGGCGCTGGTGTCGCCGCGGTCGATCGCCTGCTCCAGCTTGGCGTAGGCGGGCTTCAGGGTGACGCCGAGGTGCTTGGCGATGGGGATGCCCTCATATTCCCGGATCTCGCCGACGGCCTCGATCACTTCTTCCAGCTCGCGGCTGTAGAACCGGGTGAGGTCGGCGTTGCCGGCATCGACGGCGAGGCCGAGCTTGTGGGCGTAGTACTGCATGTTGTGCATCAGCATGATGAGCGGCAGGTGGGCGAAGGGCGAATGCTCGCCCTCACCGTGGTGGCGCTCGTGGTGCCGCTCATGCTCGTGCCGGTCGTTGCCGTCGTCGGCGGCGGCGGGCAGCGCTGGCAGGAGTAGTGCCAGCAGTGTCAGTGCGGGAGCAAGCGTCCGAAACATCTTGGGCTCCTGTTGCGGTTGGTTCTCGTGGTTGGGAAGACACGGGCGGACAACCGCTGTACCGCCCGCACGGGCACGGATGCGGTCGGGGCTACAGCGTCTTGAGGTATTCGAGCAGAGCACGGCGCTCCCGGTCGCTGAGCTCGTCGCCGAAGTCATGGCCCTGGTTGCCGTAGCCGCGGCGGGTGGTGTCGTAGACCCACTTCTGCTCTTCGAGGCTCGCGAACTGCTCGCGGCCTTGCTTCAGCGCGCGATAGCGCCAGCCGAGGGCGTCCTGGTCGTACTCGGGCCAGGCGCCGTCATGGCGCCAATAGGTGGGCCGGGTCTTGGTGTCGAGCAGGGCGGCGATGGTGGGCACGCTACCGTTGTGGAGATAGGGCGCGGTGGCCCAGACGCCGTTCAGCGGCGGCGCGACGTAGCCCAGGCCGGGCACGGCGTCGGCCCGGCGGCCGTAATAGGAGCGCTCGAACCAGCGCACGTAGTCTTTGGCCTGGTGCACGGCCACCTCGGCCATGGCCGGGTCGGTGCCCACGTCGTCCAGGGCCACCAGCTCGTTGGGATAACCCTCGATGGCGCCATAGCGGCCGTGGCACTCCTTGCACTCGCGGTTGAACACATGCTCGCCGTCGTCGGCCAGCGCCTGGTCGATGGACCAGGGGTACGCCGGCGGCTCCAGGCTCTCGATGTAGGCGGCCACGTCCACGAACCAGCGATCGATCTCGCGCGCCTCGGCCACCGTGTCGGTGCAGGTGGTGGAGGCCAGGATCATGGTGGCCACGTGGTCGCCCCGGCCCTCGCCGTTGTAGAACATGGCATGCTTCTTATCGACGTTCCACCAGGGCGGGACGCTCACCGGCAACACCTCGGTCTGCGGCAGGCGCATCAGCGGCTTGTCAGACCAAGCGAGGGTCTTGGGGTCGCGGTGGGCCATCAGTGCCAGGGTTATCGCCTGGGCCGGGTTGGCGCCAACGGTGTCGGTCATGGCGGAGGTGCCGATGGCGGTGATCCGGTCCGCCCACTTCTGCCACTCGGCGGCCTCGGCGTCACCCTCGACATAGGCGCCCACCGCCTCCACGGCCATCACCGGGTCGCCGGTGAAGTCCAGGAACTCGTTGCCGAGCCCGATCACCAGCTTGCCGTTCAGCGGCGCCGCGTGGCAGCCGAGGCAGTTGCTGGTGACCAGCTCCACGCCGCGCTTGCTGGTGTAGGCCGTGAGCTGATAGGGCAGCTTCGCGTTGCGGCCCTCGCGGCCCGGCAGGTCGTACTCGGGCGCCGGGGCGCCGGTGCTGGCGACGTAGGCGCTGTAGGGCAGACCGCAGGTGACCACGGAACGGTTGAGCAGCGCCTTGCGGCCCACCTCGGGGTCGCCGCGGCGCTGCTCATAAGCCGGGATCTTGCCTGGCTCCGCGATGACGACCTCCGGCTCCTTCTTGCCACAGCCGGCCGCCAGCAGCGCCACCAAAAGCGCGGCGAACAGCGTAGAGGCGTCGGCGGCATGCATCGCGGTGCGGTGGGGGCTGCTGCACGAGTGGGGGTTCACTGGAAAGCTGAAGCGCATGTCCTGTCTCCGGGGGCGCGGCGAAAGACCGGCGAAGTGGGGTCTGCCGCGGCGGTTTGGCAGCGTGCATCTGCTTCGAGACAGGCGCGGACCGGGTGGGGTTCCGAAGCCCCCGGCAGGACGGTGAGCTTAGCCGACGCAGATGACGGATTGACGACGAGAAACCATCCGGCGCCCCCAGGAACTCGGCGCGCTCAGGAACTCGGCGCGCTCAGGAGTCGGCGTAGCCGCTGAGGTCCATGCGGCCGCCGCCGCTGACGGCCCGGCCGTTGCGCTCGCCGGTGACGGTGATGGCGCCGCTCCAGAGCGGCTCGCCGAGGCGGACCTCCTGATCGGAGCGCAGGGCGTCGATGCGCAGCACAAGGCCGAGCGCCGGCGCCGCGAGCCGCCAGGCGATGGGATAACGCGCTCCATCGGCGGGACTGCGCCAGCGGGCGTCACCGGGCGCCAGCGTCAGGTCGCGGCGCTGGAGCACCCGAGTCGCGCCGTCCGCGGCGATGGCGAGGCAGGTGGGGATGGGCGTGCCGCCGCCGGCACGCCGATGCAACTGGATGCACAGCAGGTCGCTGCCGTCGTCCAGTTGCAGCATGAAGCGGTTCAGGGCGAGCTGACCGCGGCTGCCAGCGATGCCGTCGGCAGCGGCCGCATCGCCCCAGACATGGTCGAGCCAGCCGCTGCCGGTCACCGCCAGGTCGCGGCCCGCTCGCGTCAGCCGGCCGGCGAGCGCTAGCCTGGGCTGCGTAAGCCAACGCAAGCCAGGATCGGCGTCCGGCCGGCGCCCGGATGGCGCACCGCGGTCCAGCAGCGCGGCGGCCGGAGCCAGGACAGCCTTGTTGGGGGTCAGCGTGAGCTGGAGGCGAACATCGTCCAGGCGAATGTCGAGCGCGCCGCTGTCCCCGGCTTCCCCCGCGGCAGCGCCGAGGGCGAGTGACCAGTCCTCCAGCCAGACCCGCGGCGGGTCGGGCTCGGCGCCGGCCAGACCGGCGGCCACGCGGCTCGCCCGCTGGGTAGTCAGTGGCGCGCCTTGCGCGGGCACCAGCTCGAAGCGGCCGAGCAGCACGGCCGCGGCGGCCAACGGCGACGCCCGCTCGACGCCGTGCGGCGCGAGCGTCAGCCGGATCAGCGTCAGCCGGATCGCGGTGCGAGCACCGGTGTCGTCCCGGAGCTGTCCGCCCAGGTCCCAGACCTCGGCGCGAGCGTCCGGGTGCGGACCGAGGTCCCGCGGCAGTTCGGGCTGCCAGTCGCCGCCGGACGCCGACACGTCCGGCGGGCCAGGCGCTGTCCCGGGTTCGGCCGCCGGCAGCGCCGCGAGTAGCACGGTCGGGTCCAGCACCAGCGCCGGCGCACCGGCTCCCGCGGGCCAGAGCCGCCAGGCAGCGAGCACCACGACGGCCACCAGGAGCCAGGGCGCCAGCCGCCGCGGCCACCTGCCCATCAGCCCATCTCACCCGTCGTTGTCGGGACCGCGGCCATCAGCCCTTGCTCGCGCGCGCGTACTCGGCCTCGGCCCGCGGCAACATCGTCTTGAGCTGCTCGATGCGACGCTGGTCCAGCGGGTGGGTGCTCAGGAACTCCGGCGGCTTGCCGCCGCCCTCCTTGCGGTTGTAGTCCGCGAAGCGCTGCCAGAAGGCGATGGCTTCTTGCGGATCGTAGCCGGCACGGGCCATGTAGAGCAGACCGAGCTGGTCCGCCTCCAGCTCATGCACGCGAGAATACGGCAACAGCACGCCCACCTGCGCGCCGAGCCCGTACGCCTGCATCACGCCGGCGCGAGCGCCAGGGGCACTCTGCGCGAGGGCCACATCGGCGATGGCGCCCAGCACCTGCAACCCCAGCGTCTGCGAGGCGCGCTCGGCGCCGTGGTGGGCGACGACGTGCCCGACCTCATGGCCAATGACGGTGGCGAGGCCCGCCTCGTTCTTGGTGATCTTGAGGATGCCGGTGTTGACGCCGACCTTGCCACCGGGCAGCGCAAAGGCGTTGGGCGTGTCGTCCTTGAACAGCACGAACTCCCACTGCGCGTTCTCCACCGGCGCCACCTTGGCGATGCGCCGGCCGACCCGGCGCACCATCTCGGCGTCCTTGCCGGTGGTGATGTAGGGCTTCTCCTGCTTGAGCTGGCTGAACGCCTGGATGCCCATCTGCGTTTCTTCCGCAGGGTTCATCAGGATGAGCTGCCGGCGGCCGGTCTCCGGGGCCGTGGCGCAGCTCGCCAGCAGCAGGAGTGACAACAGGGCCGCAAAGACGGCGCGGGTGCGCAGTCCGGGCCAAATTGCGAGCTTGAGTGCGAACATGGATTGCTCCCTTGGATCAGCACACCGACCGGCGCATCTGCGCCAGCACCGGCGCGGGCACCGGCACCAGCCGGCCGTCGGCGTCCAGGCTGAGACGACCGGTGGGCACTTGCCCCAACACCCGCGGGCCGTCGCCGCCGAGCCGGCACAGATCGCCGTTGCCGATGACCGCCACCCGCGGCACGTGGCAGCCAAGCGCGATGTCCGCGTTGGCGCGCAGGTGCCGCGGTGTGCCATGGGTGGGCACCACCGCCGGCGGCTGCACCCAATCATACAGCCGCTTCAGATCGTCGGCCGCCGGGTGGCCGGAGACGTGCACGTGGGCGTCGGCATCGGTGATCAGCTCGACCCCCAGCGCCCGCAGCCGCGCCTGCACCGCGGCAACCGGACGCTCGTTGCCGGGGATCAGCTTGGAAGAAAAGACCACGGTGTCGCCCGCGTCCAGCAGGATGTCCCGGTGGCTGTCCGCCGCCATGCGGTCGAGCGCCGAGCCGGGCTCGCCCTGGCTGCCGGTGCAGGCGGCAAGCACCTCCTCCGGCGGCAGATAGCCAAGGTGGCGGGCGTCCACCAGCTCCGGCAGGTCCGCGGGCCAGTAGCCGGTGGCGCGGGCCACCGCCACCATGCGCTGCATGGCCTGGCCGATGACGCCGAAGTGCCGCTCGGTGGCCGCCGCCACCCGCGCCAGGGTCACCAGCCGGGCGATGTTGCTGGCAAAGGCCGTCACGATCACGCGCCCGCCGGCGGTCTCGACCACCTCCCGGAGCGGCTCGAACAACTCGCCCTCGGAGCCGGTGCTGCCCGGCACCACGGCGTTGGTGGAATCGCAGACCATGGCCAGCAGCGGCTCGCGACGCAGCGCACGCAGGCGCTGCATGTCGTAGCGCCCGCCCACCACCGGGCGGTCGTCCAGCTTCCAGTCGCCGGTGTGCAGCACGGCGCCGGCGGACGTGGTGAGGAGCACGGCGTTGGGCTCGGGGATACTGTGGGTCATGGCGATATATTCAACGCCGAAGGGACCGACCTCGACGCGGCCGCCGAGCGGCAGCTCGTGCAGCGGCACGTCCTCGAGCCCGGCGCGAGTGAGCTTGAAGCGGGCGACGGCGGCGGTGAAGGGCGTCGCATAGACCGGGCACTTGAGCCGCTTCCACAGGTACGCGATGGCGCCGACGTGGTCCTCGTGGGCATGGGTCAGCACGATGCCGGCGAGGCGCTGGCGGCGGCTCACGATGAAGGCCGGGTCCGCCATCAGCACGTCGTGCTCGGGAAATGCGTCGCCGCCGAAGGTGATGCCGATGTCGACGATGAGCCAGTAGCCGTCGTGGCCATAGAGGTTCAGGTTCATGCCGATCTCGCCGGTGCCGCCGAGGGGCAGGTAGAGCACGGCGTCGGTGCCCGGGGTGGTGTCGATGGCGGCTAGAGGCATGCGGTGGAATAGAGCTCTTGCTGCTGGTGGCGCCATCTGGGACAGCGGCGGCGTGCGGCCATTCCCGGCCGCCCGCGCGACGCCGGGCGCCGCCCCGGACGTTTCCATTGTTCCCGATCAGCCTTTGGCGGTTCGGGCTCGTAGTAGACTCCGGTCAAGGAGTCAGACCGCCGGCACCCTCATCCTTGCGCCGGCACGCCAGCGCCGGCAATCGCGTCCGGACCGCGGCGCACCACGAACGCTCCTGAGGAGGCGCCCGTGCGCATGCACATCAGGCACGAAACACTCTGCAGCCTCATTGCCATGGCGCGGGAGTTCCAGGCCAAGGAACAGGTCTGCATCCCACAGGATGGTGACAGCTCGTCCGAGGACTGGGCACTGCAGATGCTCGCCGACCACGGCAACGATTACAACGTCAGCGAATTCCGCAGCATCGTCCGCGACCTGTCGGAGCGCCAGCGCGCCGAGCTGGTGGCGCTGATGTGGCTGGGCCGCGGCGACTACAGCGCCGAGGAATGGGAAACCGCGGTGGACGACGCCGTCGGCGACTACAGCATCCGCGCGGCGGACTACCTGCTGGCTCACCCGATGGTCTCGGACTATTTCGAAGAGGGCCTGATCACCCTGGAAATGTCCTGCGACTGACGCGGTCCCAACAGCCGGCACCCGGCACCCGTCGCCGGCAATCGAGACCCGCCGGCTCGCGCCAAACGCCTGCCGTTGTCGGTCTGAGGCAGCGCCTCGCCAGGCGAGGGTGGGGGCCGGAGTGCCCGACGGCACCGATTCGCGTCTTCCTTCGCGGCTTCGCGGCTTCGCGTGAGCCCTTCGTCGGGTTACGCTGCGCTAACCCGACCTACGCCCTTGCAATCAATGCCTGCCAACTAGGCCGACCGCGGCTCGCTCGAAGGCACGCCGAAGCGCCGCTCGGGCGGATACGGGAACACGTCCTCCACGTGCCCGGCGCGGATCGCCGCCTGCCGGGCACGCCACCAATCGGGGTCGAAGATCTCCGCATGCTCGGCGCGGAACACCCGGCGGAACCTGGGCTCGGTGAGCAGGAAATGCTCGAACTCCTCCGGAAAGACATCCGCCGGGCCGGGACTGTACCAGGGCTCCGCGGACAGCTCCATCTCCGGATACGGCGCCTCCGGGATGTCGCGGAAGCGGCATTCGGTCAGGTAGCAGAGCTCGTCGTAGTCGTAGAACACCACCCGCCCCTGCCGCGTGACGCCGAAGTTCTTGAACAGGAAGTCACCGGGAAAGATGTTCGCGGCCGCCAGTTGCTTGACGGCGTCGCCGTACTCGCGGGCGGCATGCGCGATGTCCTCGTCGTCCGCGCTGGCGAGATACAGGTTGAGCGGGGACAGGCGCCGCTCGATGTAGAGGTGCTTCACGACGACTTGGTCGCCCTCCACCAGGATGCTGCCGGCACAGGTCTCGCGCAGCATGGTGATGAGCTCGTCCGAGAAGCGCACCCGCGGAAAGGCCACGTGCGAGTACTCCCAGGAGTCGGCCATGCGGCCGACGCGGTCGTGCAGCTTCACCAGCCGATACTTGGCCATCACCTGCGCCGGGGTCATGTCCTTGGGCGGCGGGAAGCGGTCCTTGATGACCTTGAACACGAACGGGAAGGACGGCAGCGTGAACACGCACATCACCAGGCCGCGGATGCCGGGCGCCACCACGAACTGGTCCGATGAGTACCGCAGGTGCTTGAGAAAGTCCCGGTAGAACTCCGCCTTGCCAAACTTCTGCAAACCGATGGCGGTGTACAGCTCCGCCTTGGACTTGCGCGGCATCAGCGGGCGCAGGAAGTCCACCACCGCCGCCGGCACCTCGGTGTCCAGCATGAAGTAGGCGCGCGAAAAGCTGAAGACGTTGGTCAGCTCTTCCTCCCCGGTCAGTAACGCGTCCACGCACAGCCCGCCTTGCTCGTCGTTCAGGACCGGGATTACGAACGGGATCTGGTCCGCGCCGTTGATGGCCTTGCCGACGACGTAGGCGGCCTTGTTGCGGAAGAAGGGCGTCACCAGCACCGCGAGCTGGAAGTTCTGCTGCCGCGCCCGGTTCGCCGGGAAGCGCTCGCGGATGGCGCCGAGCAGGTTGCGCACGTCCCGGCGCAGGTGGCGGAAAGGGAGCGCGAAGTCCATGTCCAGCAGCATGTCCCGGATCACGGGCGCAAATCCATCCCGGGCCGGGTAGTAGGGCCGAAAGATGGGCACCTCCGCCTCCAGGTGCTCGGTGGACAAGAGCGGCCAGACGAAGATGTAGGCGTTGTTGTAGTAGCGCCGGTCGAACAGCCGGCAGAACACCGAGTTATAGAAGGTCTCGGCCAGCTCGGGCTGGTGGTGCTGAGGCAGCAGCCGCGAGTACTCCACCTTCACCCGCTGCCACAGGCCGTCGTCGGCGTTGCGCAGGTGAAACTCCCGGCGCAGCACGGCAACGGTCTCGCCGATGCGGCAGTCGTAGAAGTCGATGCGCTCGCGGGCGCAGCGCTGCGCCGCGGCCCAGTCCGCCTGCTCGAAGCGCAGCCGGGCGTCGGCGGTGATGGCACGGAACAGGCGATAGTGGCGGTCGAAGCCGTCGAGGATGGCCTCGGCGATCTGCTTGGCTTCGAGCCAGGCCATGGTCAGGGAAGAAGTACGGGGTACAGAGTACGGAGTACGGGGCGTCGGCCGAGACGACGCCACGCTGCCTCGGGGCTCGCTCCGTGGCCGCGCATTGGCCCCTCGTACTTCGAACTGCCTGCTCCGTACGCGCTCACGCCAAGCCCTCCGCCGAGATCAGCACCCCATCCGCATCCGCAGACACCCAGTCCCCTGGCTCCACCCACACCCCGGCGATCTCCACCGGCAGGTCGCGCTGGCCCTCGCCGCGGCGGGTGCTCTTGCGCGGCGTCGCGGCGAGGGCCTTGACGCCGAGGTCCATGTTGGCGAGCGCCGCCGTATCGCGGACGCAGCCCGTCAGCACCACGCCGGCCCAGCCATTGGCCACGGCGCAGGCGGCGATCAGGTCGCCGAGCATGGCGCAGCGCAGCGAGCCGCCGCAGTCCGCCACCAGCACCCGGCCCGCGCCGGGTTCCGCCAGCGCCTCCTTGATGCGGGAGTTGTCCTCGAAGCACTTGACGGTGACGGCCTCGCCGGCGAAGGCGATGCGGCCGCCGAAGTCGCGAAAGACCGGCGCGCAGACGCGCAGCTTGTCGCGGTAACGGTCGTAGAGGTCGGCGGTAGCTGGGATGGACATAGTCTCTCTCGCGTGGCTCTGGGCAGCGGCCGCAACACGCCGCCGCAAGCCCCTGGGCCACCGAGTTGTACTCGGCACCCTGGGGCCGCCGAGTTGTACTCGGCCCGCCGCCGGCGCGGCTCGATGCCGCGCCGGCGGCGTCACGGCCGCCAACCGACATGCCATGTCTGACCGCCGCAGAGCGAGCACCACGGGCATTGAGCCCGCGGCGCTCGCGGCCGAGTAGAACTCGGCGCTCCCAGGAGGGCCGAGTTCTACTCGGCGCCCCCAGGTGTCGACTGAGAGTCGGCGCCCCAGTCAGAACTGGGCTTCTTCGGTGGAGCCGGTCAGCGCCGTCACCGAGGAGACGCCGCCCTGGATGGTGGTGGTGACGTCGTCGAAGTAGCCGGCGCCCACCTCCTGCTGGTGGCTGGCGAAGCTGTAGCCCTTGTCGCGCGCCTCGAATTCCGGCTGCTGCACCTTCTCCACGTAGTGCTTCATGCCCTCGCCGCGGGCGTAGTCGTAGGCGAGGTCGAACATGTTGAACCACATGTTGTGAATGCCGGCCAGGGTGATGAACTGGTACTTGTAGCCCATGGCCGAGAGCTCGTCCTGGAAGCGGGCGATGGTCACGTCGTCCAGGTTCTTCTTCCAGTTGAAGGACGGCGAGCAGTTGTAGGCGAGGAGCTTGTTCGGGTTCTGCTCCAGCACCGCCTGCGCGAACTCGCGCGCGAAGCCAAGGTCCGGCGTGCCGGTCTCGCACCAGACCAGGTCCGCGTAGGGCGCGTAGGCGAGCCCGCGGCTGATGGCCTGCTCGAGGCCGTTCTTGACCCGGTAGAAACCCTCGCCGGTGCGCTCGCCGGTGACGAAGGGCCGGTCGTTGTCGTCCACGTCCGAGGTGAGCAGGGTCGCCGCCTCGGCGTCGGTGCGGGCCAGCAGCAGGGTCGGCACGCCCATGACGTCGGCGGCCAGCCGCGCGGCGATGAGCTTCTGCACCGCCTCGGCGGTCGGCACCAGCACCTTGCCGCCCATGTGGCCGCACTTCTTGACCGCCGCGAGCTGGTCCTCAAAGTGCACGCCGGCGGCACCGGCGGCAATCATGTTCTTCATCAGCTCGAAGGCGTTCAGCACGCCGCCGAAGCCCGCCTCGGCGTCCGCGACGATGGGCAGGAAGTAGTCGATGTAGCCGGCGTCACCGGGACCGATCTCCTTCGACCACTGGATCTCGTCGGCACGCTTGAAGGCGTTGTTGATGCGCCGGACCATCGTCGGCACCGAGTCGTAGGCGTACAGGGACTGGTCCGGGTACATGGTCTCGGAGGTATTGCCGTCGGCCGCCACCTGCCAGCCGGAGAGATAAATCGCCTCGATACCGGCCTTGGCCTGCTGCATCGCCTGGCCGCCAGTGACGGCGCCCATGCAGTTGACGTAGCCCTTGCGCGCCTCACCGTGCAGCAGGCGCCAGAGCTTCTGCGCGCCGTTGGTGGCGTAGGTGTGCTCAGGCTGCACGGAACCGCGCAGGCGCACCACGTCGGCGGCGCTGTAGGTGCGCTTGACGTCGGTCCAGCGGGGGTTCTCGGCCCATTCCTCTTCCAGGGCGCGGATCTGCTCCTGACGGGACAGGGGGCGGACGGAGAAAGGCAGGTGAACGCTGTTCTGCATGGCGGAATCCTCGGTGGTCTTGGCTTGCCGTCGGGCCGGGAGGCTCGCCCCGGTCCTGCTGCTCGCGCAGCGGCAGGTTCTTGACCGAGTCACTCGGTCTTGACCACAAACACTAAGTCCCGCCCGAGTATTTGAGAAGGCAATCGGCTAAATCTTCGCTATTGACATTCCGCAATATTGCGACATTACGTGTACAACAACGTTCCGACGTCAACCCAACGCCCCCAGTTCATGGCCTGCCGACTGTTGGGCGGATGAGCACAGCGCTCAGCTCGCGAACCGCCGCCAGAAGCTGCTGCGCCAGTAATAGAGCACCGTGGTGTCCGGCCACGGGTAGGAGTCGCGGTAGGCGATACCGCGCTGGGGCCGTTCGATGTTGTCCTGCGCGGGGTCAACGGGCCGCCACTCGGGCTCGCGCGACTCGCCATCCACCGGCGCACGGGTCTGGCCGCGGTTGCGCCGCTCCGAGGCGCCGTAGGTCTCGTAGTTGCGCTGCGCCTCCGCCAGGCTCACGGTGTTGCTGCTGCCCGGCATCTCCGGAAAGCGGAGCTGCGCGAGATCATCCTCCCAGCCGCAGATCGGGCAGACCTGGTGCGAGCCCGGCACCTGATCGTGCACCAGGTGGCCACAGCAGACGCAGGGGAACTGTGTCGGAGGGGTCATGGCGGGGTCCCGAGTTGCGACTTGGTCGGTCTCGGGAGAGTGGGTTCGAAAGTGTGAAGTCCTAAGTGCGAAGTACGCACTCATTACTTCGCACTCCCCACCGATCCCAAAGCTTGACCTCGCCAACAGAGACACCTATCTGCCGGTAAGCGCGCAGCTGCCAGACATCAACGAGCCCCCGCCATGACCAGAAAAGCCCGTATCGAGCAAGCCCTGTCCGAGTCCCTGACCCCGATGCACCTGGAGATCACGGACGAGAGCCACATGCACAGCGTGCCCGAGGGCGCCGAGTCTCACTTCAAGGTGTTGGTGGTGAGCGACGCCTTCGCGGGCGCTACGCGCATCGGCCGGCACCGGCGCATCAACACGCTGCTCCGCGACGAGTTGGCGTCCGGACTGCACGCCCTGTCCATCCATGCCTGGACGCCGGACGAATGGTTCGAGCAGGGTGGAGGCGCGGCCCCCGAGTCGCCGCAATGCATGGGCGGCTCGAAGGCGACCGGGTGAGGCTCGGGCTCAGCGCCACGCGCGGAGCCGAAACGGCGGGCTGTCGCCGGTGCTGGGCCAGTGCAGGGCGTGACCGCGATGCCACCGCGGGTCGCGCGACGACAGCTCGCGCGGCCCCGGACCGACCTCAGGGCGCCGCGGACCGCGCGGCCTTCTGCGCCGCCTTCTGCGTGGCGAAGAAGTCCCTGGAGACCTTGAACACCACCGGGCTCAGCAACAGCAGCGCAATGAGGTTCGGGATGGCCATCATCGCGTTCAGGGTATCGGCGACGAGCCAAACGAAGTCCAGCTTCACCAGCGCACCCAGCGGCACCGCCGCGACCCACAGCAGCCGGAACGGGATGATGGCGTGGATGCCGAACAGGTACTCCACGCAACGCTCGCCATAGACGCTCCAGCCGAGGATGGTGGTGAAGGCGAACAGCGCGAGTCCGAGGGCCACCACGTAGGCGCCGGTGCCTGGTAGCACCGCGCCGAAGGCCAGCGCCGACAGCGCGGCGCCGTTTTCGCCCGACGTCCAGGTGCCCGAGACGACGATGACCAGTCCGGTGATGGTGCAGATCAGGATCGTGTCGATGAAGGTGCCGAGCATCGCCACGGTGCCCTGACGCACCGGGCTGTCCGTCTCCGCGGCGGCGTGGGCGATGGGTGCGCTGCCGAGACCCGCCTCGTTGGAGAAGATGCCGCGGGCGACGCCCATCTGGATGGCCAGCATGATGGTGGCGCCGGCGAAGCCGCCCACCTGCGCCGTCGGCGTAAAGGCTTCCCGGAGAATGGTCATGAAGGCATCCGGCACCGCGCCGATGTTCAACCCGAGCACCACCAACCCGGCGAGCAGATAGGCGGTGGCCATGAAAGGCACCAGCTTGCCCGCCACCTGTGCGATCCAGCGGATGCCGCCGATGAGCACCAACCCCACCAGCACGGCCATGACGACGCCGGTCATCCACTCGGACACGCCGAACTTGGACTCCAGCGCATCGGCCACCGAGTTGGCCTGCACCATGTTGCCAATGCCGAAGCCCGCCAGCGAGCCGAAGATCGCGAACAGCGTCGCCAGCCAGATCCAATTCTTTCCGAGCCCGTTGCGGATGTAGTACATGGGCCCGCCGACGTGGTTGTTGTTCTCGTCCACCTCGCGATAGCGCACGGCGAGCACGGCCTCGGCGTACTTGGTGGCCATGCCCACCAGGGCCGTCATCCACATCCAGAACAGCGCGCCGGGGCCGCCGATGGCAATGGCCGTGCCCACACCGGCGATGTTGCCGGTGCCGATGGTGGCGGACAGCGAGGTCATCAGCGCATTGAAGGGCGTGATGTCGCCCTGGCCCTGCTCGCGGCGGCCGGACCAGAGCATGCGGAAGCCGAAGCCGAGCTTGCGCAACGGCAGCCCGCCGAGCCCCACGGATAGGTACAGACCGGTGCCCAGGATCAGCACCAGCATCGGCGGCCCCCAGACGAGGCCGTTGACGTAACCAATGGCTTCGGAAATCTGTTCCACGCCGTCCCCCCGTGACTCGTTCAGGCGTTGCTGTGTGGTGGATGCAGCAGTCCGGTGAACGGACGTCCCGCGCAATGCTGCCGTGACCGACGCAACACGCAGCGGGCGACCACCTCCGGGCGCGTACTATACACGCGCACTCCGGCCGCCCCGCAACGCCCGACCGGCCCCGACCCCGGCCGGCAACGCTCTGGCGGCGCATCCCGCTGTCAAAGCGCCTCGCATACGCCGCCCATCGCACCCACCTTTACCCCGTGACAAATCGCCCCTAACCTTCGACCAGGCTCGGGTTTTCACCAATACCGAGGCCGGCTTCCAGGGCCGCACCCGTCGCAGCGCCCAGCGGCGGTCTTGTCGCGCACTACGCGGCACCCGGATGCAGCGCCGGTGTTTTCTAGAGATCGGGCGCCTGCTCTTAAGAGGGCCACCGATGAGCATCTGCAAAGACCTGAAGCGCTTCACACGCACCCACGAGACCATCGCCGACCTATTCTCGCTGCTCGGTGCCGGCCTGCTGTTCGGATCCGTCTGGGCCACGCTGGCGTATCACCAGCTAGTAATGCAATGGCTGGCCGGCGATTACCTCTTGCGCGTGCCGCTGTTGATGCTGGCCCTCGCGCTCAACGCCTTCGGCATCCTGGCGCTGCTGGCGGCGGGCTCATCGAGGTTCGGCGAGGACGACGAGCACTGCTTCGGCACCTTCCCCGGTCGGCGCACCCGCCACGGCGCCACCGGCGTGATCAGCGGCTGGGTGCAGCACATGGAGAACGTCGGCAAGAAGCACCGTTGATTGCGGCCACGGGCGCATGGCCGGCCGCGTCCGGGAGGCGTCTTGTGGGAGCGGCACTCTGGGTGCCGCGACCGGCGGCGAGGCAGCGCACCATGCTTCGAGTCACTGCCAAGCGTCGCGCAACCTCCCAGCCGTCGTCGCGCCACAAAAGGCAGTGGCGCTCCCACAACCGCGCACCCGCAGCAGCTCGCAACCCCGAAATCGAGGGGATCGTAGTCGGGTTAGCGCAGCGTAACCCGACGATTGGCGACGGTGCGCCGTTGATGTCGGGTTACGCTATCGCTAACCCGACCTATACCGAATGCCTGCGCAGTCTCACGGCGTAACCCGACAGCTTGTGCACGCTCCACGCGCGCTGCTTCAGTAGTTTCTGATTCCAGTCTGAGCCCGCTGCGGCACCGCGCGCCACGCTGTTACACTAGCGGGCGAAGGCATCGATGACCTTGTTGCGCGCACCGCGCCAGACAGCGGCGCCGACCCGCCCGGCACGCCCCGCATCGGGCTGCGCCGCCGCCCGCCGAAGCCCCACTCCGAGCTCCAAGTCCGGGCCCCCAGTCGGAGCCTCCTGTTGGACGCGCTGAAGCCGAGCCCCGCCACCAATGACGTCCGGACCGCGGACGAGACCACCCGCGGCACGCCCGGCGCTTGGCCGATGGCGATTCCAGTCGGCATAACCACCTCCGGGCGACCGTCCGAACCGGCGAGCGCCGTCCCGCAACCGCCCGCCCCGGCCCGCAACGCCGCGGCGCGCCGTTCCGGCCTCTGGCTGGCGCTGGCGCTGTCGCTGCTGATCCACGGCTGTCTCCTGGCAGCGGCGCAATGGCTGCCGGCGCCGTGGCTGCCACGAGCACCCGCTGCACGGCAACCGCAAACGCCACGGCTCGTGCAGGTCGTCCTGATCGACGCCGGCCTCGACGCCGCCGGCTACGCCGCACCGAGCGACACCGATGCCGCAACGCCGGCGCAGGCCGCGACGGCACCGGCAACGCCCTCCCCCACTGCCGAGCCGCCGCGGACACCCCCGGCGCAGCCCGTCGCGAAACTGCCGGAGCCACCGCCAAGCCCCGGAGCGGCGCATGCACCACCGCTGCGCACCGAATCGCCAGCACCGGCAGCAAGTCCCAATACCGCGACGCGCGGGAGCGCTGCGGCGAGTCCCGCGACCAAGGCAACCGAGCGCACACCAAGCGCGCCCAAGCGCAACACCGCACAGGCGCCGGCCGCGTCCGCGCCCGCGAAACCAGCCCGCCAAGCAGAACGAAGCCCGGAGACGCGACCGCCGGCCCCGCTGCTCGCGGCGCCGGCGCCGCGGCCGGCGCCGCCGGAGCCAAAGCCCGCCCAGCGGCAGCCGGTGCCGGGGCTCGCGGCACTGGATGCAGAGATTGCGGCGGCGCGGCGCCAGCGCGACGCCGCAAGTCCGGCGCCAGCGCCCCCGCCCGCCCCGTCGAGCCGCGGAACCGCAGACGCCCGCGCCGGCCTCGCGGCACTCGATGCGGAAATCGCCGCCAGCCACGGACGCGGCCGCGCGCACGACCAACGCCCGGATCGTGCTGACAGCGCCGGCCACGGCAACGGACACGGCAACGGACACGCCGCGCCCCGGGCGCACGGAGGCAGCCGCCAACAGACTGACCCGGCGGCCCGCGGGCGCGCCGAGCGCCGCTATCTCAGCGCGCTGCGCCACGCCCTGGAGCGCGAGCGCCACTACCCGTTGTCGGCGCGCCGCCGGCGCCTGGAGGGCACCGCGCGGGTGCAGTTCACCATCGCCGCCAACGGCGCCTTCAGCGCCATCCATGTCAGCCACGGCGCCGGCGACGCCGCCCTAGACGAAGCGGCGGCCGCCACGGTGCGCCGGCTGGCCCGATTCGAGCCCATCCCCGCCGTCATCGGCCGCAGCCGCTGGACAGTGCGGGTGCCCATCGTGTTCCGCTTGAACTGATCGGTGCGCCCCGCGCAAGATGACGGGCGGACCCGCCAACCCATCACCGTGAGCAAGCGGAGTGTCCGAGGTTTTGCCGTGGACAGCCGCACGGCCACCCCAGCGGCGGCGGCTCCCCACGGATCATCGCAACACGAGGACAGCAGCATGGCCACCCCGGACCTCGCTCCCATCGAAGAACTCCAGCGCGAGCTGAACGCCCATCCCATCTACACGGAGGTGGCGGACCTCGCCGACCTCCGGGTGTTCATGTCCCACCACGTCTACGCCGTCTGGGACTTCATGTCGCTGATCAAGTACCTGCAGCGCACGGTCGCCCCCACGACGACGCCGTGGATGCCGCAGGCCGACGCCGCCGTGGTCTACTTCATCAACCAGTTGGTACTGGAGGAGGAATCGGACCAGATCGAGACGGACGCCGGCACCCAGTACCTGAGCCACTATGCCCTCTACCTCCGGGCCATGGCCGAGATCGGCGCCGATGCCGACGCGCCCGGGCGCTTCCTGGCCCAGGTGCAGCACGATGGCCTGGACGCCGCCCTCTATGCCGACAGCACGCCACTGCCGGCGCGCTACTTCAGCGAGACCACCTTCTGCTTCATCCGCGAGGACAAGCCACACGCCGCCGCCGCGGCGCTGGCCGCCGGACGCGAGCGCATCATTCCAGACATGTTCCGCCGCCTGCTGGCGGCCAACGGCGTCGACGCCACGCAGGCGCCCATCTTCCACCAGTACCTGAACCGCCACATCCACCTGGACGAGGACTTCCACGGCCCGCTGTCCATGCAACTCCTGGACAGGCTCTGTGGCGACGACCCGAAGCGGCTCGAAGAGGCCGCCACGGCTGCCGAGGAGGCCATCTGCGCCCGTATCCGCTTCTGGGACGGGGTGCTGGACGCGATTCGCGCCGCCCGGGCCTAGTAGGCTCGCGGACGCCGACGCGCTGGCGGCCTGCATCGACCGGGGCGGTCTCGCCGCAGCGGTGACACGCGCGCCATAACCGCAAATGCGAAAGGGTAGAATCCGGGGCCGTCAACCCTGACAACGATGGGGCCATCAGCGCCGGGGAATCGCCCCGGCGCACGCAAGCTGCAACGCAGGAGGTAATGCCATGGCAGTCAGCGTACCCGTCGACGGCGAGGGCTTTCTCGTCAACCGCGACGACTGGACCGAGAACCTGGCCACCGAGCTCGCCCGCGAGGACGAGTTCGAGATGAACGACCAAGTGATGCATTTCATCCGTGAGGCCCGCGCCATGTACGACAATGACGGCGTGGTGCCGCCGATCCGCATCTTCGCCAAGAAGCAGGGCGTCAGCACCAAGGAGCTTTACGGCATCTTCAAGAAGGGGCCGATGAAGCTCATCTGCAAATGGGGCGGCCTGCCCAAGCCGACCGGCTGTGTTTGAGCCGACCGCCCGCGCCGCCTGGCAGGCGCACCGGCCAGGATGCCCGGGGCGGGTCCGGTTAGAGCGCATGAGCAGCGCAGGCGACGCAGGAGCCGATCGGGAACAGACCGGGAGCCAACCAGGAGCTGATCAATGGCCAACGTATTGAAGTCCAAGGGTGATCCACTGTCCAAGCGCGCCGACGACCCGGGCTATCGGGTCGGCTGGCGCAGCAAGGCCAAGTTCGAGAAGGGCCATCTCGACGGCGAGATGACCTACGGCGAGGCCGCGGCCAAGGCGCAAGCGCTGGCCGCGCAGGAACCGGACAAGACCTTCTATCCGGAGCTCATCATCACCGAGGAGGCCGGCGGGCACTGAGCGCCAGCCGACCACAACGCCTGCCGCGTGCCGGTCCGCCGGCACCGCGGCAGCATTCCTCAAGCGGCGCACCACCCCATCGCATCGCGCCGCAGGCTGCACACAACCCACAACAACCAGCACCGCCCGCACCGCGCCGCGCCCCGATGCCGCCCATCCACTCCCGGCCGCCTGCCGGTCAACGGCCGGCTCCGAGCACCGGCCTCTTCCTGCACCGACGCCAGCAGCAATGCCGCCATCGCCGGCGCGCGGCCATCGGCGCATGGATGTGCCTAAGCGCGGCCGTGTCCGCCCCCCTGTCGGCCGCAGCGTCTGCCGCGGGGATGCCGTCGGCGGTGGACAACCCCATCTGGCTCTTCGCGCTCGGCGTCGGCATAGGCGCGTTGCTGGTGCTGATGCTGGTGCAGGTCCGCCTGGCAGAGCGCGGCCGGCCGCTGCCAGCACAGCAGCACGCCACCCGCCGCGAGGCGGAGTTGCGCAGCATCTTCGAGCAGGCGCCGGACGCCATCCTGATCTGTGACGACGCCGGCCGCATCGTGCTGATGAATCGCGAGGCCGAGGCACTGCTCGGCTACGATCGCCGCGAGTTGATCCGCCGGCCGGTGGAACGGCTGCTCCCAGCACCGCTGCGCGAGGCCCACTTGGCGCAACGCCGAGGCTTCATGGACGGCGCGCGGGCGGAGGCCATGAACGCCGTGCGCGAGCTGACCGCCGTGACCAAGTCCGGCACGCAAATCCCTGTGGACATCCGCCTCGGGCGCGTACAGCACCGCGGGCGCATGCACGTGGTGGCCGCCATCCGCGACCTGCGCGAATGGCGCCGCGCGGAGCGCTACCAGGAGCACCTGGAAGCAAAGGTGCGTGAGCGCACCGAGGCGCTGCGGCGCTCGCGCGAGGAACTACAGGCGATCCTCGACAACTCGCCGATGCTGATCCACGTGAAGGACCGCGCCGGCCGCTACACGCTGGTGAACGATCGCTGGTGCGAGCTCGCCCGCCTGCCCGAGGAGGCGGTGCTCGGCCGCAGTGACGAGATGCTGTTCGCCCCGCAGGTGGCCGCCGCCATGGCGCGGGACGACGAGATCGTGCTCGACCAGGGCGAGCCACGGCAATTCGAGGAGGTGCGCGACCACGGCGACACGCAACTCGTGCTGGAGACCTACAAGTTCCCGCTGCTCGACACCGAAGGCAGCCCGTATGGGCTGTGCGGCATCTCCCACGATATCACCGAGCGCAAGCAGTACGAGACGGAGCTGCGCCGGGCGCGCGATCAGGCGCAGGATGCGAGCCGCGCCAAGAGCGCCTTCCTGGCGAACATGAGCCACGAGATCCGCACGCCCATCAATGCCATCATCGGCATGACCCATCTGGCGCTGACGGGCGACCTGCCGCCGCGCCAGCACGACTATGTCGACAAGGCGCACCAGGCCGCCACCGATCTGCTCGGCAGCTTCAACGACATCCTGGACTTTTCCCGCATCGAGGCGGGCAAACTGACGCTCGATTGCGCGCCGTTCCGGCTCGAAGAGGTGCTGGAGACCTTCTCCGCCGCGGTCGGCCCCAAGGCGGCCAGCAAGGGCCTGGAGCTGTTGCTGGACTGCCCGCCGCACATCCCTACCGCGCTGCTGGGCGACCAGCTGCGCCTGTCGCAGGCCCTGATCAATCTCGGCAACAACGCCGTCAAGTTCACTGAGCACGGCGAGGTCGTGCTGCGCGTGCGCATGGTCGAGGACAGCACCGAGCAAGTGATGCTGCGTTTCTCCGTGAGCGACACGGGCATCGGCATGTCACCGGCGGAGCGCGCCGGACTCTTCGAGCCCTTCCACCAGGCCGACAGCTCCACCACCCGGCGCTTCGGCGGCAGCGGCCTGGGGCTCGCCATCTGCCGCCGCCTGATGGAGATGATGGGCGGGCGTGTCTGGGTGGAGAGCGAGTCCGATGTCGGCAGCACCTTCCATGCCTCCGCCCGCTTCGGGCGCGAGCCCGATGGCGCCGAGGAGCCCCCTCCGCTGCCGGAGGACGTGCGCGTGTTGGTGGTGGACGACAACGCCACCGCCCGCGGCATCCTGGCGCTGATGGTGGAATCATTGAGCATGCGCGCAGGCACCGCTGCCGACGGCGATGGCGCCCTGGACGCCCTGCGGCAGGCGTGCGCCGAGCACGACCCGTACGACCTGGTGTTCCTGGACTGGCGCATGCCGGGCCAGGACGGCGCGTCGGTGGCACGCACCATCGTCGCCAACACGGACATTAATCCCAAGCCGCGCGTAGTGATCGTCACCGCCTACGGCGAGGACGATGCCGCCGCCCGCTTCGCCGACCTTGACATCGTCGGCTGCCTGGAAAAGCCCGTGAGCCCCGCCGCCGTCTACCAGGCGGCCCTGCGCCAGCCGCCACCAGCCGAGGTACAGCTGCCGGCACCACCACGCCGCGGCCTCGGCGACCCGCGTGACATGGAGCGGCTACGCGACACCCGCGTACTGCTGGCCGAGGATCACGTCATCAACCGCGACCTCGCCGCAGAGATCCTGGCCGCCGCCGGGGTACGGGTGGACGTGGCTCAAGACGGCCGCGAGGCGGTGCTCAAGGCCATCGACGGCGACTATGACGCCATGCTGATGGACATCCACATGCCGGAGCTGGACGGCTACGAGGCGGCGCGCCAGATCAGGGCCGCACCGGGGCACGACGATCTGCCCATCATCGCCATGAGCGCGAGCATCACCCCCGCGGACCGACAGCGGGCCATCGCCGCCGGCATGAACGATCACTTGAGCAAGCCCATCGACGTGCACGCCCTGTTCGCCACGCTCGCCCGCTGGGTGACGCCCCGTGCATCTCCCGCCGGCACCGGTACCGGCGCCGCGCGGTACGCGGGTCCGGCACCCGCCGCGCCGACACCGCTGCGCCGCTCCATGCTGGCGCGCTTCTGCGACGAGTACCTGGGCTTCGCCGCCAGCTTTGCCGCCGCCGGCGACGAACCGCAGGCCGACGCGCAGCTGCGGCTCGCGCACACGCTGAAAGGGGTGGCCGGCAACCTTGGACTGACGGACATCGCCCGCAGCGCGGACGCATTGGAGCGGGCCTGCCGCAACGGCGAGCCGGCGCAGGCGCTGACGGCGCTGGCGGCCGGGGTCGACACGCTGATCGAAGCCTTCGCGGCGTCCGTGGACAGGGTAACGGTGCAGACGCCGCCCGCCGAGCCCTGCTGCGAGATTCCCGAGATGAGTGCGGAACAGGCTGCCGCCGCATGGGCGCTCGCCGAGCGCTTGCAGGCGCTGCTCGACGGCGGCGATGCCGCGGCCCTGGACACCGCCGAACGGCTCGCCGCCGCGGTGGGCGGCGACAGCGACCTCGCCCGCCGTCTCGCCGGGCTCAAGCGACGCGTGAACGCCTTCGAGTTCACCGCCGCCGCCGGGGAGTTGCGCGCCCTGCGCGATGCCATCGGCCGGCTCGGCGGGCGCGTGGACGAAGGGCACGGCGCCCCAGGCCTCGCGCCAGCGGCCGCCGAGCCCCTGATGGACCGGCTGGCAACGCTGCTGGAGCAGGACGACACCACCGCCGCGGCCGTCGCGGCAGAACTTTTGCACACGATTCGTGCATCTCCGCGGCTGGCGCAACAGGCGCAACGGGTCGCCCACTGGATCGACGAGTTCGACTACACTGCGGCGCGCACAGCCTTGACAGAACTACGCCAGCAACACACGCGGGAGGTCGCCGTTGACCGCGGAGCAACAGATCGTGCTGATCGCTGACGACAGCATCACCAACCTCCACGTGCTAAACAACATCCTGCGGCCTCACTACCAGGTTAAGGCCACCCGCAGCGGTCAGCGCGCCGTCGAGATCGCGGCACGCGATCAGCCCGACGCCGTGGTGCTCGACATCATGATGCCGGATCTGGACGGCCCCGAGGTCTGCCGGCGCATCAAGGCCCTGCCGGGCTTGGCACAGACGCCGGTGCTGTTCGTCACGGGCAGCGCCGACGCGGAGGCCGCCGCTGTCTGCACGGCCGCCGGCGGCGCCGCGCTGCTGAGCAAGCCAGTGGACTCGGAAAGACTGCTCGCCACCATCGCCGACCGCATCCAGGCGGCCGGTGGCATGGGCGACGGCTAGCGGCTGCCGCCGGTCGCGGCACCGGGAGTGCCGCTCCCACAGGACCTCGCGTGCCGCTCCACGGGGCGAGGCAGTGTGGGAGCGCCACTGCCTTTTGTGGCGCGACGAGGGCCGCGCGCCTGCCTGCC